>JANOHP010000060.1:0-53198 GCA_031406575.1 Hyphomicrobiales bacterium
TTTGGGAATCCCGAAACTGACGACATCAGCGGCGACGGAGCCCGATTTTCTGTCCGCTGTTGCTCAACGGACTCGCATCAACTGACGACAGGCCCTAGTTGAAGACTATCCAGTCGCCCACTTCGGCGAAAACCACCACCACCAATACATAAGTGCATACCGTGCAGGACGGGGCGATTTCCATTGGGCACTCGCCATTGGCCCGACGAGCATCCCGGCAGCATGGTTCGCCCGATGGTCGGGTTCACGGTTTTGCGCGACCTTGAGCGGCTGATTGAACATACGGTGATAGCGAGGATGCGCTTCGACGATTTTGAATTGGCTGACTGGATACAGCGATGGCGGAACGCAGGACTTGACCGTGATGACTGTGCAGATAGCTGGCTGACGAAGCTGTTCGAGCGACTGCGTAGTAGCCTACGAACCCGATCAGTCGACTGAGCCAGCAGCCCCGTAGGTTGGGTCAAGCCCTGCACTTCGCGCGACCCAACACTTCTCTGTTCCGTAGCGGCTGTAGCTGTTGGGTCGCGCTGCGCATGACCCAACCTACGGCAATCCATCACACTTTACTCCCCACGCACGGCCCAATCCGGCAGCGGGGGCATGTCGTTCGAGCCCCAATGGGGTTCGTAAACGCCGCGAGCGATCCAATCGGAAAAGCTCGAATGAGGCCAATCTCGTGCGGCCGTCACCAAACCATGCCGCACGGGATTGTAATGAATATAGTCGAGGTGAGCCGCAAAATCGGCGTCGTCGCGGATGACATGCTCCCAAAATCGTCGCTGCCAAACGTCCTGCTCACCCTTGGAATGACGGCTCGCATTCCGCTCGATTGGCTGATGCGCGCGCACGAAACGCTTCGTGAAGGCTTCTTTGACGAGACGCCATCGCAGCGAAAAATCGGCGTCGCCCTCCGGAAGCGTCCAAATGATATGAATATGATCGGGCAATATGACGAAGGCGTCGATGTCGAAGGGGTGTCTGATTTTGATACGGCTCAGGGCGTTCTCGAAGAGAGCAACGGTCTCAGCGTCGTTGAAAATGGGTCGCCTTCCGTGGGTCACGACGGTGAAAAAGTAGCTGGCTCCGGCAATCTTGGCGCGACGATATCGCATGGTTCGGCCCGCGTAGGTTGGGTCGCGCATAGTGCAGAGCTTGACCCAACCTACGCGGGAAGTGCGCGCTGCTCAATCGTCGCCTTGAACACCCTCACTCCCACTCGATCGTGCCCGGCGGCTTTGACGTCACGTCGTAGACGACGCGGTTGATGCCGCGGACTTCGTTGACGATGCGGGTGGCGATGCGGCCGAGCACGTCGTAGGGGAAGGGGAAGAAGTCGGCCGTCATGCCGTCGGTCGAGGTGACGGCGCGCAGCGCACAGACGTGCTCGTAAGTGCGCTGATCGCCCATCACGCCGACGGTGCGCACCGGCAACAGCACCGCGAACGCCTGCCAGATTTGATCGTAGAGCCCAGCCTTGCGGATCTCGTCGAGATAGATCGCATCGGCCTTGCGCAGGACGTCGAGTTTTTCGACCGTGATTTCGCCGGGGCAACGAATGGCGAGCCCGGGACCCGGAAACGGATGGCGTCCAATGAACGCCTCCGGCAGTCCCAGCTCGCGGCCGAGCGCGCGCACCTCGTCCTTGAACAACTCGCGCAACGGCTCGACCAGCGAGAGGTTCATGCGCTCGGGCAATCCGCCGACGTTGTGATGTGACTTGATCGTCACCGACGGTCCACCGGTGAACGACACGCTCTCGATCACGTCGGGATAAAGCGTGCCCTGGGCCAGGAACTTCGCATCGCCGATTGTCTTGGCTTCCGCTTCGAACACCTCGATGAAGAGCCCGCCGATGATCTTGCGCTTCTTTTCCGGGTCGGTGACGCCGGCAAGCGCGCCCAGGAAACGGTCTCGCGCATCGATGTGGATCAGCGGGATATTGTAGGCGCCGCGAAACAGCGAGACGACCTCGGCCGCCTCGTCCTGTCGGAGCAGGCCGTGGTCGACGAAGATGCAGGTCAATTGCGTGCCGATCGCCTCGTGGATGAGGACGGCGGCGACTGCGCTGTCCACGCCGCCCGAGAGGCCGCAGATGACTTTCCTCGTGCCGACCTGGGCGCGGATTTTCTCGACCTCGGCGGAGCGGAAGTGGCGCATCGTCCAGTCGCCGGTGAGGCCCGCCACGCGATGCACGAAGTTGTGGATGAGGGCAGCCCCGCGCGGTGTGTGCGCAACCTCGGGGTGGAATTGCACCGCATAGAGCTTGCGCGCCTCGTCGGCGATGGCGGCAAACGGGGCGCCCGCTGAGACGGCGACGACGCGGAATCCCTCCGGCAGGCGCGTCACCCGATCGCCGTGGCTCATCCAGACGGTATCGCGATCGCCCGTCTTCCAGACGCCCTCGAACAGCGCACAATCCTGCGTCACTTCGATCTCGGCGCGGCCGAACTCGCGATGATGCCCAGCCTCCACCTCGCCGCCCTGCTGCGCGACCATAGTCTGCTCGCCGTAGCAGATGCCCAGCACCGGCAGGCCGGAGGTGAACACCCAGTCAGGCGCCCGGGGCGTTCCCATTTCGGTGACGCTCGCTGGCCCGCCCGACAGGATCACGGCGCGGGGCCGCAGCCGCTCGAGCGCCCCTTCGGCTTTGTTGAAGGGCACGATTTCGGAGTAGACGCCAGCCTCGCGCACGCGCCGCGCAATGAGCTGCGTCACCTGCGAGCCGAAGTCGATGATCAGGATCATGTCGGTCATGGGGCTAGTTAAAGCACCAAACCGCGACCGGCAATGCCGCCGCAATGCCGCGCACCGCTTTCCCCCTCGGCTTCGAAACCCGCCCCAACCGTCGCTTCTTCGGTTCCCAATGGCTTTGGCCCCGTGATAAAGACCACGAATCTAACGCGGCAGCCGTCCGAGGAGCCCCAGCACATGACGTCTGAAAGCACGACGTCGGCCGATCGGCCGGCCGGCGCGGCGAGCGCCAAACCCGATGCGCCCCAGCAGGTTCACGCCCACCAGCACTATCATGACGGCGTGATGTGCGATCACGATCACAGCCACGACCACCATGGGCATCATCATGCAGCGCCCGGCGTGACGATGGTGCGGCAAGGCCCCAAAGTAGGCCGCAACGATCCATGCCCCTGTGGCAGCGGCAAAAAACACAAGAAATGCTGCCTCGGCGCGGAGTCGCTGTAAGCCCGAGGGGGCGCCGAACGGCCGGTTCGCGTCGAGCGTCGCGTAACGCGTAAAATCAGTGGGCAGGGTGATTGCGCCGTTGCGTCGACGCTATTGGGACCATTACCGGCATATGCTGGGCTGGCTCGGCGTCGAATTGGCGGGCGCGTGACCCTCGAAACGAACCTGCTGAAACGGTATTCCCCTTCGGCTCGATCGGATGCTTCCAAGTGACGAGGCCGCGCGCATGCAGGAACCCGTTGCAGACCCGATAACGCCGACGCCGGACGTGCGCCCGAGCGCCGAACGGCTCAACGCGATTCGCGACGCGCTGGACGCCCATAAATCCGACGAGGTGCGTGCGCTCGTTGGCGACCTGATGGCGCCCGACCTCGCCGACCTGATCGAGTTGCTCGACCCCGACGAGCGGGTGCCACTGATTCGGGCCTTGGGGACGACGTTCGATCCCGAAGCGCTGTCGGAACTCGAACCCAGCGTTCGCGACCAGTTGTCCGAGGCGTTGTCGAATGCCGAGTTGGCGACCGTGGTCGCACAGCTCGACACGGACGATGCGGCCTACGTTCTGGAAAGCCTCGAAGAGGCCGACAAGCAGGATGTGCTTGCGCAGATCCCCTCGGGCGACCGCGCCGCGCTCGAGCGCAACTTCGAATACGCCGAGGAGACGGCCGGTCGTCTGATGACGACGGATTTCGTGGCCGTGCCGCCGTTCTGGAACGTCGGCCAAGTCATCGACCACATGCGCGAGGCCGACGACTTGCCCGAGACGTTCTCGGACATTTTCGTCGTCGATCCGACCTTTCGCGTCATCGGCAGCATCGACCTGTCGCGTCTGCTGCGCTCCAAGCGCAGCGTCGGCGTCGATCAGATCGTCGATGCGGACCGGCACGTCGTCTTGGCGACCGACGACCAGGAAGCAGTGGCCCGGCATTTCGAACGCTACGACCTCAAGTCGGCTCCCGTCGTCGACGCCAACCAGCGCCTCGTCGGTGTCGTCACCGTCGACGACGTGGTCGAAGTCATCGGCGAAGAGACGGAAGAGGATTTGCGCTTCCTCGCCGGCGTCGGTGACGAAAGCCTCGCCGACACGGTTCTGGAGACGGTCAAGAGCCGTTTCCTGTGGCTGTTCATCAATATCCTGACGGCGTTGCTCGCTTCTTCGGTCATCAAGCTGTTCGACGCCTCGATCGAGCAGATGGTGTCGCTTGCCGTCCTGATGCCGATTGTCGCCTCGATGGGCGGCAACGCCGGCACGCAGACGATGACGGTCACCGTGCGCGCGCTCGCGACCCAGCAACTTGGACCCTACAACTCCCAACGCGTGATCCTGCGCGAGGCGTCGGTGGGCATTTTGAATGGGTTGATTTTCGCCTCCGTCATGGCGCTGGTGGTTCTCGTGTGGTTCGGCCCGGGGCTGCTCGGCTTCGTCATTGCAGCTGCCATGACGTTCAACCTGCTGGCCGCAGGGCTTGCCGGCATTTTGATCCCGATGGCGCTCGACCGGTTCGGTTACGATCCCGCCGTGGCCTCGGGTGTGTTCGTGACGATGGTGACGGATATCGTCGGGTTCTTCGCCTTCCTGGGCTTGGCGACGCTGGTCTTGCTGTAAGAGTTTTGCCGGAGGACGCCCATGTCGATTACCGTGCGCCGCATCGCGGCCAAGGATAAGGCCGCGTGGCTGCGGCTGTTCGAGGCTTACATCACCTTTTACAAAGCGACGGTCGCCGAGGATGTGATCGAGTTGACGTGGCAGCGTCTGATGGCCGGCGCCGAAGATTGTCACATCGGCTTCGTAGCTGTCGGTGCGGATGCCGTGCCGGTGGGCCTTGCCCTCGTGCTGTTTCACCGCTCGACTTGGTCGGCGACGCACTACTGTTGTCTGGAAGACCTGTTCGTCCAACCCGATCTGCGCGCCAAAGGCATCGGCCGTGCCTTGATCGAAGCGGTCTACGCGGAGGCCGACGCGCGCCAGTGCACGCGCACCTATTGGATGACGGAGGAGGTCAATTATCGCGCCCGTGGGCTCTACGACCAAATGGCGACCAAGTCAGCCCTCGTGCAGTACCGACGCTGAGCCCAACCGCCCGTCATCGCCGATTGGCCGGGGCATCGATCGGGAACAGGTGTCGCCGCCAACCGATCGCGATGACGATCACGAGCAGCAGCCCGAACAAGGCATAGAGCGTGATCGTGACGCGAAAGCCTATGTGCTCGATGAGTGGTCCTGCCGCGAGCAGGCCGAACGGCAAGCTGTTGATCGCCAACATGCGCGCGCCCATGACGCGGCCGCGGTATTCCACACTCGCGGTGCGCATCAACATGGCGGCCATCGGCACCATACACAGGCTCTGCGTAAGCCCTATGATGGCCAGCATCGCCATGGCCGCCCCTTGGTTCGGCACATGGGGAAAGAGGGCGAGCAGCGCATACCAGACGACAGCCGTCACCATCGTGGTTCGCCCCGCTCGTATGCGCGCGCCGAAGATACTGACCGTCAGCGAGCCAATGAGGGAGCCCAGGGCGTAACAGACAACCAGGAGCGCGAGACCGTTCTGATCGAGACTGTAAATCTCACGGGCCACGTACGGCAGAAGTCCACTCGTCAGAGGGAAGGCGCACAGGTTGACGAGGAAGGCGAGCCACATTGCGGCCATGAGATGGGGTGTGCGCCAAACATAGGCGAGGCCCAGGATAATTTCGCGCCACGGCGAGGGCCGCGTCAGCGTCACGGCAGGCAAGCCATCGACGCTCGCCGCTGGCCCGCTCCGGGCGCCGAAGGTCAACAGGCATCCGAGCAGGTGGCAGCTCGCAACCACGAGATAAGCTGGACCAATGCCGAGCAGGCCAAACAGTCCCGCACCCGTCAGCGCGCCGACGGCGCGTGCCGAATCCGCCGTCGTGCGTGAGATCCCCATGGCCCGCATCAGCAGGGTGATCGGCATGATCTCCGCGCAAAGTGCCGAACGCATGCCGATATCGGACGAGCGCGCGAGGCCCGACACGCCGGCAAAAGCGATCGCCATGATCGGGCTGAGCTGACCCAGGAACGCCAGTGCCGCCAATGTCGCGGCCAAGCAGAAGTAGAATGCCCGCATGGCGATGAGCAGTCGACGCAGACCGATCCGGTCGCCGATCATGCCGGCCGCGGGCGCGAACAACGTGCCGATGTAGGGCATGGCGCCCAGCACCGCGAGCATCACCACAGAGCCCGTTTCAACGAGCACGTACCACCCCAGGATCAGGATCTCCATCTCGATTGCCGACGCGGTGAGCAGGTCGGCTGTCCACAGAAAGCGGAAGGCGCGCACCCGAAAGGGCGAGAAAAGGGTGTCGCGCGTTTGCTGCGCCTCGGGTGCGGGTGCCATCAGTGCCGACTCGACCTCGCGCCAGCCGTCCTTGCCGGCTGCGGCGTTGCACGTGCCGCGCTCCTGCTTGCCCGCATCTCACTCCCTCTCGCCTTTTTGCTTGCCCATCGCACACGGCCGCGAGCAAGATCATTCACCGCCCTTCGGGCTGTGCGAACGCTACACGATACCGGCGAGGAAACACCACTAGTTGCGAGCGCGCGTCGATGCCGACACATCGACGCCCGGCCCCACTGAGATGGGTGACGAAGGAGCGGCAGAATGCGCGATATGATCATGGTCGGGTTTCTGCAGGCGCAGAACTGCTCGAATTTCGCGGGCTCCTGGCGGCATCCCGATTCACGGCTCGATTTCTCCAGTCCCGAGTTCTATGCCAAGATTGCGCGCGTGCTCGAAGACGCGAAGTTCCAGATTGCCTTCTTCGACGACCGACTAGGCATGCCCGAGTTTCACGGCGGCCGGTTTGCGGAAGCCGTCGAGCATGGCATCCGCTGCGTCAAGATGGACCCAATCGCCTGCCTGATGCCGATGGCCATGTCGACAACGCGCCTGGGGCTCGGCTCGACCTATTCGGTCACCTACTACCAGCCCTACCATGTGGCGCGCATGTTCATGACGCTCGACCTCATGACCAAGGGCCGCGCCGCGTGGAATGTCGTCACGTCGATGAACGACGTCGAGGCGCAGAACATGGGACTGCCGCGCGTCATCGATCACGACACGCGCTACGATCGCGCCGATGAATTCATGAAGGTGGTGCTGGGTCATTGGAACACCTGGGCGGACGACGCGCTGATCGTCGATCGCAAGACGGGACGGTTCGCGGACCCACAGAAGGTCAAACGAATCGATCACGAAGGCGAGCACTTCCGGTCGCGCGGGCCGTTCACCGTGCCGCGCTCGCCGCAAGGCCATCCGGTGGTCATTCAAGCCGGCCAGTCCGGGCGTGGCCGGCGTTTTGCTGCCGAATGGGGCGAGCTTATTTTCGTGTCGAACCCCCATATCGATGCGGCGGCCAAGGGTTATGCCGATCTCAAAGCGGATGCGGCCAAACAGGGGCGCGATCCCGATCAGATCAAAATCTGCACGCTCTGCCACCCGGTGGTCGCGGCAACAAAGGCCGAGGCCGAGGACAAGTTCGCCTTCATCGAGACGCTGCCGCTCGAAGTCGACAGCCTGATGCTGCTGTCGGAGGCGACCAACTTCGACTTCGGGTCCAAGCCGCTCGACGAGCCGTTCACCGACGCCGAACTCGCCCAGTTCACGGGCACGCAATCGGGTCGCGATCGCGTGTTGCAAGCGATCACCGACCGCAAACCGACGCCGCGCGATTTCATCACGGTGACGCGTCGCGGCAAGCTGCCGCCGCCCTGGGTCGGAGGCCCCAAGGAGGTGGCCGACAAGTTCGAGGAGTGGTTCACGACACCTGCGTGCGACGGCTTCGTCGTGGGGGCGGCCTCCGTGCCGACGAGCTATGAGGACTTCGCGACATTCGTCGTCCCCGAACTGCAACGGCGCGGTCTCTTCCAGAAAGACTACAAGGGCGCGACGTTGCGCGAAAATCTGGGGTTGAAACGACCGGTGTCGACACACGCATGACAAACAGCCCCCAACGCCGTACCGAGTGGCCCCGCTGCGGCGCCAGCGCCGCGATTTTCCGCGACGGCGAAGTGCTGCTCATCCAACGCGCCAAGGGGGCCTTCACGGGGTTGTGGAGTTTTCCGGGTGGCCATATCGAGCCCGGTGAGACAGCCCGCACGGCCGCTCAGCGCGAGGTGGCGGAGGAAACCGGCTGCCAGGTGCGCATCGGTGGCGTGCTCGACGTGCACGATGTCATCGGGCGGGATGCGGCCGGCGCTCTGAGCGTGCATTATGTGATCGCCGTCTACTGGGGGGTGTGGAAGTCCGGCGAACCCGTCGCTTCCAGCGATGCGGCGGCGGCCCGGTTCTGGCGCCTCGCTGATCTGGGGACGCTCCCTATGACACCGGGCACGGCTGCCTTCATCGAGAGAGCAGCTGAACTGGCGCTTGCGCCTGCGCCTGCGCAATGAGGCGTCATCGCGATGTCCAGAATCGGGATAGTATCCCAGTCAATGGAACCCTTTTCGACACAGTTGCGCGCAACGGTGGTCGCACGATGCGGAGGACGTGGCGTGTCGGCGTCTCGATTTTGGACGCTGCTCGCCGCCACGCTTCTTTTTGGGGCGGAATCGCCAGCGGCCACCGCGCAGCAACCCGAGATGAAACCGTATGACGAGAAGCTGACGCGCTTGTCGGAAATTCTGGGCGCTGTGCATTATTTGCGCGAGCTGTGCGGCAACAACGACGGCCAGCTCTGGCGCGACCGCATGCGCGATCTCATCGAGGGCGAGGGCACGTCGCCGATGCGGCGTGCCAAACTGACCAAGAGTTTCAACGACGGCTATCGCAGTTACAGCCGCACGTATCAATCGTGTACACCGACTGCCAAAATCGCGATCAATCGCTTTCTCACGGAAGGCGCACAGCTCGCCGACGGTCTGGTCAAAACGGTGCCGTGATGCAACCAGAACACACGAATTCACCGTGAATGGCGCGCATCGGTGCTCAATCCACGCGCGTGTGGTAGACAATGAAAATTGCTTGCGGCACAAACGCCGGCGGCAGTCTCCTGCGGGGCGCAATGGAGACGACACGGTTCAAGGGGCCTACCGAAGATGTCGACGATGAATTTGGCCGAGAGCAATGACGATAGCCTGCGCGCGTTGAACTATATTCTCGAGGCGTGGGAGGATGGCACGGCGAGCGGCATCGCACCCGAGCTTCTCGCGTACGCAGCACTCTACACGGCCTTGAGCGATCTCGTCGCGGTCTACGGCGAGGACAATGTCGCCAAAATGACGTCGGGCCTGGGGGCGCGCATCAAGTCGGGCGAATTTTCGCTCGATACGATGCGCCAATGAGGCTCTCGCGAGCGGCGGCGCTCAGCGCCACCGTTTGAAGCCGATCTCGCCGATCAGCAGCACGCCAAAACCAATCAGAACAAGCCCGGCAATCTTGTTGAGGTGCGCCATCCGCGCCTCGTCCAGCGTGTGGCGGATGCCACTGATCAACCGGGACACGACCAGCCAATAGCTGAAGCTGCCCCCCATGATCGACGCCACCATGACCACCACGTCGATGTGGGACGACACTTCGACGAACGAGCTGACGCCGCCGAACACCGCAATCAGGCCCAGAACGGCGCTCGGGTTGGTGATGGTGAGGGCAAAAAACTGCGGCATGTCCCAGACATAGTCGCCCAGTGTCGCGCGTTCGGTCTCGTGATGACTGGCGAACTTCGGCACGGTCAGAAACAGCTTGGCGCCCGCCACCATCAAGGCCAGACCACCGATGATCTGGATCGCGGTGCGGTATTCCTTGACCGCGCCCGAAACGGCGTTGACGCCCATGGCAGCCGCGAACGCGATCAAGCCATCGCCGATCATGATGCCGATGCCGGCCGCGAGGCCACCGAAGAAGCCGCGCTCCACCGCACGCTGCAAGGCCAGAAGATTGATCGGTCCGATCGGCAACGAGATCAGAACGCCGATGAGAAAACCGATCGGCAGAATGAACGGGTTGGGAATCAAGATCATCGGGTGTTCCGCACGGCGATACACTGGCACGCACCTACACGCGCGGCGCGCGATGGCGGCGCGCACTCGTAGACCGCAGCGATTGCGCGAGCCGGGCACTGCCGGCTAGTTTGGCGCGAACCAGTCAACAGGACTCTCCCCAATGGCGCCCGGCTCCAATCGCTCGGTCTTTTGCGCCGCCGTATTCCTACTGGCGGCGACGGTGCTTGTCCACGCGATGGATGCCACCCGACCCGCTCTGTCGCAACGACCGCCTTCGAAGGCACGACCTGCCCGAGAGGTCGGCAACCCGGTTGGGTACGGCACGATTGGCCTGCCCGCGCCCGTCGTCGAGATGCGCGAGGCGATCCTGGCCGCGGCGCGCTCGGGGCAGCTCGAGGACCTGCGCACGGCGATCGAGTTGAATGAGATCAAACCGGTCATCGCCGACACGGGTGTCGGCGACCCGATTGCCCATCTGAAGGCGCTGTCGGCCGACGGCGAGGGACGGGACGTGCTGGCCGCGCTCTCTGCGATCCTCGAGGCCGGCTGGGTGGCTCTACCCCTCGGGCGGGACTTGGAAAACAATCGAGTTTACGTCTGGCCGCATTTCGTCGAAACCGGCGTGCTGGGATTGTCGCCCGAGCGCGCAGCGGAGCTGTCGCGGCTCGTTGCGCCGGCAGAGGTTGCCGCCATGCAGGTGGCGGGTCGCTACGGTTCGTGGCGGATCGGTATCGGTGCGGACGGTGTGTGGCATTTTTTGACGAAATAGCCTGCTGGGAGACGAAAGATGGCCCGAGCGGATAGGCTGCGGCAACTTTGACGCACCCGAGAGCCGGTAAATGTTCTAGAACGAGCCGCGTAAAAAGGATGGAGCCCTGCATGAACTTTCGGGCGCACACGGTGCTGGTCGTCGCTGGCCTTGTTTCGGCAGTCGTTTGCCTCGTGACTCCGGCTGCGGCGGTCTCCGTGACCAACCGGGATGACAAAGAGCACCGCATCTCGGTCATCGAGGAGGACGGTGCCAAGAAGGTCGATCACCAGCTGAAACCCAATCAGGTGCTGGAAAACATTTGCCTCAAGGGTTGCGTCATCCGCCTCAACGACAACGAGGAAGATGAATACGAGCTGGTCGAAGGCACCGAGATCGTCTCGATCGAGGATGGCTTCCTCTACTACGACCAGCCCGAAGAAACCCCAGCCGCACCGGGCGCCACGACACCGCCAGCACTGCCGCCTCCGGCCCAATCACCGTCGGGCAAGCGCGGCTGAGCCGTTTGCAACATCGTCGACGCGCCGGATCGGTCCGAACACGCGCACGAACGCGGCTGCGAGCGCCATGTCGACCTCCGCCATCGTCACGATGCGGCCGAGGTCGGCAAGGCTGGTGACGCCGTGAATGCCCGGCGCAATGCCGCACGGCACGATCCCTTCGAAGTGCGCCAACTCCGGTTCCACGTTCACGCTGATGCCATGCAGACTGATCCAGCGGCGCAGGCGAATGCCGATGGCCGCGATCTTGTCCTCGGCGTCGGGCGCACGCTCCGGCCGCCGGACCCAGACGCCGACCCGATCGGGACGCGTGCCGCCCTGGACGTTGAACGCCCTCAGCGTGTCGATGATCCAAGCTTCCAGCGTCGCGACGAAGGCCCGCACATCACCTGAACGACGCCGGGCATCGAGCATGACGTAGGCAATGCGCTGGCCAGGACCGTGGTAGGTGTACTTGCCGCCCCGGCCGACCGGAATCACCGCAAAGCGGTTGGGTTCGAGCAGATCTTGGGGTTGCGCGCTGGTGCCGGCGGTGTAGAGGGGCGGGTGCTCGAGCAGCCAGACGAGTTCGGCGGCCTCGCCCGCGAGGATTGCGGCCACCCGCGCGTCCATCACCGCCAGGGCGGTCGCGTAGTCCACGGGCGCATCGCTCACGCACCATTCGACCACAGGGTGCGGGCACGGCATGAGGGGAGTGTCGGTCTGCGCGATCATGTCTGACATTTATGACCACGGCGCTGAAATCGCCAGAGATCATCGGCGTGGAGGACGTCGCGTTCGCCGGAAAACAAACGGATGGGATGCGCAGAGTGCGAAGGGGCTGTTGGGGTGTCGGTGGCCGCCATAACAATTCTGGTTCCCCGGACGCAACATGGGCCCGCAGGGTCCATGCGCAGATCCGGGGCCTTTCCCGGTGATGATCGTGTGCAAAGGTGATGCAGGAGCATCGTCGAAAGACGTGGTGCTGTCGGAGCCCCTGTCGCACCGGGACAGATCCCGGACGGCCGCGCCACGGGCGCGACCTTGCGGGAAACCAGAGATTTTTTCCCCGGCCAAAGCAGCGCGGTCAATGAAAAGGACGCGTCATTGCCGCTTGTCCGGCCCCCATTGGTCTGCTACTCACGAGCCCGCTCGTACACGAGTTGCGGTCGTGGCGGAATTGGTAGACGCACTAGCTTGAGGGGTTAGCGCCGCAAGGCGTGGAGGTTCGAGTCCTCTCGACCGCACCAGTACGGCCCGAGGCCCCGCCGCCTTGGGAAAACTCGCCGAAAATTCAGCCGATTGACCCGCTCGCGGCCCATGTGGCGGTGAGTGGCGCCACGGCAGTTGGCCTGCCGTCACCTCACGCGTCGAGGACGCGGGCCGAACCGCATTCGATCCGCCAAACCACGCCCGATGGTGCGTAGTCGAGCCTGACCTCGGCTTCGAGGCTGGACTTGACGAGGTGGCTCACCACGGTCGTGCCGAAGCCGCGACGGGCTGGCGCCGTTACAGGTGGGCCGTTCAGTTCGAGCCATGTCATCGTGAATACGCGATCCGCACATGTGCCGCTCATGTCCCACACGATCTCGACCTGCCCGTCTGGACGGCTCAGCGCACCGTACTTGGCTGCGTTGGTGGCGAGTTCGTGTAGCGCCATGCCGAGGGTCTGAGCCGCAGCCGAGGAGACGCGGACATCGGGCCCATGCAGACGAATCTGTGCATCGATCTCGCCGCAGAACGGCTGGAGTTGCGAGCGCACCAGTTCGGCGAGATCCACGCCTTGCCAGTCGGAGGCCACCAGAAGATCGTGGCTCGCGGCCAGCGCGTTGATGCGTTCGGAAAAACTCCTGTCGAACGTCTCGAGCGTCGAGTGAGTGACCGTCTGCCGGGCGACGGCCTGGACGACGCCCAACAGGTTCTTGGAGCGGTGGGTGACCTCGCGCACGAGCACTTGGATTTGCTCATCCGTGCGCTTGCGCTCGGTGATGTCGCGGGAGGCGGCGAGCAGGCCGATTGGCCTGCCGTCTACGCCCGGAACGGCATTGACCGCCACGTCCCACCACTTGGGGGTCCCCTTCTCGGTCGGGCAGAACCCGACGAACCGCCCGGTTGTGCCTGCCAGAGCGTCTGTGATCGCGTCCTCGATGAGGGACCGGCTCTCGTCGGGCCACAGGCTTTGCCAATGTTGGCCGCACACCGTCTCGAAGTTATCGATCTCCATGAGGCATTGACCGTTGGAGTTCATCTTCTGAACACGACCGTCGAGGTCGATGAACTTGAGGCAATCGGGGCTCGCTTCCAAAAGGCGGCGGTTGTAGGCCTCGCTGGCTGCGAGGGCATGTTCGATACCTTTTCGATGTGTGACGTCCGTGTTGATCCCGGACATGCGCACGACCCTGTCGTTCTCGTCGCGGTCCACGCTGCCGACAGCCTCGATCCAGCGAACGCTTTCATCCTGAGCGATAACGCGGAACTCGCACCGGAACTCGCCCACGCGGCCCACAATGGCATCGCGCGAAGCGTTTTCGACGTGGCCTCGATCGTCTGGGTGGATGAGCCTGCCCCACTCCTCGATGGTGGGTGGCGCGTCGCTGGGCGTCAGAGCGTACAGTGCGAACGTTTCCGGCGACCAATAGATGGAACGGTCGGCAAGGTCCCAAGACCATACCCCGGCATTGGCCGCCTTCAGCGACAGCCGCAACTGCGACTCGCTGCGGCGCACGGCTTTTTCCGTTCTCAGGCGCTCGCTGATGTCGCGAAACACGACGGAGAAGCCGCGCACCCCATCACGCTCGCCGACGATTGGCGAGACGGTGAGTTCCACAGGAATTCGCGATCCGTCTTTATGACGGAGCTCCGATTGCAACAGAACGGATTGTCGCCCGTTCTCGACGGCGTCATAGATCTGAAACAGCTCGGCTTGCAGCTCTTGCGGAACGATCAGATCGTCGACGTTGCGGCCCACCACTTCGGCTTCGCCATAGCCGATAAGTTCCATTGCTCCGGCGTTCCACGTCAACACCCGCCGAGCCATGCCGACGCTGATGATGGCATCCGTGGACGCTGCGACGATGGCGGCGAGTTGGGCATTGCGCGCATCGGTCGTTCGCTGAGCGGCAATCAGCTGGAAACGGTGTACCGCACCATCGACGGCGCGTCGCAGGTTGTCTTCGTCGAGGCGGTCTTTGCTCAAGGTGTCGAGGGCGCCAGCGCGCATCAATCGCGCCGCCGTGGCGACGTTGCTGGGACCCGTCAGCATCACCACGGCGCATGGCATGAGGCCGTCCGGTCCGGCCAGGGCAGCCAGAATTTCTTCGCCGTCCATGTCCGGCAATTTGTAGTCGAGAACGATGCAATCTGGTTGCAGACCGGCGACTGCGGCGAGACCGTGTTCGCCGTTGTCGGCCTCGCTCAACAGATAGCCGTGCGCTTCGAGGGCAAGGCGCACCACCATCCGATCCTCGGGCGTGTCGTCGATGATGAGAACGCGAAGGGGCGCCGACGTCTCACCCGCCGGCTGCCTGGGCTGGGGTTCATGCACCACGGGTCGGGACTTCAACGCGACGACATTGTTTTTTCGATTGATCATTGCCGTTCCTGATACGCACTACGCTAAATGTCGGAAGGCAGAAAAACTGCTTTTAGCCTGTCTTTGCAGACGGTTGCAATAATTTATTGAAAACATCGAATGCGACGGGCTTTGTCGCAGAGGTTGGCGCCGTCGGCAGAGCACGCCGCGCTGGGGCCTGGATGAAAAGAAGTTGGCAGCACGATGATGCGCATGGAATGATCGCGATGACGCCCGATCGCCAGCTATTCGCAGCCGTCCACGCTGGGCACGCGGTGATCCTAAACGCGGGCGTGCGCCCTGTTCATCCACTCTTCGAGCGACTCGAGGGTAGCTTGAGCCGCGACGATCATATCGTCCAGGTGGCCAGCCGCACCGGCCGTTTCCAGCGCGTCGCAAACTTCGCGCCACAATCGCGCATTGTCGGGTGTGCCGGAAAAGAAGCGCCGACCCTCGATGCCCCCTCCCAGCAGGGGATCGAGACTGCGCGCCCTCACGTGCTCACCGAGTGTCGCGCTCTCGCGCGCGTAAAGGCACCCCAGAAGCCGGCCCGCGCTGTCGATGGGTGACAGTTTTGCGACCGGCAACAGTTCGGCGCATGTCCAGTCGAAGCCCAGGTGCGCGAGGTCCTCTGCCAAACGGTGGGCGCGAAGGCGGGGTTGCGGGTCGAGGCCGAACCACCAAGTGCGTGGGACCTTGCGAATGGCGTTTTCGAGGGGCCTGTGGAAGCCGTAGAGGGCGGACAACAATGAGCGGTAGTCGCGGTGGGTCATGGTTCCGTCCGCACTCCCGACAAACATCGGGTGATCGTGCAATCGCTCGTGCACGTCCTGCGTCTGGCTGCGCAAGACGTCGCGCACACTGATTACTGTATTCGACGCAGTGGTTACGGACATGATGCACTTCCTGAGTGAAACCCACGAGGCTGAAGCCCATGAGAAGGATCGCAGAATACAATTAAAACGATGGTTTTCAATTGCGGCCTTGGTCGTATTGGCACCCTGGTCGAAGGTCGGATAGACGCGAGAGACGATTATCCCAAAAGCCTTATGCTTCGCACGACTGAGGTGCGACCAAGGTTTGCACACCGAATACTTCGGGGATATGTCTCGATGGATTTCCCGCTCGCCTTGCGGCCGCATTGGTGTATAAGGCGCCCATGCGTGGGCACTGTTGTTGCGGCGCAGCATACTGCGACCCGGCTGGACGACATCCCGGCCGAGGCCGCCCAAACTGGCCGCTCCGATCCCGCCCTGCGGGCGGGCGCGAGCCGATAAACCACTCTTTCCAGAAAGGATGCCCGATGTCGCTGAGCGTTGAACGCAAAGCCGAAGTCATCAAGTCGTATGCAAGCAAGCCCGAAGATACCGGATCGCCCGAAGTGCAGGTTGCCCTGCTGACGGAGCGTATCAACGGACTCACCGACCACTTCAAACTGCACAAGAAAGACAATCATTCCCGCCGCGGACTGCTCAAAATGGTCAGCCAGCGCCGGCAATTGCTGGACTACATGAAGCGCAAAGATCCGGCCCGCTACCAGAAGATCATCGAGCGTCTGGAATTGCGTCGCTGAGCAACCGGATCATCCGGACAGGAAGTATCGCGAGCCCGTGCGGGCTCGATCCGTCGACAGTTTGCGCCGGCTCCTGTGCGAGCGGCGCAAACGTATTTTGACCGCTGGCAGGGGCCGGCAGAGGACCGAGAAAAAACGATATGTTCGACATCCACTCAGAAGAAATCGAATGGGGCGGGCGTAAGCTCAGGCTGGAAACCGGGCGCATGGCCCGCCAAGCCGACGCAGCCGTCTATGCCTCCTACGGCGAGACCAGCGTGCTGGCCACCGTCGTCGCTGCAAAAAGTGCCAAACCGGGGATCGACTTTTTCCCGCTCACCGTCAACTACCAGGAAAAGACCTTCGCCGCCGGTAAGATTCCAGGCGGCTTTTTCAAACGCGAAGGCCGCCCCTCGGAGAAGGAGACGCTGGTTTCGCGCCTCATCGACCGCCCGGTGCGCCCGCTGTTCCTCGACGGCTTCAAGCACGAGACGCAGATCGTCGTCACCGTGCTCTCGCACGACCTCGAGACCGATCCCGACATTCTGGCGATGGTGGCCGCTTCGGCCGCGCTGACGCTGTCGGGCCTGCCGTTCCTGGGTCCGATCGCGGCTGCCCGCGTGGGTGTCATCAACGGCGAGTTCGTGCTGAACCCGCTGCTCGACGAAATGGCCAAGAGCGAGCTGGACCTTGTCGTCGCCGGCACCGGTGATGCCGTCATGATGGTCGAGTCGGAAGCCAAGGAACTGTCCGAGCAGAAGATGCTCGAGGCCGTCATGTTCGGCCATCGCGGCTTCCAGCCGGTGATCGGTGCCATCATCCGCCTCGCCGAAAAAGCGGCCAAGGAGCCGTGGAATTTCCAGCCGCCCGACTATTCGGCCAAGAAAGACCAGATGCGCGGGCTGATCGCGTCCGATCTGCAGGCGGCCTTCCTCACGCCCGAGAAAGCCAAGCGCCACGATCTCGTCAGCGCCGCCAAGAAGAAGGCGTTCGAGACGATGCTGGCCGCCGACGCCAGCCCAGCCGACACTGTGGTTCTGGGGTCCGTGTTCAAGAGCTTGGAAGCCGACGTCGTGCGGGGTGACATCATCCGCACGAGCCGCCGCATTGATGGGCGTGATCTGAAGACTGTGCGTCCTATCACTTCGGAAGTGCATGTGTTGCCGCGCACCCACGGCTCGGCGCTGTTCACGCGCGGCGAGACGCAGGCGCTGGTCGTGGCGACCCTGGGCACCGGCGACGACGAGCAGTTCATCGACGCGCTGGAAGGCACCCGCAAAGAACGCTTCCTGCTGCACTACAACTTCCCTCCCTACTCCGTCGGCGAGACCGGCCGCATGGGTTCGCCCGGCCGTCGCGAAATCGGCCACGGCAAGCTCGCTTGGCGCGCGATCCGTCCTCTGCTGCCGACCGCCGAGGAGTTCCCCTACGTCATCCGCATCGTCTCGGAGATCACGGAGTCGAACGGCTCCTCGTCGATGGCGACAGTGTGCGGGGCGTCATTGGCGATGATGGATGCGGGTGTGCCGTTGAAGGCGCCCGTGGCCGGCATCGCCATGGGGCTCATCAAAGAGGGCAACGACTTCGCCGTGCTCTCCGACATCTTGGGTGACGAAGATCATCTGGGTGACATGGACTTCAAGGTGGCCGGCACCGCCAACGGTGTCACGTCGCTGCAGATGGACATCAAGATCACGGGCATCACCGAAGAAATCATGCGCGTGGCGCTCGATCAGGCCATGCACGGACGCCTGCACATCCTGGGTGAGATGTCGCGCTCGATCAACTCGGCGCGCTCGGAGCTGGGCGACTACGCCCCACGCATCGAGACGATCAAGATCCCCGTCGACAAAATCCGCGAAGTCATCGGTTCGGGTGGCTCGGTGATCCGCGAAATCGTCGCGGAATCGGGCGCCAAGATCAACATCGAGGACGACGGCACGGTGCAGATCGCCTCGGCAAATCGCGAGTCGATCGACAAAGCACTCGCCCGCATCCGGGGCATCACGCAGGATCCCGAAATCGGCCTGATCTATCGCGGCAAGGTCGTGAAGATCATGGAGTTCGGGGCGTTCGTGAACTTCTTCGGCTCCAAGGACGGTCTCGTCCACATCTCGCAACTGACGAATGGCCGTCCAGCCACCGTCGGCGAAGTCGTCAAAGAAGGCCAGGAAGTTTACGTCAAGCTGTTGGGCTTCGATGATCGCGGCAAGGTCCGCCTGTCCATGAAGATCGTGGATCAGGCAACCGGCAAGGAACTGCCGCCCGAGGCGCGCGCCGAAGGTGACACCGGTGGTGGCGATGGCGGCGGACGTGGTGGAGATCGCGGCGATCGGGGTGATGGCGGTGACCGCCCACCCCGTCGCGATCGTGGCGAAAGCCGGGAACGCGGTGAATTCCGTGGCGAAGCGCGCGAGCCGCGTGCCGAACCGCGCGGTGATCGCGAGCCCAGAGGCGAGCGTGAGCCGCGCAGTGAGCGCGAGCAGCCCCGTTCAGACTTCCGCGCCGAGCCGCGCGGTGAGCCCCGGGGCGAACCCCGCGAACCTCGCTCCGACGTCCGTGGCGAACCCCGTGAACCCCGCAGCGAGCGCGAACCCCGTGGTGACTTCCGCGGCGAGCCGCGTGAGCCCCGCGGTGACTTTCGCGAGGCGCCGCCCCGCGAACCACGCGGAGAGTTTCGCGGTGAGCCGCGTGGTGAGCCCAGGGGTGAACCCCGCGGCGAGCCCAGAGGCGAGCATCGCGGCCCCCCGCGGGATCGTGGTGGCGACCGAGGTGGTGACAGAGGCGGCGATCGCGGCGGCGACCGGGGCCCAGCGCCCCGCCGTGACGGTCCCCCGCCGCGCCGCACGGAACGCGATTGGGATTGAGATGGACTGACGCGACGGATCGGGGCTTTGGTCCCGATCCGAGCGTATCCGTCTGTCGACGCCAGATCCCGTGTCGTTCGACCAGGACCTCCCGAGGCAGTTCAATTGGCAGCATTTCCGTGGGATGTCATCCCGGCAAGGATGGCCGGTATCGTGCGCCCAGCCGGGCTCGGAGCATGCTGAGCGCTGGTTCCCGGTGACGAGCTCCGGGATGATGTTGTGGGCGTTGCGAATTGAGATTGCCCTGAAGCACCTCCGACGTCGAGGGCTCAGGCCTTGAAGCTGCTCATCACCTTTGCTCTCGCCTTTGCCCTGTCCGCCGCCGTTGTTCGGCTGCTCGCGACGCAGCGATTGGCGCGGCTCGCCCTCGATTTGCCGAACGAACGATCACTGCATGACCGGCCGATCCCGCGCACGGGCGGCATCGGTTTGATGCTGGCGGCAGCACTCGCGTGGGGACTGAGCGCGGCGGGTGCCCTGCCGGTGATTGCGGCGCTTGCGGGCGCGCTCTCGGCCCTGTTTCTCCTCGATGACGTGCGCGGCCTCGCCGTGCCGGTGCGCTTCGGCACGCAACTGCTGGCTGCCGTCGTGTTCGTCACCTCCAGCGGCCCTTACGCACTCTGGCTCATGCCGATGCTCGTGATCGGCATCGTCTGGTCGACCAACCTCTACAACTTCATGGACGGCGCGAACGGGATGGCGGGCGGCATGGCCGTGGCCGGGTTCGGCAGTTACGCGCTCGCGGCTCACGTCGCGGGTGATCTGGAAGTGGCACTCGCAGCAAGTGTGATTGCGGGCGCGGCGGCTGGGTTTCTCGTCTGGAACTTCGACCCGGCGCGCATCTTCTTGGGCGATGCGGGTTCGATTCCGCTGGGGTTTCTGGCGGCCACGCTCGGCGTCACTGGATGGAGCCGGGGCCTGTGGCCATTCTGGTTTCCCGTGCTGGTGTTTTCGCCGTTCGTCGTCGATGCGTGCGTGACGCTGGTGCAACGGGCGCTGCGCGGCGAGACGCTGTCGCAGGCCCACCGGTCGCATTACTATCAACGCTTGGTGCGCATGGGCTGGACGCACCGGCGCCTCGCACTGGCGCAATACATGCTCATGGCAGCGGCGGCTGCCACAGCGCTCGCCTTGCGCACCGCGCCGGCCAGTGCCGTCGCGATGGGGCTGAGTGCGTGGGCAGTCACGTACATCACGATCGCTATCGTCATCGATCGCCGGTGGCGCGCCTGTGCTGCGGCCAGCGGCTCCTGATCAATACGTCGCGCGCCCGCCCGAGATGTCGAGCACGGACCCGGTGGTGAACGAGCAGTCTTCGGAGGCTGCGAAGGCCACGAGTGCGGCCACCTCCTCGACCAGCACGAAGCGGCCGCGCGGAATTTTCGACAGCATGAAGTCGATGTGCGTCTGCGTGATCTGATCGAAGATCGCGGTCTTGGCGGCGGCGGGTGCAATGGCATTGACCGAGATGTTTCGGTTGGCCGTTTCTTTCGCCAGCGACTTCGTCAGCGCGATGACGCCGGCTTTCGAGGCCGAATAGTGAGCGGCATTGGGATTGCCCTCCTTGCCCGCGATCGAAGCAATGTTGACGATACGGCCGTAGTCCTGCGCGATCATACCGGGCACCACGGCTTTGGCGCACAGGAACGGTCCGTCGAGATTGATGCGCATGACCTTGCGCCATTCCTCGAAGGACGTTTCCCACGTGGGGGCAACGGCGCCCGCGATCCCGGCGTTGTTGACCAGGATGTCGATGCGGCCGAAGTCTTTCGTCGTTGCCTGACAGGCGGCTTTGACCGAGGCTTCATCGGTGACGTCACAGGCATAGGCGCGCACGGAGGCGCCCAAGGTCGCTGCCGTCTTGTCGGCCAGCGCCTTGTCGTGATCCCAAATGGCGACTTTGGCGCCCGACTGCACGAACCGTTCGACCACGGCGCGGCCGATGCCTTGTGCGCCTCCAGTGACGACGCCGATGCGTCCCTTCAAGTCGATTGCATTGGCCATGAGGTCCTCCGGCTGGGGTATTTTTCGACGGGGAACCTATCACAGCCACAGGGTTGGCGTCCGCTACAACCGCGTGAAATGCAGATCGCGGCCACACGACGAGACGGCGTTGGCTCATGGGCGTCGAATCGCATACCCCCTCACAGAACCGCTTTTTGTGAGGGGGTCATTCAATGTCGGAGTTCGTGGCGATCGCCAACCGCAAGGGTGGCGTGGGGAAGTCGACGGTCGCAGTCATGTTGGCACACGCGGCCGCTGCCTGGGGTGGCAGGCGCGTGCTCGTGGTCGATCTCGATACGCAGTGCAACGCTTCGCTGATGCTGATTGGCGGCGAAGGCTGGGACAAGGCGCGGCGCGCTGGCAAAACCATCGCCGATTATTTCTATGACCGCTTCGACAAGACGGCGGAGGACGAGTCCGAGTACGTCGTCAACAATATCGGCGATGTCGCGCATCCGCGCACGTCGAAGGGCAAGGTGGCGCTGTTGCCGGGCTCGTTGATGCTCGAGGACGTGCAGGGCGAGCTGTTCTTGATGGTGGCCAAGAAGGACCTCGACGCAGACGCCGTCGGCGTGCAGGTGCGCGGCCGCATGAAGCGCATGATCAAGCACTTCGGCATGGATTTCGATCTGGTGATCCTCGACTGTCCGCCGGGACTGTCGTTCGCGGCGCTGGCGGCACTCGATCTGGCGGGCCGCGTCGTCGTGCCGTTTCGGCCGGATTTCGTGTCGCAATTCGCGCTCGATCGCGTGGCGCTGCTGATCGAACGGGTCGAGGATGCCGATCAGCTCGGCGACATTCCGTTCGCCAAGCGCCGCTATGTGTGTCTGCCCAATTATGTACGCGGCACCGGACGCGAACAGCTCCTGCTCGACCAGATCGCGCTCGATCATCCGCTGTTGACGGCGCGGCTGCCGCTGCTCGACAGTGTGGCGCGGGCGTTCGACTGGGACGAGACGCGCAAGTCGATGGATCAGAAGTACACCGATGCCCTGCCGCATCTGCGAACCCTCTACGACGAGGTTCTGGGCCCTCGACCGAAGCTGGCGCGCGCGGGATGAAAACACCCATGACCAAAGGCAGCAAACCGCTCTGGGGCACTTCGAAAGACGCTTACTTTCGGCGGATTTTGAGGTCCGAGCCGGGTCTAGGGGCGGCGGCGTCGGAACGCATCTTCCGGCGGTTGCAGGCTGATGTCGTGCAGGTGCGCCTGCGCGACGCGTCGGCGGAATTGACGGTGTCGGACGGTGCAGCGGCAGCCGTTGGGCCACCCGGTACCCTCGACGCCGCAGCCATACTCTTCGATCCCTACTCGCCCAACGTCGTGGTTGTCGTGCGCACGGCAGGGCGCGAGCGCGCGCTCGCCGCGTTGTCGCAAATCGAGCGGGTGGAGCACCTGCGCATGCTCGCCCGCGAACAGCAGTTGTCCATCGAAGCGGAACTCGAGTCTGCGGCTGACATCCGCGCCGCGATCGTGTCGGCGGCCGAGCGCCGCATCGCCAACCGCAGAGCGGCGGCGAGCTGACCGCTCACGCACGAATGTCGTCCGGCGTGAAGCGATAGGCGCGCGAACAGAATTCGCATTTGACGGTGACCGCGCCGTCGGCCTCACGCATCTCGGCAATATCCTGCACCGAGAATTCCTTCAGAAAGCGATGAATGCGCTCGCGCGAGCAGCGGCATCGCGCGGCCAGTGTCGTCTCGTCGCCCACGCGCACGCCCTCTTCGTGGAAGAGGCGCAGCAGCAGGCGCTCGGGCGACAGCATGGGATCGACGAGTTCATGATCCTGGACGGTGGCCGCGAGCGTCGATACGCGGTTCCAACCGTCGTCGTCGTCGCCGTGCAGGCGCGCATCGCGCTCCTCGGGCGTCTCATCGGGTTTGGGATCGCCGCCGGCCACCGGCACGTGCTGCACCATGAGGCCGCCGGCACGCCAGCGCCACTGGGCGGTGCCGTCCGCGCCCCGCAGATACTGGCGCGCAACGGCCAGCCGCAGGAATGTCGGCAACTGTTCTGACTGGCGGAAATAGGTGTGGGCAGCATCACTCAGCGTGCCGCCGTCGAGCGTGACGATGCCCTGATGGCTCGCTTGGTCGCCGCCGGTATCGATGGTCATCGCCAAGCGTCCGGTGCCCAACAGGCGGCTGGAGTCGACCGGTCCGCTTCCGAGTGCCGCGACACGCTCCGCATCGAAACTCGCATAGCCGCGCAAGGCGCTGGGCGCATCGTACTGGACGACGAGGAAGCCCAGCGGCCCATCCGTCTTCGTCTGCACGATCAGGCGGCCGCCCTCGCCGATGGGATGGCCCAGCAGTGCCGTCAATGCCAGTGCTTCGCCGAGCACATGGCGCACGGGATCGGGATAATCGTGACCGGCCAGCACCGTGTCGACGACGTCGCCCAGCCGAACGATGCGGCCCGAAATGCGCGACTGCACGGTGCCGAACGGCAGAACGATATTGTCGGCACTGTCGAGGCGTGCGGGTCGCGAGGGTGGGGTGCGCTCAGCCATGCGGGAGCGTCTCCTTTCACGCGTGGGATGCTGATGAGAGATCCAACAGCGTGGAGATAGGTTACGAGACGCCCAGACACCAGGCCAGGATCGCCTTCTGCGCGTGCAGGCGGTTCTCCGCTTCGTCGAAAACGACCGATTGGGGGCCGTCGATGACAGAGGCCGACACTTCGAGACCCCGATAGGCGGGCAGGCAATGCATGAATACGGCGCCTTTGGCGGCCTTGCTCATGAGCGCGTCGTCGACAGCGTAGGGCGCCAGAAGCTGCTTGCGCTTGGGAGCGTCGGTCTGGCCCATGGAAACCCAGGTATCGGTGACGACGCAATCGGAGCCGCGGACGGCTTCGCTGGCATCATCGGTCAGCACGACGTCGCCGCCGTTTTTGCGAACCCAGTCGAACAGGCGCTTATCGGGATTGAGCTGCGGCGGACATCCCAAGCGCAGCTTGAAGCCGAAGCGGACGGCAGCATGCATCCACGACGCAGCGACGTTGTTGCCGTCGCCGACCCAGGCGACGGTGCGCCCCGCGATCGGCCCCTGGGCTTCCTCGAAGGTCATGACGTCGGCGATGACTTGGCAGGGATGGCTGACATCGGTCAGGCCGTTGATCACCGGGATGGTGGCGTGGGCTGCGTATTCCAGCAGCGACTCGTGACTGTTGGTGCGCAGCATGATGACGTCGCCATAACGCGACAGCACGCGGGCCGTGTCGGCGATGGGCTCACCCCGGCCGGTCTGGAGATCGGCGTGGTTGAGCGCGATCGTCTGGCCGCCGAGCTGACGCATGCCGATGTCGAACGACACCCGCGTGCGCGTCGAGGGCTTCTCGAAGATCATGACGAGAACCTTCTCGTCGATGTCGGCGGGGCGCATGTCGGCGGGTACGCGACGACCCGCCCGCTTCATGGCGTGCGCCATGTCGACGATACGGCGCAGCACGGCGCCCTCGATCTGGTCGAGGTCGAGGAAGTGGCGAATGGCCTGCGATGACGGACGCGTTGCCGTCGGTGGGGTTCGAGTGAGCACGGCGATCAGGCTTCTCTACGAGTGCGAGTGGGGTGGCGTCAGGCGGCGGGTTTGGCCGCCGTCTTGACGGTGGTGATGGCGCGAGACAGACGCGCGATGGCGTCTTTCATCTCGTCCTCTGTCACGGTGAGCGACGGCAGCATGCGAATGACGTTGTCGCCTGCCGACACGGTGAGCAGTTTTTCCGCCGTGCAGGCTTTCATGACGTCGCCGGCCGGCACGGACGCCTTCAGGCGGATACCGCCGAGCAGGCCATGGCCGCGTACTTCTTCGATCGCATCGGGATGTTCGTCCTTGAGCGCCGCCAGCAGCTGTTTGAGGCGCAAGCCCTTCTGTTGGACGCCCTCGAGGAAGCCGTCTTCCAGCATCACATCGAGCACGGCATTGCCGACGGCGGTCGCCAGCGGGTTGCCGCCGAAGGTGGAGCCGTGCGTGCCCGCGATCATGCCGCGCGCCGCTTCTTTGGTGGCGAGAAAGGCGCCGAGCGGGAAGCCGCCGCCGATGGCTTTGGCAACCGCCATGACATCGGGCTCGATACCCGACCACTCGTAGTGGAAGAGCTTGCCGGAGCGGCCCATGCCCGACTGCACTTCGTCGAGGATCAACAACAGGCCGTGCTGATCGCACAACCGCCGCAAGCCCTGCATGAACTCGTTGGAGACGACGCGGACGCCGCCCTCCATCTGCACGGGCTCGATCATGATGGCGGCCGTCTCGGGCGTGATCACTTTTTCGACCGCATCCAAGTCGAAGCCGGTGAGCTGGTCGAAGCCTTCCGGTTTGGGGCCGAAGCCTTCCAGATACTTGGCGTTGCCGCCCGCCGCCAGCGTCGTCATCGTGCGGCCGTGGAAGGCGCCCTCGAACGTGATGATGCGGATCTTTTCCGGGTGCCCGCCGGCAAAATGGTACTTGCGTGCCAGCTTGATGGCGCCTTCGCAGGCTTCCGCGCCCGAATTGCAAAAGAACATGCAGTCGGCGAAGGTCAGCTCGACGAGGCGCTCGGCCAACCTCTCCTGGTTCTTGACCCGGTAGAGGTTGGAGGTGTGCCACAGCTCCTGCGCTTGCTCGGTCAGCGCCTTGATCAGGTGGGGATGGCAATGCCCCAGGCCATTCACCGCGATGCCGCTGGTGAAGTCCAAATAGCGCTCGCCCGTCGTGGAGATCAGCCACGAGCCCTCGCCTCGTTCGAAGACCACGTCCTGGCGCCCATAGGTGCCCATCACGGCCGGTGAGGGGCCCGATGAGACCTTTCCATCGGTCGCTGAGGGCGTGGCGTGGGTCTTGGTCGAGCTCATCGAGGGTGCGGCCATGGCAACAAAATCCCCGTCGGAAACGAAAAAAGCCGCCATCGGCGGCGGCCCGGACGGGAGATTCATAATGCCAGCTGCGACTTTGTGTCAACAATCGCGTGCGCCCGTGAGGCATCGGGGTGGGCGCTTCCAGTTGTCAGGTCGTCGCAGTTGGAGGTTGCCAACCAAACATACAGGGAACGATAGGCCTATGTGGCGAGGAGGCCACGCAAGTCGCGATGAAGGACACCGAATCGGTTGCTTCGCCTTGTGCCGCCAAAGCTGCCCATTGTATGTATTTCCTCGTTACGCACGACATGTGGGCTTTGCCGATTGTATGCCCCTCTCGCGCTGACGTGTGGAAGCGTGTCCTGTTTGCTTCCGACGGCGCCTGTCGCGCCTTTCAGTTCCAGCGTCAAAAAGTTTGTTCCAGTCCGTTCCGGCTCACCGGCATCGTCGTCGTTGCGCGTGCATCTGTGCGCGGCGGTTCGCGATTCCTGTTTTCCGGATGAGGTCGGGGTTTGCCGTGTACAGGGCGCTCCGTCGCATATCGACGAAGAGAACAATGCGATGTCGTGGAACGACGAGAGAGTTGAACTGCTGAAGAAGCTCTGGTCCGATGGACTGAGCGCCAGCCAGATCGCGACCCGCCTCGGTGCCGTCACCCGCAACGCCGTCATCGGTAAAGTGCACCGGCTGGGTCTTTCGGGGCGTGCAACGACGTCCCGTATGAAGAGCCACCGCCCGCGGCCCAGGCCGACGACTGCGGCGGCGGTCGCCAAGCGTCCAACGAAACCCAAGTTTGCGCCCGCTGGCAACACGCCGCTGCAACGGCTGTATGAGGGGGATACGCAACCCTATGTGGGCCCCGCCGAAGAAGTCGACATTCCGCTCGCCGAGCGCAAATCCATCCAGAGCCTCGAAGAGGTGAACTGCCGGTGGCCGATCGGCGATCCTCAGGAGGCGGAATTCCACTTCTGCGGCCGCTCGAAAATGCAGGGTCTGCCCTACTGCGAAGTGCACGCGCGGCGCGCCTATCAACCGCCGCAACCGCGCCGCGGTGGCTTCCCGGCCCCACGCCGCGAACACGCCATCGTCGCCGGCCCCACAGAGGTGCCAGCGCTCCCAGCGAAGGAATCGCAGGACGCCTGAAAGTGCGCGACCGCTGCACGGCGTGCGGGGGCGCACATGCAGCGGAGATTGTGGGGATTGAACCGGTGGCGCGCGGGGCGCTGCCGGTTTTTTTTGATCCAGGCGTCACCGCTCGGCCGACTTGCCAAGTCTCCCATCTTCCCGGAATGTCTGCATCGGCTTGCTTTGCGATGAGCGTGCCTGCGCGTCAGCAACGAGGAGAGACGTCATGGATCGTGAGGACGTTCGCCGTCAGGCGGTTGCGTGTGGGCTCGACAACGTCGCGCAGGCGCATCTCGAGCAGTTCGCGCAAGGGGTGCGCACGACCAAGGAACTTGCGGCGCGGTTGCCGAAGGATTTGCACTGGACGGAGGAAAATGCGCTGACGTCCAGCCTCGTCGGCAAAGGGGGGCGGCGATGAGCGAGCTGGCTTATCTGACGCTGCACGAGACGAGCGAGCTCATTCGCGGGCGCAAACTGTCACCTGTAGACCTCGTCACGGCGCAACTGGCCCGCATCGAGCGGTTGGATGCACGCCTGCACGCTTTTATTCGGGTGACGCCGGAAATTGCGCTGGCGGGCGCACGCGCGGCCGAAGCACAAATCATGAGCGGCGACTGGCGTGGGCCCCTGCACGGTGTGCCCTACGGCCTCAAGGATATCATCGATTACGCGGGCCTGCCGACGACGTGTCACTCCAAAATTCAGATCGACAACATCGCTGTCCAAGATGCGGTCGTGACGACGCGACTGAAAGCGGCCGGTGGCGTCATGATGGGCAAGCTCGCAACGCACGAGTTCGCCATCGGTGGGCCGTCGTTCGATCTGCCGTGGCCGCCGGCGATCAATCCGTGGAGCGGCAATGCCGGCACGCTGCATCCGGGCGGATCGTCGTCGGGATCGGGCGTGGCGCTGGCGGCGGGGATGTTGCCGGTGGCGCTGGGCACGGATACGGGCGGTTCGGTGCGCAATCCCGCCTCGATGTGCGGCATCGTCGGGATGAAGCCGACGTACGGGCGCGTCAGCCGGCGCGGCGTGTTTCCGCTGGCGTACTCGCTCGACCACGTCGGCCCGATGACGCGCACGGTACGTGACAACGCGATCCTGCTCGACATTATCGCTGGCCACGACCAACTGGATCCGGGCAGCGCCGACGTGGCTGTCGACAATTACACCGCCGACCTCGATCGGGGCGTGCGCGGTTTGACGATCGGTCTCGCGCGCCATTTTTATGCGGAAGACGAGATGGCACATCCCGAGCAGATCGCGGCCATCGATGCGGCTGCCGAGGTGCTGCGGGGTCTGGGTGCGGAGGTGCGCGAGGTGCGGCTGCCGCCCAATGCGGAGTTCGTAGCCTGCAATCGGCTGATCCTGCGCTCGGAAGCGTACGCGATTCATCGCCGCTGGCTCACGCAGCGACCCGCCGATTATGGTGATTTGGGCCGGCAACGCTTGCTGGATGGGGCCACGGTGTCGGCGGCCGACTACATCGATGCATTGCGCCTGCGGGGGCGCCTCGTGCAGCTCACGCTCGAGGCCATGGCCGAAATAGACGTTGTGTTGACCGCGTCCAGCCTCGATCCGCCGTGCCGGATCGATGATGCGGAGGCTGTGGCCCGCACCTATCCGCGGCAGGTGCGCCAGCCATTCAACGTCACCGGCCAGCCCGCATTGGCGATGCTGGCGGGGTTCACGACGGATAGCGTGCCGCTCTCGCTGCAACTGATCGGCCATCCCTTCCGGGAAGCGATGGTTTATCGCGTGGCGGCGGCCTACGAGGCCGCAACTGCGTGGACCGAACGGCGGCCTGCGGGCCTGTGATTTTCCCGCCACCCTGAAAGTACGGCGCTTGATTACGCAAGTGCGAACATGAGTGGGGGAAATTCCTGTGTGTGGTCATCGAGCAACGCACCTGGACTCTCGAAGGCAACCATATGGTCACTCTCGAAAATCTATCCTAAAGCTGAAACGGGGGCGGGATTGGGAAACCAGTTCACAGCAGAAACGCCGTCTCCAGCATCATCAGGGAGGTGACCCGTGCTCAAGAAATCGTTGATCGCTGCACTCGCGTGCTCTGTCGCTCTTGCCTTCAGCCCGATCTCTACGGTCAGCGCTGCATCGCTGTTTGGGCCTGGAACCAAGGTCCAGACCGAGCAACTCGTCGATTTTGCCCAAGCCAAGAAGAAAGCCAAAATGGCCCCCAAGGCCAAGAAGGCAGCGAAAGCCAAGAAGGGCAAAGCCGCCAAGAGCAAAGCTGGAAGCTGTGGCACCTACAGCTACTACAGCAAGAAAGCCAAGAAGTGCGTCGACGCGCGCGCCAAGAAATAACGACGACTGTTATCGATGTGGATGCGGAAACAGCCGGGGCTCGCCCTGGCTGTTTTGCCGTGGTGCGCCCTGGCATCACTTGCTCTGCACGCGGGCCTGACCTTCGAGCGCGCGTTCGTGGCTCGGGTTGAGCGCAATCGCCTTGGCGAAATCTTGCTGTGCGCTCTCGGAGCGCCCGAGCGCTTCGTTGACGCCGCCCCGAGCCGCCCAAACGTCGGCCTCGTCGACGCCCAGCGCGATGGCTTTGTCGAAATCCACCATCGCCTTCGAGTGCTCACCCTGATCCGTGAGGGCCAGCGCCCTGTTGACATGGGCGGAGGCATGCTTGGGGTCGATTTTCAACGCCGAGGTGAAATCGGCCATCGCCTTCTCGACGTTTCCGAGGCTGTCCCAGGCACGGCCACGATTGTTGAAGAAATCGGCATCGTTCCCATTGAGCGCGATGGCCCGGTCGTAGTGGCGAATGGCGTCCTCGTATTGACCCAGCGCTTCGTAGACGTTGCCGCTGTTGAAATAGGCGAGTTCATTGTCGCCGTCGAGGTCTGCAGCCGCCGTGTAATCTTCGAGCGCGCCGGTGGTGTCGCCAGCGGCTTCGCGCACCAAACCACGATTGAGCAGCGCTTCGACACGCATATTGGGTTCGAGCGCCTTGTCGTCGATCAGCGCCGCGCAGGCGGCCAAGCGCTGCTTGGGCTGAACGGTTTGATCTTGGCATCGCGCAAGGGTTTGGGCGATTTCGGCGGCCTGGGCGGGTGCCCCAGTCAGGAGGATCGCCAGAATGGCCCCATGCACGATGCCGCGCGCCGCCGGATATGATGTCATGAAGGGGCGGTCATCGCGGTCGTACTTACGCATATCGATCCTCAAAACGGGTTCCAGGTGGGGCGCGGCGTGAACCTCACATAGCCGATGCTTGCGCCGATTCGAAGCCCCAATCCCGTCCGAATGGGGGCCAGAAAAAGACGGCCGTCGGTGAGCACGGTCATGCCGACACCGCCGATCAGATAGGCCGACCCATCCACGCCCGAAAAGCCCGAAAAGATTTCCAGTGGCTCCCCGAGCCCATAGACCAGAAACAGTGTCTTGGAGCCCGACGCGCCGAAGTCGTAGCCGATCGAGGGCCCGTGCCAATAGACCTCGCGGGATTGCCCGCCGCGCGTGAACAAGGTGCCCTTGCCGTAACGCACGCCGGCTATGAAGGCGCCACCGCCTTCGTTGCCCAGAATGTAGCCTGTCGGCCTGCCCGAGCTTGCAAACGCGTACTCGATGACGCCGGCGAGTTCGCTCGACAGCGTGCCGAAAAGGCCGCGCGAGGCTTCGCGAATCTCGTCGATCGAGAAGCCTTCCGGTTCGCCAACACGTGGGGTTTTGGGGATCGGCGCTGGAGGAGCGGCTTGGGCCGACGGCGGTGGAGGAATCGGCATCCGCTCTTCCGACGTGCTGGTCTGCCAGGAGGAATTCGGTTGTTTGACGGCGGGCGGCGGCGGCAACGCCACGGCCGCTTGTTTGTCTGGGGCGGCAGGCCGCGCGGGGGAAGCGACAGCCGGTGGTTGAGGCGCGCTGGGGGGCTGTTTGGTGGCGGATGGCGGGACAGCGGTGGGCGCGGTCACCGGCGCGGCGGCGATCGGCGCTTCGCCGACGGCGGCATCCAAACGAGCCAGCATGTGGCGCAGTTTGCTGCGCACGGCGGCTTGCAACTCGAGCGCCGTCGCCTCCACCTCGCCCAAGCGGGCGCAGTCGGCCTCGTTGCCCGATGCCGTGTCGGCCAATCTGTCGAAACGGGCCAAAAGATCACCGGCTTTCGCGTCGAGGGCTTCCATCTTGTCGTCGGCCAGGAGTTCCGCAGCTTTCTCCTGGTAGTCGGCATCGCTCCAGCCGCGGCGCTTCTTCAGAGCGAGAAAGCCTGCGTCGAGGCGAGGCTTGGCCTCTTCGTGAACGTGACGCAGCACGCGCCCCGTTTCGTCGACGATGGCGCGCACCGTCGATTGCGAGCAGGTTTGCTGGGACGAGAGAGTGCCGCTTCCCGCCAGCAGCAGGACTGCCGAGAGAGCGACCAACGCCGTGGCGGTGCGATACATCGGTGTGCCCCCAATTTCTCGGACGACCAATCCGCAGAAATCAAGTAGTCCGCTCCGGCCCGCAGGTCAAACGGCTGGTCGGTCAGGTAGCGCGATCAGGCCGCGCGGCCCCGCCCCGAAGCGTTGACGATGCGGTTGCGTTGAGGGGAGGGGCGCTTCGTTGCGATTTTCGGCGTTGCCTTGGCCGTCGCAATCACACGCTTGACGCCACGGCTGAGCGCCATCCACCTGCGGCAGCTCGCCAAAGTCGTGCGGCACGATGCCTTTGGGGCGGGTGTCACGACGCGGCTGTACGTGGGTTGTGCGGCAGCCGTCCGCTTGGTTCCCAACGATGGGCGCACGTCGGCAGACACAGGATCGGCCGCTGCCATCATCACGGATGCCGTGGTGAGGGGCTCAGATGCCTCCAGCGACAAAAGCGGCACGTTTGTGCTGGGACCCCCGACGACAGATGTCGAATCGGGGGCCGAGCGGCCAGCCATATTGCGTTCGGACCACCGAGCCAAGTCGCCGGCCAACATACCCTTCATGAAGGGATTGGCCCGCACCACCGCACCGCCGAGGATCCCCAGCACCGGGGTGTCGGTCCGTGCTTTGAGCACGCGCACGGCGGACCCTGGTCCCAGCAGATAGGCCAGGCGCAAGTTGGCCCGCGTCGCGCCGATGTCGTTGTTGGAGAGGATTACCGCGCTGTCGCGGGTGTAGGCTTCCGCAGCTCGACGCGAGAAGGCCCGATCGGTCCGCAGCGCCAGAACTTTCGCGGGCGGCAGCGCTGCCGTCTCGGGAAAGAAATGCCGGCGGGCCACGTCGAGGAACGTGCTGGTGATGAACTGGAACGGCCCCAGCGCGCTCGAGCGTGGGTTCTTCGCCGTCTCGCGTCCGCCGGCCTCGACGATCGTCAAGCGATCGAGGAACCGGTCCATCGCACTGCGCGGGGACGTGTCGGGGTTGGTAGTCGAGGCGGAACTGGAGTGAAGCTCTTCGGCTTCGACGCGGCCAACCGGAAGCCCGGTTTGAATGATCAGGGCCAGCGTGGCGGCTGCAAGCGCAGGCTTGGTGAGTGAAAGTGACGACATGAGTGCAACAGATATCGAACGGGTTTTGATTTTGGATACACGCACTCAATACCCCCCTGAAATTGTTTCATCACGGTTTCGTTATGCTCCCCCTGAATGGCAAATACGGCGGTGGCGGGGCAAGGAGTATCTGTCTGCTGCGACAAAACGGTCTATATTCGATTATGTTTCGCAAAAAAGTCGTGAAATTTTTATTGTTGGGTGCGCTTATATAATACCGAACAGTACGCTTCGCAGGTGCGCAACGAAACGCAGCGTAACCGGGGGTTGGGCGGGCGCATGAGCCGGCGTCGTCGACGGGGCTATTGCGCGTGCAGCGCGCCGGTCGATCGGCGCACGTCAGCTGCGCCGCTCCGCGTCGGCGGTTTTGGTGCGGTGAGGCGACGGCTGGTCCAGGCCGTCGATGAGGGACTGAATGAGAGACTTGGGAATGTCGACGACGTGCTCTTGACCCACGCGGGCGAAAACTTTGAACGCTTAGCTTGCGGCCGCACTGGCACGCAACGCGGCTTCCGGAATTTCAACTGTGAAGTCCTCTTGATACATGCAGGGTGTTTTCATGCACCCCGCGGTTCGCGTGATCACGGCCAAGGGCAGAGTTTCGGCGCGGTTGTTGCGCGCAATCTCGTACTTGCGTTGAGAGTCGCCGATGTATGCGATGCTGACGCGCGCCAGCGTCGTCACAGTGCCGGTTTTGCGATCTCGACGCCCGATGATCTGATAGATCAAACGACCCTCGTCGATACCCTGACTGAGATGACTGGAAATGTATTCTTGATAGGGCGTAAATGGATCATTGCGCGCGATGACGGGCTCGATGGTCGCCGTGCACGCGCCCACAATCACCGCGATCGCACAACACGCCACGCTCCTGAGAATCCCCACACGCCGCCCCCGTCGTCGATGCCCCTCGCCAGCAGAGCGAAGCCTAGCATTGCCTCGCGCGGCTGGGCAAATACGCCGCACAGGGCGTGTGAATAACTGCCCCAATTCCAACATTTCGGACGAGTTGCTTGGGGGAAGCGAGTGGGGTTTTGGGAGGGAGGTTCCCTTGGGGTGGAATCGACGCGTCAGTATGGTGGTCGCTGCGGCGTGTGTGGTCGCGGTGACGGGAACGCAGGCCGGGGCACAAACGGCGCGCGTGAGCGCAGACGGCTCGTTCCAAGTCGCCGGCCGCCGCATGAAATGCGAGAATGTCCGCACGCGAATGGATCGCGATTTGCCCAATCTGGGTATTGCCGTTCCCGCGGAGCGCCTCCTGCTCATCAATCCCGTTTTGATCGGGCGGCAACCCGGTGTCGTGCAGATGTTCGTCTACGCGCACGAATGTGGACATCATCGCGTCGGTGCCAGTGAACTGGGCGCGGACTGCTGGGCGGTCCATCGCGGTGTTACCGACGGATGGCTCAGCCGAGACAGCTTGCACCACATCTGCCGATCGTTCGGCGGACGCCCCGCAACCGCCACGCACCCGTCCGCGCAAAATCGCTGCGCAGCTCTCGATCGCTGCTTCGGCACGGCCTTCGCGCGCCATGCGCCCAAAGCCCCGCCTGCCGTGAAGTCGGCAACACCAGAGGCCAAACCGACTGCCCCCGCGACACGCGTTACGGCCGAGCAGACGCCCAATGCCGGAGCGGAGGCGGCAGACGAGCCGCGGATGGTGAGCCAACCCCGGTTGCAGTGGACGGGCGAAGGAATTTACTGACCGATCGCGGGGTCTGATCACACGAAAAGGGCGCGGATCACCAATCCGCGCCCTTATTCTGTTACTCGAGCGATGGCGGTTCGCCCTCGCCCGGCTCCTCGTCATCGTCGCCGTTGGTCGAGCCGTCGTCGGGGATGCGCTCGACCGACACCACGGTCTCGTCGGCATCGGGCCGGAAGACGCGCACGCCCTGCGTATTGCGACCGGCAATGCGCACGTCGTCGACAGGGCAGCGAATGAGCTGGCCGCGATCCGTCACCATCATGATCTGATCGGACGCATCGACTGGGAACGAGGCAACGAGGCGACCATTGCGGTCATTGACGATCATGGCCGCGATGCCTTTGCCGCCCCGACCCGAGACCCGGTACTCGTAGCTCGACGAGCGTTTGCCGAAGCCACGCTCCGACAGGGTCAGCACGAACTGTTCGCGGCCGCCCAGTTCGGCGTAGCGCTCCGACGTCAACTCGGCGCCGTCACCGTCACCGTCCTCGGCGTCGGCAGCGGTGCCGTTTTCGCCCTCGAGAGCTTCGCCGGTTTGCGCGCGCCGGATGGCAGCGGCCTGCTTCAGATAGGCGATGCGCTCGGCCGGGCTCGCATCGACGTGATGCAGGATCGTCATCGAGATGACGTTGTCGTCCTCCTCGAGGCGAATGCCGCGCACACCCGTGGAGTCGCGCCCTTTGAAGATGCGTACATCGTCGACCTGGAAGCGGATGGCTTGGCCGAGCGCGGTGGTCAGCAACACGTCGTCGGTGGCCGAACAGATGGCGACGCCGACGATGCTGTCGACTTCGACGGCATCCTCCTCGGCGTCCGCCGTCTCCGGTGAGGCTTTGTCTTTGTCTTTGTCTTTATCCGCCTCCTCGTCGCCGGTCTCGGCTCCTTTGCCGACACCCTCGAGCTTCATCGCAATTTTGCCGTTGCGATTGATGCTTTCGAAATCGGCGAGGCTGTTGCGGCGCACGTTGCCGCGGCGCGTCGCAAACATCAGCTCGAGTGAGCCCCAAGTCGTAGGGTCTTCGGGCAAGGGCAGAATGGTGGTAATGACCTCGCCGTCTTCCAACGGCAGCAGGTTGACCAGCGCCTTGCCGAGCGATTGCGGCGTGCCAGCGGGCAGGCGCCACACTTTCATGCGGTAGCACATGCCGCGCGAGGAAAAGAACAGCAACGGCGTATGTGTCGAAGCGACGAAGAGCTGCGTGACGACATCCTCGTCGCGCGGCGAAGCCCCCGAGCGCCCGCGACCACCCCGGCGTTGCGCGCGATAGGTCGAGAGCGGCACGCGTTTGATGTAGCCCTTGAGGCTGACGGTGACGACGCAATCCTCGCGCTGGATCAGGTCCTCGTCGTCGACGTCGCCGTCCATTTCGAGGATTTCGGTCTGGCGCGGTGTCGCGAACTCGTCCTTGATGGCCGACAGCTCGTTTTTGATGATGGCGACGATACGCGCCCGCGAGGCCAGAATATCGAGGTAATCACGGATTTCCTCGGCGAGCTTTTTGAGTTCGTCGGCGATCTCGTTGGCGCCGAGCGCCGTCAGGCGGGACAGCGTGAGCGCCAGGATCGCGGTCGCCTGCTCTTCGGACAGGCGATAATTGCCATCGGCGGTGAGCTTGTGGCGCGGGTCGGCGATCAGGTCGATCAGCGGCGCCATGTCCTTGGCGGGCCAGTCGCGCGCCCGCAAGGCTTCCTTGGCGTCGGCTGGTGACGCGGAGCCGCGAATGAGGCGGATGACTTCGTCGATGTTGGCCACGGCGATCGCGAGGCCGACGAGCACGTGGGCGCGGGTGCGTGCTTTCGTCAGCAGAAATTTGATGCGCCGGCTGACCACTTCCTCGCGGAAGGCGGTGAACGCCGTGATCATGTCGCGCAGATTGAGCTGCTCGGGGCGACCGCCGTTGAGCGCAATCATGTTGGCGCCGAACGTCGTCTGCAGATCGCTGAAGCGCCAGAGCTGGTTCAACACGACTTCGGCCATGGCATCGCGTTTGAGCTCGATGACGATGCGCATGCCTTCGCGGTTGGACTCGTCCCAGATGTCGGCGATGCCCTCGATGCGCTTTTCGCGCACCAAATCGGCCATTTTCTCGATCAGGACGCGTTTGTTGACCTGATAGGGAATGGCCGTGACGATCAACGCTTCGCGGTCCTTGCGGATGTTTTCGGTGTGCACTTTGGCGCGCAGCAGGATGCTGCCGCGGCCTTTGTGGTAGGCGGCGAGAATGCCCGCGCGTCCCAAAATGGTGGCGCCCGTGGGGAAGTCGGGGCCGGGCACGATGTTGGTCAACTCTTCGAGCGTGATCTCGGGATTGTCGAGGTGGGCGATGCAGGCGTCGATGACTTCGCCCAGGTTGTGGGGTGGGATGTTGGTCGCCATGCCGACCGCAATACCGCCGGCGCCATTGACCAGAAGATTGGGGAACGCGGCCGGCAGGACGGTTGGTTCCTGCACCCGGTCGTCGTAGTTGGGGCGAAACGCGACCGTGTCCCGTTCGAGGTCTTCCAGCAGCGATTGCGTGATCTTTTTCAAGCGCACTTCGGTGTAGCGCATCGACGCTGGCGGATCGCCGTCGACGGAGCCGAAGTTGCCCTGGCCATCGACCAGCGGCACGCGCATCGAGAATTCCTGCGCCATGCGCACCAGCGCATCGTAAATGGCGAGGTCGCCGTGGGGGTGATAGTCACCCATTACCTCGCCCACGACCTTGGCCGATTTGATGTGTTTGCGGTTCCAGCCGAGATTCAACTGGTTCATCGCATAGAGGATGCGCCGGTGCACGGGCTTCAAGCCGTCGCGCACATCGGGCAGCGCACGCGACACGATTACGCTCATCGCGTAATCGAGGTAGCTGCGCTTCATTTCCTCGGCAATGGTGATGGGGCGGATGTCGTTGGGGCCCTTGGGGCCGTCACTTTTTCCGGTCGTTCCGTCGGTGTCGTCCGCCACGCGGTGATCCGCCTTTTTCGCCTGTTATTTCGTGAGCTGTAGTCATAGCGGAGACGGCCCTTCGCCGCAACGTTGGAGGTCCCCAGCCAAGTGTCGCGTGTGGACCAATTTCGAGCGCGTCGAGCTGTGCGGAAACGAATCGCGCCGATCGCGGCGAATGGCGCGATTTCCTGCTACAACACGGGACACCTCAGCGCGGCTCCGTCCAGCTTTCCGAGAAGGCGAGGGAGGACGTGGAGAACGGCCGGCCTTCGCGGTCGCGGGGCCACGAGCGGCCCGCCGCCTCCACACCATTGCGCACGAGGCGCGTACCGAGCGCTGGGATGAGGATCGTGTTGAGACCATAGCGCCGGCCGGGAACCTGATTGGGCTGCGTGTGCAACATCAGCGGCTCGCCGATGTCGTACCACGTGAGGCTGATGTCCTCGCCGGGGGCTTTGACGCGCTCCGTCCAGAAATAGCGCGGATCGCCGGTTTTGGTGAACTCCGCGTCGGCGCACGGGATCGTGGTATCGGCCAGCTCGGCGTTGAGCATGCCCTGCACCGTGCTCTGCAGCCAACGCGTCATGGCAATATTGTCGGAGTAGGCGCGCCAGCGGTTCTGCGTCAGCTCGCTCTTGAGGTAGAGCACATGGCCAGGACCGGCCGGCGAGAACACGATGCGCCAAAAGCTGGCGTCCGTGGAGTTGGGATCGCCGTCTTTGCTGCTCATGCGGATGAATGGATTTTCGCCGGTGAGGAGCGTCTTGTTGGGATCGGCTATGCTCATGGTCAACGCCTCCGGTTGAAATGCGTACTGCGGGAGGCGCTGCGATGGTGCGCAAGGCCTCCGTCGCCCATCATCTTAGGGCGCACGACAACGGCGGCAAGCGGGATGGTGATCACGCACGGGCCGCGCGCGCAAAAGAGAGTGGCAGCTCCGTCGTGTTCTTGATCTGCTCCATGGCGAAAGCGGACGAGACCTTCGAGATCTCCACCCGGCTGATCAATTTTTTGTAGAAGACGTCATAGGCCGCAATATCGGGCACCACGACACGCAGGAGGTAATCGACCTCCCCCGACATGCGATAGAAATCGACGACTTCGGGCAAGTCGACCACGGCGGCATGGAAGCGCTCGAGCCACGCCAAGCTGTGCTCGTCCGTTTTGACCGAGACGAAAACGGTGACCCCGACGTTGACCTTCACCGCATCGAGAACGGCGACGCGACGCTTGATGATGCCCGCTTCTTCCAGCTTCTGAATGCGCCGCCAGCAGGGCGTAGTGGAAAGGCCGACCTCTTTTCCGATCTCGGCGACCGGCAAGGTGCAGTCCCTTTGCAGAATGCCGAGAATCTTGATGTCCATGGGATCGAGCAGCATGACCGTCCGCCGAAATGGGAAAATATTTCTGGAGCGAGTGAACTGGATGAATATTTTGCCTCGCGCCACCGCGTCAAACGATAAAATAGGTTGATTTTTCTCGATAGCCCGTATTTTGCGACGATTCGCCTCAGATGCAATGGGTGAGTGCAATTCGACAGCGCACGTCGGTCAATGCAAAGCGCCGACGCAAGCGGATCGCGCGACGTCAGGCCTTGGCGCTGGGTCGCGCGGATACCTCGGCATACCAGCGGGCGAGATGTTTCATCGTGTCGGGTCGCTGCAGGCGGGCCGGTTTCATGAAATCGACGGCGACGAGTGCCGTGATGTCAGCCACGCTGAAGGCGTCGCCGGCCACATAGGCATTGGCTGCGAGTTGGTCATCCAGAACGGCCAGCACCTCCAGCGCCTTGACCTTGTTGGCCTCGCCCCAATCGGCGACTTGAGGAACTTCCAGTGTGGCCATGGCGGGATGCAGATGCCGGAAGGCTTGCGCGACATGGAAGAAGAGCCCCAGCTCCATGCGGCGATTCCACATCTCAACGAGGGCTCGACCGCGCGCGCCCGTCCCCAGAAGCGCCGGTTCAGGCTGGATTTCCTCGAAATAGCGGCAGATCGCCATCGTTTCCGCAATCGCCGTGCCATCGTCCAGGACCAGCAACGGCACTCGCTGGAACCTGTTCAATCGAGAAAACTCGGGCGTTTTCAGCGCACCCTTCATCAAATCCAATTCCTCGAACGGCACGGTGATGCCCTTCTCGGCGAGAAACAGTCGTACACGGCGAGGATTGGGAGCTTGGCGTGTTTCGAGGATTTTCATCGGTAGGTCACTCTGGTCCTACGAATTCGCGGGTCCGCATAGTGCTAACGATCTCCTCCCTCTGAAGCAAGAATGCCGTGTTGTGGCGGCAATGGCCCGCGATTGGCGCCAATGGGGGTCATTTGGCAGGATAAACGGGTCTTTAAGAGTTTAGCTGGAAAGTGACCTATGGCCGGCATCCGTCGAAGGCGATTTGGGCGGATTTGCGGTGCAGCAGTCGTCGAGTTGGGTCGGGACGTCATCGCGTGAAGCCCGCTGCTGCCATACCTCCGTCGGATTGGAATGGGCGCCCGCTGCGTTCGGCGCACGAGCCCGATCAGAGCGAGCGCCTGCGCGCAACACGCCAAAAACTCGTCAGCAGCAGCGATCGCAAGCCCGAATTCGAGTACGAGCTGCTGCACATGTTCGTGCGCAGCGAATTGAGCGCAATTGCAACCATTCAGCTCCTTGCGGCTGTCTTCGCGCTTGCCGCAATGTTTTGGGCCCCATGGCAAGAAGCTGTCCTGTGGCTGTTGCTCGTGATCGGGTCGAAGGTGGCGCTGCTCGAGCTGTGCCGCAGGTTCACAGCGACCGATCGGGCCAGCATCGATCTTCGCATTTGGCGCCGACGCCTCATTCTGGCGGAGCTTTTGGGCGGCATGGTTTGGGCCGGGTTCGCATTGGTCGGCTTTGGTGCAACGGAAGCGTCGTCGCACGTCTTCATTTTCGCCTCCCTCATGGTGGTGCTGGCGATTCGCATGACGTTTGCCTCACCGGTGCTGTCGATCCTTTATGTCGGGACGATTCCGATGACAGTTGCCGTTGTCGGCCGCTTGGTCATGCTCGGGAATCCGTTCTATTGGGCGATGGCGTCCATGGCCATCGGCGTGCACGTTTACTTCATTTTCCTGGCCAAGGGCCTCAATGCGACGGCGTTGTCGATGCTGGAATTTCGAGCCGAAAAAGACGCCCTGATCGCAGAGCTCGAAAGCGAAAAGGCCATTTCGGACGAGGCCCGTCGACGCGCTGAAGCAGCCAATATCGCCAAATCTCGGTTCTTGGCGACCATGAGTCACGAGCTGCGCACGCCGCTCAACGCCATCTTGGGTTTCTCGGAAGCGATGAAGAGTGAAATCCTCGGCCCCATTCAAAATGCAACCTATCAGGAGTACTCCGCCAACATTCACGAGAGCGGCCGCCATCTTCTTCACTTGATCAATGAAATTTTGGATCTGTCTCGGATCGAGGCGGGGCACTACGAGTTGCACGAACAGGCCCTGAACCTCTCCGACGTCGCGGAAGACTGTCATCGCCTGCTCAAATTACGGGCCGAAAGCAAGGGATTGCAGATCATCCTCGATTTCGAGAGCGATCTCGCCCAGGTTTGGGTCGATGAGCGCGCAATGCGCCAAATTTGCCTGAACCTGCTGTCCAACAGCCTGAAGTTCACGCCCAAAGGGGGCCGCATCACGCTGCGGGTCGCAATGTGCGAGGGGGGTGGCCAGCAGCTCGTCGTGAAAGACACCGGGCCCGGCATCGCCAAGGAGGAAATTCCCAAGGTGCTGCAGCCGTTCGGCCAAGGCTCGCTGGCCCACCAAACGTTGGAAGGCGGCACGGGCTTGGGTCTTCCCATCGTTCAGAGCTTGATCGAGCTGCATGGGGGCGTGTTCCACTTGCGGTCGGAACTGCGCAAGGGCACAGAGGCCGTCGTGGTCATCCCCAACGAGCGCGTCCTGCCTTTTGCGGCGCAAGCGCAACCCGTTGCCCAGGGCATGGCACGCACGGCGCCCCCAGAGAGGGGTTTGCGAAAGCCGCGGCCTCGGCAATCAATGCACCTCGAGTCCCACCGCGAGGCGCCGTTGATCAAGACGGGCGGCTCCTGACTGCGATCGGCGCTTTTGATCGGTTTGCGTGTGGCGATGTAATAGGATCACACTCGCGCGATCGTGAGTGGTGTATTCGACCTGTGGATTGCACTGGCTGCGGGTCGATCTTACATTCGCGACACTCGGCGGACGAACACTGTGCGTCTCCGCCCCGATTGCTTCGCCAGATGGCTGCTGATGGAAACGCCCTGCACCAACGTGTGTTTGATCGACCCCGTTTCCGGGCTGTGCGCGGGCTGTTGGCGCACACGGGATGAAATTGCCAGCTGGTCGTCGATTGGCGACGCGCGGCGCCGCCAACTGATGGTCGAGCTCCCCCAGAGGCGTCCGGCGGCAGCCATGGGAGGCCGCCCGTGAGCGTTTGGCTTGGTTTGCTGTTGGTCGGAATTGCCGTTCTGGCCTATTTGGCTCGTGATGGGACGACGGTTTGGGGCCTGCAATCGGTCGAGTTCGCGGCCATCGCGTTTTCCGTCGGATTGTTTTTCCTGATCGTTCCCGGCGTGCTGCGGTCGTACAGCGGCCGTGTCGGGACGGCGATGCGCGACGTCTCGATGTGGGTTGTCCTCACTCTCGCGCTGGTGGGCGGGTACAGTTATCGGGAGACTTTGGGCCAGATCGCTTACCGAATTGCCGGCGAATTCGCGCCACCGGGCGCCGTCGTCGCCGTAGAGCAGGCGCCATCGGGAGAACGCGCGGTGCGCATTCGGCGCCGCTCGGATGGTCATTTCATCGCCAGTGTCGGGATCAATGGCACGAATGTGCCCATGCTGGTGGATACGGGTGCATCGACCGTCGTCTTGCGGCATGCAGACGCCAAGAAACTGGGCATCGAAACCGCGAATCTCAAATTCACGGTTCCCGTGCAAACAGCCAACGGCTTGGCGCATGCGGCGCATGTGCGATTGCGAACGGTCGGTGTCGGCCCGATCACGCTCACCAATATCGACGCTCTGGTCGCGCAACCCAATGTTTTGAAAGAGAGTCTATTGGGTATGAGTTTCTTAAGCCGTTTGCGGTCCTATGAATTTGCCGGGGATTTCCTGACGTTCAGGAACTGACGCCTCGACAGCTGCCGAGCGGGCTGTGCCGCTCGTGGAATGTGCCCATGGCGTACTCTCTCGCAACGATCAACGTAATGAAGGTCGCCGGCCTGTGGTTCGGCGCTGCTGCCTTGGCAGCGGTTGCCTTCGTCAACAAAGACGGGATCGGCGCGACGATAGCCGGCCAAGCACCCGAACATTCACGCGCCGTGGAGCAAACCCGTGTCAACACGGTTGCAACCAGCGGCGGGACGCGCCGAAGCTCTGATCGTTTGGTCGAACTGCGCGCCAACCGTAGCGGCCATTTCGAAACGCGGGTGCTGATCAATGGTCGCGCCATCGACGCGATGGTCGACACCGGCGCGACAGTTGTCGCCCTGAGTTGGGACGATGCGCGCGCTGCGGGACTTCACGTCACGCCTGCTGATTTCACGGGCATCGTGGGGACCGCAAACGGCACCGCGCGTGTTGCCCCCGTCACGCTCGACAGCGTGTCGATCGACGATATCGTCATCCGCAATGTGAAGGCCGTCGTCTCCGAGCGCGGAGCAATGTCGACAAGCTTGCTCGGCATGAGTTTTCTCGGCCGCCTGGAGAAGGCGGAAATGAGCCGCGGGGTCATGATCCTGCAGGAATAATTCGGGCCTCGCAGCGTGACCTTTACACGATGGCCTGCCTTGGCCGTATACCGGTGCGCCCACGATCTCCAATTTTGCGGACGGATCGTCGCAATCGGAACGCGGCAGAGCCCAGCGTATTGTATAGGGATCGAGCGCCATCGATTCCCATGAGGCCATTGCATGCTGCCTATCCCCCGCGCTGATCTCGTTCCGAATACTGCCGATTTCGAACGCTTGCCGCTGGTCAAGCCGACGGGGTTTCGCGAATACGACGCGCGCTGGCTGTTTCCCGAAGAAATCAACCTGATGGGGCTCAACGCCATCGGGATGGGGCTCGCCACTCTGGTCGGCCGGCGCGGCGTCGCGCGCCGCTTCGTCGTGGGTCATGATTTCCGCTGGTATTCGGGCGCGGTGAAGCAGGCGCTGATCAACGGCATTATGGCGGGCGGCGGCGAAGTGCATGACATCGGCCTCGCCCTGTCGCCGATGGCTTATTTCGCGCAGTTCGCACTCGACGTCGAATGTGTGGCGATGGTTACGGCGAGCCACAACGACAACGGCTGGACCGGCATCAAGATGGGGCTGTCACGCCCCCTCACGTTCGGCCCCGACGACATGACGGAGCTGAAAGAGATCGTGCTGTCGGGAGCCTCCGAAGCGCGCGATGGGGGCCGCTACATTTTCGTGCCCGATTTCGGTCAGCGCTACATCGCATCGCTCAGCGACCGCCCCAAGCTCGGGCGCAAGCTGCGCGTGGTGGCCGCATGCGGGAACGGGACGGCGGGCGCCTTTGCGCCACAAATTCTCGAGGCGATCGGCTGCGAGGTGATCCCGCTCGATTGCACGCTCGATCACTCGTTCCCCCGCTACAATCCCAATCCCGAAGACATGAAGATGCTGCACGCCATCAGCGAGGCGGTGGTGCAGCACAAAGCCGACGTGGGTCTGGGCTTCGATGGGGATGGCGACCGGTGCGGCGTGGTCGATAACGAGGGCCATGAGATCTTCGCCGACAAGGTCGGCGTGATGCTCGCGCGCGACATTTCCAGTCGGATGGAGAATGCCATTTTCGTCGCCGACGTGAAATCCACGGGCCTCTTCCTCACCGACCCCGTGCTGAAAGCCAACGGCGCCAAGACGCTCTACTGGAAGACCGGCCACTCCTACATGAAGCGCTACACGCACGAGCAGAAGGCGCTGGTCGGTTTCGAAAAGTCGGGCCATTTCTTCTTCCAGCCGCCACTGGGGCGCGGCTACGACGACGGCATCGTGGCGGGGATGGCGGTGTGCGATATGCTCGACCAGGCGCCGGGCAAGACGCTGGCCGACTTGAAAAACGCTCTGCCGAAAACCTGGGGTTCGCCGACCATGTCCCCACACTGCGGCGACGAGGTCAAATACGGCGTCGTCGAGCGCATCGTGGCGCAGTATCAGGCGGCCGCGTCCAAAGGCGATGTCATCGCAGGCCAGCGGATTCGCGATCTCATCACGGTCAACGGCGTGCGCGTCGTGCTGGAGGACGGCACCTGGGGCCTCGTTCGCGCCTCATCGAACAAACCCGAACTGGTCGTCGTCGTCGAAAGCCCCACATCGGACGCCAACATGCGCGCCATCTTCGCCGACATCGACGCGCGCCTGTCGAAGTGTCCTGAGGTGGGTGCGTATAATCAGAAGATTTGATGGAGCGGGGGGTGGTGCGATATCTCGACTGTCGACGATTGCGGGGTAATTTCAAATCAATCGATCGAGTTCCCGTTATTAATTGACAGGGATGCGAAAATGAGCGCAGCGCCTCATAATGCGAGCAACCAACCCCACACTTTACAATTTCTATCGTAGAAATGAATGACCAGCGCGGCAACTGTGCATCCAACGCCGATTGTCCACAATAACATGAACAATCTGCTGGAAGGCGAACAACCACTTGCAGCCGTACGCCGGTATCGCACAATCGCCGCTTGACCGGGAGAACGCAAGGCGTACAAACTCGGCGCTACAGGAGGGGCGAATCTTGCGGGTCAAGTCTTACAGCGAGGCTGTGCGATTGGCACGATGCGCGGGCGCGGACGCCGCGAATCGACGCATGCGCAAGGCCGGCCGGACAGCGTGGTCGGCCGCCGATCACGATCACGCGGCCCGTGTCACCAAAGTCATACTGAGCGACCTCGGTTTCGATATCGCGGGCTGGCTGGCAATGGCCGGCGTGCCGCGCAACGAGCCAGACTATCAACAATCGAAAAAATCACCCAAGCGGCGTGCAAAGACAGCACCTGTGCAGCTCAGCTTCGGCTTCGCCTGATCGCGAAAGATAGCGGTCTGGCCCAAAAGCCGACCAATCTGTGCGCAAGAGCGCATTCCACGCCATGTGAATCGCGAACGAAGACCTGGCGGCGTAGGTTGGGTCAAGGCCACTGGCCGCGACCCAACATTTCCCGGCACACCTTGGAAGTTGGGTCGCGCTGCGCTTGACCCAACGTAGGAAGCGCATTAGATGAGGGAAGGTAGCTGGCTGAACGCACGGATGTGCAACCGGCAATTAACCCTTCATTAACCCTAAAAGTTCACACTCCGACGATGTGGTCGCGTTCGTGTGTGCATCTCGTTCTGGCCGTCTGTGGATTGCTGCTCCTGTGGGGGTGCGGCAAATCGGGGCCGCAATTCGTCTCGCGCTATGAGCCGTGGCGAGAGGCCGAAGAGGCGCAGTGCCTGCGCTCGGGCCATGTGCGCGCCACCCCGTTCCTCGTGCAGCGGGCAGCCCTCGGTGGCCCCGGTCATTGCGGCGCGACGCAACCCTTCGAGATGACGGCGGCACTGAGTGGACGCGTGGCCATGCGCCCCGCCGCCCTGCTGCGCTGCCCGATGATCCCCGCCGTCGAGTACTGGATGCAGACGACCGTGATGCCGGCGGCGCTGCGCAATTTCAGCCAGCCGGTGGTCGAGATCAAAGTTGCCGCGTCCTATTCCTGCCGGCCGATGAATCACGTCGACGGCGCGCGCCTGTCGGAGCACGGGCATGCCAACGCGCTCGATGTGTCGGCGTTTCAATTGGCCGACGGCCGCTGGATCAGCGTCAAGCAGGGCTGGTATGGCGATCTGCGCGAGCGCAACTTTCTGCGGCACGTCCACCAGGGCAGCTGCGAGACGTTTTCGACGGTGCTCGGGCCTTACTACGATGCCGCCCACCGCGATCATTTCCACCTCGACCTTGCGCGGCGCGGGCGCGATGGCGAGGGACGGATCTGCAAGTAGGCGGCGCAGGCAGATCAGATCAGTCCTCTGGTTTCCCGGAATTTGGCAGCACGAAAAGTGTCCGAAGGACGCGATATCGTGTGCTCCGCACGCGCCTTGCGTTGGTTCCCGGATAACGTTCGGCCAAGGGGCCTCACGTTTCCGGGATGATGGTGATTGGAATCGCCCGGGGTCCCCTATCGGGTCAGCCCGGAAACGGCTTTGCGGTGGACGACAGATACGACATGGCCGCTGTTACCCCACCAGCCGTGTGCGGCACCTTTGCCAGGCCCAGCCCCATCTCCACACCCGCCAGCGTGCCTAAGATGGTCAGGTCGTTGGTATCGCCCAAGTGACCGATGCGGAACATCCGGCCGGCAACTTTCGATAGACCCGTGCCGAGCGACATATCGAAGTGGTCGAGGATCACCTTGCGGACGGCGTCGGCGTTGACGCCCTCCGGCATGACGACGCCGGTCAGCACGGGCGAGTAGTGGCGCGGACTGGTGCAAAAAATCTCGAGACCCCACGCGCGCACCGCCCGTCGCGTCGCCTCGGCGTGTCGTTCATGGCGGGCGAAGACGGCGTCGAGCCCTTCCTCGTGCAGCATGTCCATGGCTTCGGCCAGCGCGTAGAGCATGTTGGTGGCGGGCGTGTAGGGGAAGAACCCATTCTTGTTGTTGGTGATCATCCCGTCCCAGGCCCAGAAACTCTTCGACATGGTGGAGGTCTTGGCTACCGCCAGCGCCTTCTCCGACACGGCATTGAACGACAGCCCCGGCGGCAACATGAGGCCCTTCTGTGAACCGCCCACCGATACGTCGACGCCCCACTCGTCATGGCGATAGTTGACGGAGCCGAGCGACGAGATCGTGTCCACCATCAGCAGCGCGGGATGGCCGGCGGCATCGATGGCGCGGCGAACCTCGTCGATACGCGAGGTGGCCCCCGTGGAGGTCTCGTTGTGGACGATGCACACGGCCTTGATGGTGTGACCCGGGTCCGCACGCAGTCGCGTCTCGAGCAGGGTGGCATCGACGCCCGCGCGCCAATCCGAGCCGATGAACTCGGGCTTCAAGCCGAGCTTCGTCGCCATGGCCTTCCACAGGGAGGCGAAATGCCCGGTCTCGTACATCAATACGGCATCGCCCGCCGACAGGGTGTTGACGAGGGCCGCTTCCCAGGCTCCCGTGCCGGACGCGGGATAAATCACGACATGGCTCTTCGTTTTGAAAATCGACTTCAAGCCCGACAGCACCTTGTGCCCGAGCTTCTGGAACTCCGGCCCCCGATGATCCAACACCGGCATATCCATCGCCCGCAGGACACGATCGGGCACGGGAGAGGGGCCGGGAATCTGCAAGAAATGACGGCCTGCACGGCGGGGTTCATTGGACATGGGGCATCCTAATGCTCGAATTTTAAGCGCCAGCCGTGGCTTGGGTCGAATGGCGCTGCCATGGTATGCTTCGCGATCCAATGGACCACAACGAGGTTCGTACTTGCCACGGCTCACAATCGCAAGGCTTCGTGAACGCGTCCGCAACCTGGATTATGCCGTATCCCTTCATGCTGCGGAAGAACTCGAAGATGACACCCTCACGATCCTCGACCTCGAAAGCATCCTCCTTTCAGGGGAGATCATCGAACGACAGCGTGACCGCACGACCCGCGAAACGAAATATGTTGTCCAAGGAGCAACGATCGATGGCCAAACTGCAGCGTGCGTCATCAAAGTCGGGCCGACGGGTAAGCTCTACGTCCTCACTGTCTACCGAGACGCATGACCATTGCGACGCCTGCGGTAAATCGGGCGTCTCGCATCGCACGGTCACCCGTAGCTTCGGACGCGGCGTTTCATTGTTTGTGATCGAGGATATCCCCATGGTGTCGTGCCCTCACTGTGGCGAATCCTATTTCTCCGCCCGCACGATGCACGAGATCGAGCGTATGAAAGCACTGCGTGGGTCCATCGCAGAGGACCGGTCTGTTCCCGTCGCCGCATTTCTCACGACGGCCAAGTGACGATGCGCGAAACGCGGGCTGAGCCCACCGACCACCGCCTCGCCGATCGCCTGTCTCGCGAAATCGAGGGCGAGGTGATGTTCGATCGCGCGTCTCGTGGGCGGTACTCCACGGATGCGTCGATCTATCAGATCGAGCCGGTGGGCGTGGTTGTTCCCAAGACGCAAGCCGATGTGGAGATCGCGGCGCAGATGGCGCGCGATGCCGGCGTGTCGGTGCTGCCGCGCGGGGGCGGCACATCACAGTCGGGCCAGACGGTTGGCCGGTCGCTGGTCATTGATTTCACGAAGCATCTGAACCGGGTGCTCGAGACGGATGAGGCGGCTCGTACCTGCCTCGTCGAACCCGGCATCGTGCTCGACACGCTGAACCGGCAGCTCGCGCCGACGGGGTTGTGGTTTCCCGTGGATGTCTCCACGTCGAGTCGCGCCACCATCGGCGGTATGACCGCCAACAACTCCTGTGGCACACGGTCGATCCGCTATGGCATCATGCGCGACAACGTGCAGGCGATCGACGCGCTGTTGGCGGATGGGAGCAAAATGCGCTTCGGCGAGATCACCCCCTCTCCCCGCTGGCGGGGAGAGGGTCGGGGTGAGGGGCGGCGACTGGCACTGTCGGAACAAGCGTCTGCCCCTCACCCTAACCCTCTCCCCATCGCAAGAGCAGGGCAATGGGGAGAGGGGATATCGTCCGTGGTCAGCGCAGGGAATTGGGGAGAGTGGATATCACCGTCCGCTTCCACTCTCCTCAGAGACCTGCTGGCGCTCGGCGAACGCGAAGCCGCCCACATCGCCACCGCCTTCCCGGATGTGACGCGACGCGTCGGCGGCTATCTCATCGATGCGCTGGTGCCGCCGCCGACGGGCAGTAACGCGCGCATGAACCTCGCCACGCTGTTGTGCGGATCGGAAGGCACGCTGGCGATTTCGCAGCAGATCCGCCTCAAGCTGTCACCGCGACCGAAGAACAAGGCGCTCGGCATCTGCCACTTCGCGACGTTTCGCAAAGCCATGGAAGCGCCGCAACACATCGTCGAGCTCGGGCCTGTCGCCGTCGAGGTGGTCGATCGCACGCTGATCGAGCTGGCGCGTGACATCGCCATGTTCCGGCCCGTCATGGAAAGCTACGTGCGCGGCAAGCCCGACGCGCTGCTGCTCGTGGAATTCGCCGAGGACGATCAAGCGGAGAATTTGCGGCGGCTCGATCGCCTCGAGGCGCTGATGGGTGATCTCGGCCATCCCGGCTCGGTCGTGAAGGTGACCGATGCGCCGGGCCAGCGCGCGGTGTGGGAGGTGCGCGCGGCGGGCCTCAACATCATGATGAGCATGCGCACGGAAGGCAAACCCGTCTCCTTCATCGAGGATTGCGCGGTGCCGCTCGAGCATCTGGCCGACTACACGGAGCGGTTGACCGCCGTCTTCGAAAAACACGGCACGCAAGGCACGTGGTACGCGCACGCGTCCGTGGGCTGCCTGCACGTGCGCCCCGTGCTCAACCTCAAGCTCGAGAAAGACGCAGCCACCATGCGCGCCATCGCCGAAGAGGCGTTCGCGATGGTCAAGGCGTACAAAGGCTCCCACTCGGGCGAGCACGGCGACGGCCTCGTGCGCTCCGAATTCCACGAACTCATGTACGGGCGCCGGACCGTCGAGATCTTCGAGGAAGTGAAGGATCGGTTCGATCCGACGGGTCTGCTCAATCCCGGTAAGATCGTGCGCGCACCGCGCATGAACGACCGGTCACTCTTTCGCTACAAACCCGACTATCACGTGTCCGATACCACGACCGCACTCGACTGGTCGGCGTGGACGGGTGGTGCCGGCGGCCTGCAGGGCGCCGTCGAGATGTGCAACAACAATGGCGAGTGTCGCAAGGTGGCGGGCGGTGTCATGTGCCCGAGCTACCGGGTGACACGCGACGAACGCGACGTGACGCGGGGGCGCGCGAACACGCTGCGGCTGGGCATCTCCGGTCAACTCGACGGCGGCCTTGCCTCCGATGATTTGGCGGATGCCATGCGCCTGTGCGTGTCGTGCAAGGCGTGTCGCCGCGAATGCCCGACCGGCGTCGACATGGCGCGCCTGAAGATCGAGGTGCAGGCGGCGCGCATCGCCAAACATGGTCTGTCGCTGGGCGAAAAGCTCGTGGCGTGGCTGCCGCGCTATGCCGAGCAGGCGTCGCGCATGGCGGGCGTTTTGAACCTGCGCAATCGCCTGCCGGGTGCTGCGTGGCTCGCCGAGAAGGTGACGGGGTTTTCAGCGCACCGCCCCTTGCCGGCGTGGAAGAGCGAGCCCTTCATTTTCGATGAACCTGTGGGACCCCTCGACGGCCGTCCGGTCGCGTTGTTCGCCGATACGTTCAATACCTATTTCGAGCCGCAGAATTTGCGCGATGCCTGCGACGTGCTCGTGCGCTTGGGCTATCGCGTCGAGCCGTTGGTGCTGGGGCGCGGCGAGCGGCCCGTGTGCTGCGGACGCACGTTCCTGTCGGCGGGGCTCGTTGCCGAGGCGAAGGTGGAGGCGCAACGCCTGCTGGCTGCCGTCAGGCCGCACCTAGCGCGCGGTGTGCCGATCGTCGGGCTCGAGCCGTCGTGCGTTCTGACGACGCGGGACGAGCATCAGGCGATGCGCCTGGGGGTCGATGCTGACGCGTTGGCCGCGAACACGTTCCTGTTCGAAGAATTCTTGGCGCGCGAAATGAAGGCTGGCCACATCACGGGTCCCATCGCCAAAAGCGACGGCGGCCGCGTACTGCTGCATGGCCATTGTCATCAGAAAGCATTCGACGTGATGGGCTCGGTCGGCGCGGCGCTGTCGTTGATCGACGGGCTCCACGTCGAGACGGTGGAGACGAGCTGTTGCGGTATGGCCGGCGCTTTCGGGTACGGCGCCGAGACCTACGAGACGTCGATGGCCATGGGCGAGCTATCGCTGCTGCCAGCCGTGCGCAAGGCTGCGCAGACCACGGTCATCGCCGCCGATGGCTTTTCCTGTCGGCATCAGATTGGCAACGGCACAGGCCGCACACCGCGCCACGTGGCGAGCGTGTTGGCGGAGGCGATGCGGAGGAACTCGGGTGCCGGCAGGGGCGCTAGCCGGTCGTGAGACCCGAAGTCATTCCCCCTCTCGAGCGAGTTAATAGTCCCTTTACAAGGACAATGCCATATTAGAGGCATGCTGTCCGAGATCATCGAAATGACGGATTTTCGACTTCTGCTGTTCGCCGTTCTTCTGATCGGTATTTCTATCGGCGTTTCTATCGACCGATTTTTTTCCGCAACGCGACGTCCGGAATGGCGAAGAAAAAGCCGCCAGAGATGGGAGCGGGCGGGTAAAGAGCAAAACATTAGTAATGGACCAACGACCCCGAAACTCCAACAACAAACGGACGCTGCCGATCAATTGCGGATCGTCATGGGGGCTACGTTCACAGCCAAAGCAATTCTGAACAAGGGCGAAGCGCGCGTATTCAGGCAACTCGATCGTCTCGTATTCGGCTGCAAACCAGGTTGGCAGGTTATGGCGCAAGTGTCCCTAGGTGAGATATTGCGTAGCAAGGATGTGGACGCCTACGGCTGCATAAACTCTAAGCGTGTCGACCTGCTTCTCGTGGACGAGAACTGCCAGCCTCGACATGCCATCGAGTATCAGGGGGCTGGGCACTATCAGATGGCCGCGGCAGCCCGCGATGCTATCAAAAAGGAGGCATTACGACGGGCCGGTATCGGCTACCACGAGGTGGTGGCTGGGCACACGACGCCTTCTGATCTCAGACGTCTCGTCGAGAAGCTCTTACTCGAGCCGATGGCAGCATCCTAGAAATTATGGCACGCGTCTGCGGCGCGGGCGAATTAATCATGGCCGAATATTTTTCGTCCGACTTATCCCCGCCTCCAAATCCTGCCGTATCCTCCCCTCACTCGCATCACCGAGGGGGCGCGTCTCGAGACGTTCCCGACGCGCGATGCGGGGGCTGCCTCCCGGTTACGGTGCGAAAGCACCCGAGTGCCCGGCGCCTGCCGCTGCGGTGCGAACGACGGTTCGCTCCCGAAGCCGCCATCCGACGGTACAGTGGGTGGAGAAAGACAGCAGTTCACGGGGCGGGAAGGGACCCGCACAAACCAAACCTGTCGGACCCGCGGCCCTACCGCCCCGTGCCCCTCGCTTTATTTTCCAACCGACGTGCCGAGGCACGGGCGGAAAATTTTGCATGCCCGTAGGGTGCAAGTGCGAAGCGTATTGCACCGCCGCGATCTCGACATCGCAGGTGGCGTTCGTGGCCGGCGCAATACGCGAAGACGCTATTGCGCCCTACGGGTCGGCGAGCCATCGGCGCCCGCCGAAACCTCAGCGTCGTACGGGTCCGTGGGCCATTCGCGCCCACCTTCACCTCAATCTCTCCGTCATTCCCGCGAAGGCGGGAACCCACGGCTCCCGGAGATGAAACGCTACGCGCTCTCACTGGCGCATCGCGATCTCCTATCGTCGAATGAGTGGCGCGCCGCTTGGGTTCCCGCCTACGCGGGAATGACGGGGTGGAGGGGTGGAGGTCGACAGACCCATCGTGGAAAGAGCGGGGTGGAGGGGTAGCGTTCGTGGCCGGCGCAATACGCCAAGGGGCTATTGCGCCCTACGGGTCGGCGAGTCATTCGCGATCACCGAAACCTCAATGTCATGGGGTGGAGGGGTGGCGTTTGTGGCCGGCGCAATACGCCAAGGGGCTATTGCGCCCTACG
>JANOHP010000062.1:0-14807 GCA_031406575.1 Hyphomicrobiales bacterium
TTGGCCTCGTCGAAATACATGATTTTGACGATGCGCAGGTAATAGTAGGCGCCCACTACGCTCGCCAGCACACCGATGACGGCCAAGCCGACGAGCCCCGATTTGATCGCGGGCAGGAAGATGTAGAACTTGGCGAAGAATCCCGCGAGCGGCGGGATGCCGGCGAACGAGAACATGAACATCGCCAACGCGAACGCCATGCCGGGATGGGTGCGCGCGAGGCCCGCCAGTTCGTCGATCTCCTCGACATTGCCGTGCTCGCGCCGCATCGCGAGGATGCAGGCGAACGTGCCCACCGTCATGACCATGTAAATGGCCATGTAGATGATGACGCCCTGCACACCCTCTGAGTCCGTTGCGGCGAGACCGACCAACGCGAACCCGACGTTGGCGATCGATGAGTAAGCCATCAGTCGTTTGATGTTGGTCTGCCCGATCGCGCCGAACGCGCCCAGCAGCATCGATGCGATGGCGAGGAACGTTATGATCTGCTGCCATTGTGCGGTGACACCAGGAAACCCCGTCGACAACACCCGCACGAGCAGCGCCATGGCCGCGATCTTCGGGGCCGCAGCCAGGAAGGCCGTCACCGGCGTCGGTGCGCCCTCATAGACGTCCGGCGTCCACATGTGGAACGGCACGGCCGATACTTTGAACGCCAGCCCGACCATCAGAAACACGAGCCCGAAAACGAGCAACAGGTTCTGGCCGGTTCCCGCCGCGCTCGCCGCCTTGGCAATGCCGACGAATGCCGTCGTCCCCGCAAATCCGTAAATCAGGGAAGCGCCGTAAAGCATCATCCCCGACGACAGCGCGCCGAGAACGAAATACTTCAAGCCCGCCTCGCTGGAGCGCACGTCGTCACGGCGAAAGGCTGCGATCACGTAAAGTGCCAGACTCTGCAGTTCGAGGCCGAGATAGAGCGACATCAGATCGCCCGCCGAAATCATGATCATCATGCCCGCCGAGGCGAGCAGAACGAGCACGGGGTACTCGAACTTCAACGTCTTCGACTGGCGCATGTCGTCGAACGCGAGGATCAACGTGCCTGCCGCGCCGATCAGCGTCAGCACCTTCATGATTCGGGCAAAGGCGTCATCGACGAAGCCGCCGGCAAACAGCGAGCTTCGGCCCCCGGTCATCGTCAGCAGCAGCACGGCCGCCACGCCCAGGATCGCCACCCCGGCCCAACCGATCCGCTCGGCCTCGTTTTCGGTTTCGGGCCGAAACACACCCCACATGAGCAGCGCCATGGCGCCGCCGATCACGACGAGCTCGGGCAGCAGCATTGCAACGGTCGAAGTCAGGTCGGCCATGACGGCGATCTCTCTGGGGAAGTCGTCAACGAATGGGCGTGGTTGGCGGCAGCGTGGCGGATTTGGACGTCTTCACCGCCGTTTCGTACTGAGCAACGAGCTTCTTCACCGACAGCGCCGTCACATCGAGGATCGGTGCAGGATAAAAGCCAAACAGAATTGTCAGCACCACCAGCGGACCGATGACCGCAATCTCGCGCGGCCCCATATCGGTGATCGCCCGCAGCGCCGGTTTCTCGATGACACCAAAGATCATCCGTCGATAGAGCCACAGCGCATAAGCTGCAGAAAGGACCACACCGATTGTGGCGAAGAAAGCGACCCACGTATTCGCTTTGAACGCGCCGATGAGCGTCAGGAACTCACCGACGAAGCCCGAGGTGCCGGGCAGGCCGACGTTGGCCATGGTGAAGACCATGAAGCAGAACGCATAGATCGGCATGCGCTGCACGAGCCCCCCGTAGGCCGCGATCTCGCGCGTGTGCATGCGGTCGTAGACGACGCCGACGCACTGGAACAGCGCCGCCGAGACGATGCCGTGTGACAGCATCTGGAAAATTGCGCCGTCGACGCCTTGCTGCGTGAAGGTGAAAATCCCCATCGTCACGTAGCCCATGTGGGCGACGGAGGAATACGCAATCAGCTTCTTCACGTCTTCCTGTGCCAACGCCACCAGAGACGTGTAAATGATCGCCACCACCGACAACGTGAAGACGAACGGAGCCAACTGCTCCGAAGCGATCGGAAACAGCGGCACCGAGAAGCGCAGGAAGCCATAGCCGCCCATTTTGAGGAGGACGGCCGCCAGGATCACCGAACCTGCCGTCGGCGCTTCCACGTGGGCGTCGGGCAACCACGTGTGCACCGGCCACATCGGCATCTTCACCGCGAACGAGGCGAAGAAGGCCAGCCACAGCCACCACTGCATGCCGACCGGAATTTTTGCCGTCTCAATCAGTACGGCGATATCCGTCGTGCCGGCCTGAAAGTAAATCGCCATCATGGCGAGCAGCATCAAAACGGAGCCGAGCAGCGTGTAGAGGAAGAACTTGAAGCTCGCATACACGCGCCGCGCGCCGCCCCAAACCCCGATGATCAAGAACATCGGGATCAGGCCGCCCTCGAAGAACAGGTAGAACAGCACGAGGTCGAGCGCACAGAACACGCCGATCATCAGCGTTTCCAGAACGAGGAACGCGATCATGTACTCCTTGACGCGGTCTTCGATCGACTCCCAGCTCGCAAGAACGCAGAGAGGCATCAGGAACGTCGTCAGGATGACGAACAGCATGGAGATGCCGTCGATCCCCATCTTGTATTTGATCGGCCCGAGCCAGGCGCGCTCTTCGACAAACTGGAAGCCGGGATTGGACTTGTCGAACCAAATCCAGATCAGCAGCGACAGCGCGAACGTCAGCACCGTCGTCCACAGCGCGATCCAGCGGGCGCTGGATTTGGCTTCCGGGTTGTGGAGTGCGATCGCGATCGCCCCGACCAACGGGAAGAACGTGACGACCGAGAGCAGAATTCCATCGGTGCTCATCGGATGCCTCCGAAACCCAGCATGAACCACGTGCTGATTGCCGCTACCCCGATCAACATGGCAAAAGCGTAGTGATAGATGTAGCCCGACTGCAATTTCACCACGCGGCCTGTCACGTGACCAACGCCCGACGCCGTTCCATCGATGATGCCGTCGATCGTGTTGCCGTCACCCCGCTTCCAGAGCATGCGGCCAACAGCATTTGCAGGTCGCACGAACAGCCAATCGTAGAGTTCGTCGAAGTACCACTTGTTGAGCAGGAAGAGGTACAGCGGGCGGAATGTCCGCGCCGTCACCTCCGGCAACCAGGGCGCCACGATGTAGTAGAGGTAGGCAAGACCGAAACCGGCTGCCATGGCAACGAACGGCGCCCAGCCGACCCAGCCTGGAATGGCGTGCATGGCGTGCAGAATGTGGTTGTCCTTGCCTTCGAACAGGGCCTTCCCCCAGAACAGCTTATAGGGGTCCGTTGCGCCGGCCACCGACGTCGTGCCGATGAAGAGTTTCTGGAACACGACGCCCGCCAGCACCGCCCCCAAGGCCAGCAGCAGCAACGGCACGAGCATCACCCACGGGCTTTCGTGCGGCTCGTGATGGTCGTCGTCGTGATAACCATCGCCATGCCCTTTGCTGGCGTGCACATCATGCGCGTCGTGGCCCCAGCGCGCGGGCTGGTGGAAGGTCATGAACATCAACCGCCACGAATAAAACGAGGTCATGAACGCTGCGGCCACGAGCATCCAGAACGCGTAGTTGCCAACCGTGTGACCGGCGTAGGCGGCCTCGATGATAGCATCCTTGGAGTGGAACCCGGCAAAGCCGACCAGATGAGGAATGCCGACGCCGGTGAGCGACAGAGTTCCGATAAACATCACGGCCCAGGTGATCGGAATGTGGGATCGAAGGCCTCCCATCCGGCGCATGTCCTGCTCGTGGTGCATGGCGTGAATGACCGAGCCCGCACCGAGAAACAGCAGCGCTTTGAAGAACGCGTGCGTGAAGAGGTGGAAGATACCCGCGCCGTACGCGCCAAGTCCGCAGGCCGCGAACATGTAGCCAAGCTGCGAGCACGTCGAATAGGCAATGACGCGTTTGATGTCGTTCTGCACGAGGCCGATGGTGGCGGCGAAGAATGCCGTCAGCACGCCGATGAAGGTCACGATCTCGAGCGCGCGCGGCGCATACTCGAAGAGCGGCGACAAACGCGCCACCATGAACACGCCAGCCGTCACCATGGTCGCCGCATGGATCAGCGCCGACACCGGCGTCGGACCTTCCATGGCGTCGGGCAGCCAGGTGTGCAGCAGGAACTGCGCGGACTTGCCCATCGCGCCCAGGAACAGCAGCAGACACAGGCACGTCAGGACGTCGACTTGGTAGCCCAGAAATTGCATCGTCTTGCCAGCTTGTCCGGCGGCATCGGCGAACACTTGATCGAAGCTGATGGTGCCGAAGACATAGAAGATGCCGAAGATGCCGAGCGCAAACCCGAAGTCACCCACACGGTTGACGACGAACGCCTTGATCGCGGCCGCGTTGGCCTCCGGCTTGTGATACCAGAACCCGATCAGCAGGTAGGAGGCGAGCCCCACGCCTTCCCAGCCGAAGAAGAGCTGCAGAAAGTTGTCGGACGTCACCAACATGAGCATGGCGAAAGTGAACAACGACAGATAGGCGAAGAACCGTGGCCGGCTGTCGTCCTCGTGCATGTAGCCGATCGAATAGATGTGCACGAGCGCCGATACCGTGGTCACCACGACCAACATGACGGCCGTCAACGTATCGACCCGGATCGCCCACGACACGTCGAGATCGCCCGACGTCACCCAGCGCATCAACGGGACCTTCGCCGTCTCGTGCCCGATGCCCACCTGCCAGAACACGACCCACGACAGGACGGCGGACACGATGAGGCAACCCGACGTCACGAGCTCCGAGGGCCGCTCGCCAATGACGCGGCCAAAGAAGCCAGCGATGAGCGCGCCGATGATGGGGAGAAAGAGGATGGACTTATAAATCATTGGGCTCGCTCGCGCTCGCGGGAGTATGGAATAGGGAGTAGGGAGTAGCGGATCGAGAATAAGTCATTGTGCCGTACTTCTCTCCTGAAGGGCTCTGATGAGCGCCCGCAACATTCGGCCGACTTCCTCGCAGTCCGCAAGCAGCCGCTCAGAGCCTTCTTTCTCCATCAGTTCAATCATGTTCGACAGCAGCACGTGCGTCTCGAGTTCTTTCAACGACCCTTGGGCGATTCGCAGGGAATGGATATACGATCCGGTGATTTCGCGACCATTCCCTTCAGCGATATTCGCAGGAATCGAAACAGCCGCCCTGCGTATCTGGCTCACCATCCCGTAAGTCTCCGATGCTGGGAAAGTCCGGGTTGCCTTGTAGCAGGCCACAGCAAGCGCCATAGCCTTCTGCCAGACGACGAGATCCCGGTACGACAGCACCAAAGCCACATTCTACTCCCTATTCCCCACTCCCTATTCCCTTCCTTCTCACCCCTTCATCATATTCACGTCTTCCACCGCGATCGTGCCGCGGTTGCGGAAGTAGACGACGACGATGGCGAGGCCGATGGCGGCTTCTCCCGCCGCGACCGTCAGCACGAACAGCGCGAAGAGCTGCCCGACGAGATCGCCCAGATAGCTCGAGAACGCGACGAAGTTGATGTTCACCGCCAGCAGCATCAACTCGATCGACATCAGGATGATGATGACGTTCTTGCGGTTGAGAAAAATCCCGAACACCCCGATCGTCAGCAGGATCGCGGAGAGGACGAGATAGTGGGAGAGTGTGACGGTCATGTTATCCGACCCCCCACCACGACACCCCACTTCCCCCTCTCCCCATGCCCTGTTCTCGCATGGGGAGAGGGTCGGGGTGAGGGGCTGCCAAATTCGCCACGTCGGAGTGAGCTTCTGCCCCTCACCCTAACCCTCTCCCCATCACGTGCAGTGACGGGGAGAGGGGATCCGGTCGCGCATTCCATCATGTCCGTTCCTTCACCGTCGTCTCCGGCACTCCACTCGTGCGCGTCTCCGGGATCGTGTAGCCCCCACTCCCCACCTTCACCACCTCGATCGCCGTCTCTGGCGTGCGGGCGTTCTGTTGGGCGATGTCTTGGCGGCGGACGCCGGGTTTGTGGCGCAGCGTCAGTACGATGGCGCCGATCATGGCGACGAGCAGGATCAGGCCAGCGGCCTGGAAGTAAAAGACATAGGGTTCCGTGTAGAGGATGCGCCCGATCATCTCCGTATTGGAGACGCCAGCCGTCAGCGGCGCGGCGCGTGGTCCCGTCGGTAACACGCCTGCGAACCGGAAACCGAGCACCATCACCAGCTCGGCCAGCACGATCGCGCCCACCGTGACACCCATCGGCGCGTTGCGCACGAACCCCGCGCGTAGGGCGGCGAAATCCACGTCGAGCATCATGACGACGAACAAGAACAGCACCGCGACCGCGCCGACATAGACGACGACCAGGATCATCGCCAGGAATTCCGCGCCCAGCAGCACGAAGAGGCCCGCCGCGTTGAAGAACGCCAGGATCAGCCACAGCACCGCATGCACAGGGTTGCGCGCCAGGATCACCATCACGGCGGAGACCACGGTCAACGCCGCGAACAGATAAAAGAAGACATCGGCGAGTGTCATCGTGTCAATTCTCTCTAGCGCCTCACCGATACGGCGCATCAGCCTTCAAGTTCGCCGCAATCTCGCGTTCCCAGCGGTCGCCATTGGCGAGGAGGCGATCTTTGTCATAGTAGAGTTCTTCGCGCGTCTCGGTGGCGAACTCGAAGTTCGGGCCTTCGACGATGGCATCGACCGGGCAGGCTTCCTGGCACAAGCCGCAGTAGATGCATTTCACCATGTCGATGTCGTAGCGTGTCGTACGCCGCGTGCCGTCGTTGCGGCGGGGGCCGGCCTCGATCGTGATCGCCTGTGCGGGGCAGATCGCCTCGCACAGCTTGCAGGCAATGCAGCGCTCTTCACCGTTGGGATAGCGCCGCAATACGTGCTCGCCACGAAAGCGCGGTGACAACGGTCCCTTCTCGAAGGGATAGTTCAGCGTCATCTTCGGGCGGAAGAAATACTTCATCGTCAGGACGAACGCCGAGACGAATTCCTTCAGCAGCAGCGATTTGGCGCCGGATGCGATGCTCACCGCGTCACTCCCCCGTCGATTTGTTCCGCATCGATCATCACCGCACCCATGTTGCCGGCCCATACTGCAGGATGCCCGCCACGATCACGACCATCGCCAGCGACAGCGGCAAGAACACCTTCCATCCCAGTCGCATCAACTGATCGTAGCGGTAGCGCGGCACCATGGCCTTGACCATGGCGAACATGAAGAAGACGAATGTGATCTTGGCGATGAACCAGATGATCCCCGGCACCCAGGTGAACGGCGCGACCGAGATCGGCGGCAGCCAGCCGCCCAGAAACAGGATCGTGGTCAGCGCGCACATGGTCACGATGGCCACGTACTCGCCGAGCATGAACAGCAGATAAGGCGTCGAGGAATACTCGACCATGAAGCCGGCGACGAGTTCGGACTCCGCTTCCGGCAGATCGAACGGCGGGCGGTTCGTCTCCGCCAGCGCCGAGATGAAGAACACGACGAACATCGGAAACAGCACCAGCCAATGCCAGTCGAGCAGCGACGGCGGCAACCCGAGGCGCGTGCCCAGGCCGATCTGCTGGGCGTTGACGATGACGCTCAGGTTGAGCGAGCCCACGAGCAACAGCACCGTGATGATGACGAAGCCGATCGACACCTCGTAAGACACCATCTGGGCTGCCGAGCGCAGCGCGCCGAGGAACGGGTACTTGGAGTTGGAAGCCCAGCCCGCCATGATGATGCCGTAGACGCCCAGCGACGAGATGGCGAAGATGTAGAGGACGCCGACGTTGAGGTCCGAGATGACCCAGCGCCCCCAACTGTTCTCCGACACGGGCACCACAGCCCATGCGCCCAGCGCCAGGATCGCCGTCACCATGGGAGCGAGCAGGAACACGCCCTTGTCGGCGCCTGCCGGGATGATCGGCTCCTTGAGCACGAACTTGAGAAGATCGGCGAACGATTGCAGAAGGCCGAACGGTCCAACGACGTTGGGGCCGCGCCTCAGTTGCACGGCGGCCCACACCTTGCGGTCCATTAGCAGCAGAAAGGCCACGATAACGAGCAGCGACGTCAGCATGAGCACGCTCATGCCAGCCGTCCAGGCCAGCCAGAGTATGGAGGCGCCCCACTCGTTCCAGAAAGCCTGCATGCGCGCGTCCGTACCTCTTTTATTCGCGTGCGCCGCTCATACGGCGACCACGCGCATCGTGATTTATTCAGCCGCCTGAGCCCGCTCGCGCGTGACGCCGGCATTGATCGCACTGAGCTCCGCCATGATAGTCGAGGCTCGCGCAATCGGGTTCGTCATATAGAAGTCGACGATCGCCGACCGGAACGGCGCCGCATCGAGCTCCCCCGTGCGGATGGCGAGTGCATCGACCGCCGAAAGGGAGGCCGGTGCGACCGCATCGAGACGGCCCAGAGATGGGACCGCCTTGACCATCGCGGTACGAAGCGCCGCGAGCGTGTCGTAGGGCAGGCGCTTTCCGACGGTATCCGACAGCGCCCGAATGATCCGCCAGTCCTCGCGCGCTTCGCCCGGGGCGGCAGTAGCGGCCTGCGTTTGTTGCGCGCGCCCTTCGAGGTTGACGTACGTCGCGGCCTTTTCGGTGAAGGCGACGCCGGGCAAAATGACGTCGGCGCGATGGGCGCCGGCATCGCCATGACTGCCCTGGTAGACGACGAAAGTCCGACCCAACCGCGTCATGTCGATTTCATCGGCGCCGAGCAGCCAAACCACATCCATGTCGCCGTTCAGCATGCCGGCGACATCACGCCCACCCGCGCCGGGCACAAATCCCAAGTCCAACCCCGCCACCCGCGATGCGACCGTGTGCAGCACATTGAAGGCGTTCCAGCCGGGACCGGCTTCGCGCATGGCATCGGTGGCGATCCGCGCCGCCAACGCAAGGATTGACCTGCCATCGGAGCGCGCCGCGACGCCTGCGCCGACGATCACCATCGGCCGCTTGGCTTGCCGCAACACACCTGCGAAGGCCGCCTTACCCTCGGCCACTCCCGTCAGACCTTCGGCTCCGGCTCCGATGTGGTCGTACGGATAGGCCAGCGCTGCGGCCTCTCCGATGAGGCCAATCTGTAGTCCGCCCTGACGCCACCGTTTACGAATCCGACCGTTGAGGACAGCCGCTTCGAGCCGGGGATTGGTTCCGATGAGCAAGATGGCGTCGGCCTGCTCGATGGCTTCGATCGTGGAATTGAAGAGATAGGTCGCGCGGCCCTGGGACGGATCGAACTTGGCGCCATCCTGCCGACAGTCCAGGCTCGTGGCCTCGAGACGACCGAACAGATCCTGGAGGGCGAACATTTCCTCAGCGCCCGCAAGGTCTCCGGCAATGGCGCCGATGCGCGTTGGATCAGCGGCGGCGAGCTTGGCCGCGACGACGCCCAGCGCTTCATCCCAAGTGGCGACCTGCAACCGGCCATCGCGGCGCACGTAAGGCTGATCGAGCCGCTGCGTGCGCAGCCCGTCGGCGATGTGGCGCGTCTTGTCGGAAATCCACTCCTCGTTCACCGCATCATTGTTGCGCGGCAGGATGCGCATGACTTCGCGGCCTCGCACATCCACCCGGATCGCGGAACCGATCGCGTCCATCACATCAATCGTTTCCGTCTTGATGAATTCCCATGGCCGCGCATTGAAAGCCCACGGCCGATGCGTCAACGCGCCGACCGGGCATAGATCGACCACGTTGGCGGACAGCTCCGACAACATACCCTGCTCGAGGTACGTCGTGATCTCCATGTCCTCGCCACGCCCGATTGCGCCGAGTTCTTCGACGCCGGCGACCTCGGTCATGAAACGGACGCAGCGCGTGCACTGGATGCAGCGCGTCATGAACGTCTTGATCAGGGGCCCGAGGTATTTTTCTTCGACGGCCCGCTTGTTTTCGTCGTAGCGCGAGCGACCGCCGCCGTAGCGCATCGCCTGGTCCTGCAGATCGCATTCGCCGCCCTGGTCGCAGATCGGGCAATCCAGCGGATGGTTGATCAGCAGAAATTCCATCACCCCTTCGCGCGCCTTTTTCACGACGGGCGTGCGCGTGTTGATCACTTTGGGGCTGCCGTCACGGTTGGGGGGCAGATCGTTGACGCCCAAGGCACACGACGCTTGCGGCTTGGGCATGCCCGCAACCTCGACGAGGCACATGCGGCAATTGCCAGCGATCGATAAGCGTTCGTGATAGCAAAAGCGCGGGATTTCGACGCCCGCCAGCTCGCACGCCTGCAAGAGCGTAATGCCGTCGTCGACCTCGATTTCGGTGCCGTCGATGATCAATTTCTTCGGCATTCTCGAGCCCTGTCGCCTGGATCGTCGCGTCCCGTCGAACCTCGGAGTCACCGACCCCAGCTTTCAATTCGACGGGCACATTGCAGCGTGCCCAACCCTGCCGCTTCCATGACATCCGTCCACGCTCGCGAACAGCGCGCGCGGAGGCTTGCGGCGAGACTGGCTCTACATGGTTTGAGGCCTGCGAACAACCCAACACGGCGCTATTTGGGGGCCCGGAGGCTGCGCGCCTCGTCGCAGGGTGGTCCATCCGAAAACATGTCAGACACCCTTGGTCAGCGATATAATCAGCTCACGGACGGCGGGCGAACAGGTCGTCAGACCCGTGGCTCGAAAGTCATCGGACGCGAGGTAGGAGCGATGCGGTTCGAGTTGGCGCAAAATGGCGTCTCGCCAGCGAGGCTGATCCGCAAGCAACAGCACCTCTTCGACTGCGGTCAGCAGTGTTGCCACGAAGGCTCTATACCGCACAGTCTCTGCGGGTGCCAACAGGGTGCCCAAGCTGGGCTCTGCGAGTTCGGGATGGGCAATCGCCAGACGGAGCCAACGGCCCCAAACGGTGTTTGCCCGTAAGGCGAGATCCTGTCGACGTTCACGCTGGCGGTGGGCCCACCACACCCAAACGAAACCGATTGCAATCGCGATGCCGATGGCGATTGCGTAGCCTTTGACGATGTTGGCAATGTGACCCAGAGAGTCGGGCGCCAGAAATACCGTCAGCATGCATGCCTCCCGATCCGTGCGCCCTTCACGACCAGAGATCGCATCGACGATACCTCTGATCCGACCTCGAGCGGAGTTCTGGCGCCGGCTCGCCCGAGAAGCAATCCGCTCCGCCAATCGGCCGCAGGGGCCTGTCGGCGCGGCGCGACAGCTCAAATCAGCTTCAAGCCCCTCAAGCTCGAATGCCCCATCCGCCCGACGATGATGTGATCGTGGACCGTCACACCCAACGGTCGGCCGGCCTCGATGATCAGCTTCGTCATGTCGACATCGGCGCGCGATGGGGTCGGATCGCCGGAGGGATGGTTGTGGACGAGGATGATGGCCGTAGATGCGAGCTCGATGGCGCGGCGCACGACTTCTCGCACGTAGACGGGAGCATGGTCGACAGTCCCCTCCTGCTGCACTTCGTCGGCGATCAACTGATTTTTCTTGTCGAGGAACAGAATGCGCACGCGTTCGCGATCATCATGGCCCTGCGCCACCTTGAGATAGTCGATGACGGAAGACCAGGAGGTCAGCACCTGGCGTCCCATGATCTCGCCGCGCATCAGGCGCAGAGCCGCGGTCCGCACCATCTTGATTTCATCGATGACGCGTTCGCCGCATCCCGAGACCTCTTTCAAGCGCTCGGGCGACGCATTGACGACCTGCGCAAAGGAGCCGAAGCGCGCGATCAATCGTTTTGCAAGCGGCTTCGTATCACCGCGCGGAAAGGCGCCGAACAGGATCATTTCGAGCAGCTCGTAATCAGGAAGTGCATCCGGGCCACCCAATCGAAACCGCTGACGCAGGCGTTTGCGGTGGTCGGCGCGTTCATCATCCGGCTCGACAGCAACGACGAGCGCGGGCGCTGCTTCACTGACGAAGCTCGCCTGCGTCTGGTCATCCGATCCCTGGTCCCACCCTCGCCGCCCGCTCATGCCCCCACCGCGTCGCGATCGCATTCATATCTTCAGGTTTTGTAGGGCGGCTTGTCGAAGCCTGCGGGTGAGTGAGTGAACACCTCGCACCCGTCCGCCGTGACGCCAACCGTGTGCTCGAACTGCGCCGACAGCTCGCGGTCCCGCGTGACCGCCGTCCAGCCATCAGGCAGAATTTTCACTGTCGCCCGGCCGAGGTTGATCATCGGCTCGATCGTAAACAGCATGCCCGGTTGCATGACGACACCATCTCCTGGATCGCCGTAGTGAAGAATATTGGGCCGGTCATGAAACACCCGTCCAAGCCCGTGGCCGCAGAAGTCGCGCACGACGGTGCAGCGCTCCGATTCCGCAAAATTTTGGATTGCGGCCCCGATATCGCCAGTTGTGCGGCCCGGTTTGACGGCCGCAACTCCCCGTAGCAGCGCCTCCCAAGTGACGGCAATCAGGCGTTCCGCGCGCCTGGAAATCTCGCCGACCGTGTACATCCGGCTGGTATCTCCGTGCCAGCCATCGACGATCAGGGTCACGTCGACGTTGACGATGTCGCCCTCTCGCAACGGCTTGGGACTGGGAATGCCATGGCAGACCACATGATTGACGGACGTACAAATGGAGTGCGTGTAGCCGCGATAGTTCAGGGTGGCAGGAATGGCCCCATTGTCGAGCGCAAACTGCAGGACGAGCTCATCGAGCCGCTGGGTCGTCACGCCCGGCACCACGTGCGGCACCAGCATATCGAGAGCGGTCGCCGCGAGCTTGCCCGCACGCCGCATTCCGGTAAATGCTTCGGCCCCGTGCAGCGCAATCCGACCGGGGTCGCGCAGTTGTTGGCTACGATTGTAATCGAGGTTCGACATCACGGTGTGACGGGTCCGAACTTGGGTGAAGCTACGGGGTGGAATGCCCCTGATATGCACTCCCGATCCTGCCGCGGCAAGTCCCGCTGCATTCGTCAATCGCCGCGTCGTGTCACCTTCGCCTGTGGAGTCTTGGTGACCATAGCCCGCAACCGCTCCGCAGCTTGCGCCGAAATTTTACCGTCCCGCTCGAGTTCATCGATGACTTCATGCTGATGTTGGCCGAGCCGTGCCCCAGGAAACCGAACCTTCCCGGGCGTGCGCGACATGCGCGGGAACACGTTCTGCATCTTCAGCGGCCCCAAATCGGGGTCGTCGATGGTCGTAAAGCTCTCGCGAGCTTGGTACTGGGGGTCTTCCAGGATCTGGGCAGCATCGTAAATGGGCCCAATAGCCGCCTCGACCTTCTCGAAAGCATCGAGCACCTCCCGAAGTGTCCGTGCGCCGATCCAGGAAGCCACCAAACCGTCAACCTCCTCGATACGCTTGACGCGCTCGATATTCGTTGCGTAGCGCGGATCGTCGGCTGTCCCCTCACCACCGCACAGGTTCAGCACCCGCCGCGCGATCGAGGGCGAGGCGGTCGACAGCGCCACCCAGCGACCATCTTTGGTTTTGTAGGCGTTGCGCGGCACGTTGTTGGAGGACCGGTTGCCCGTGCGGTTCTGAATGACGCCGAGCTGGTCAAAAGTCGATGTTTGTGCGCCGAGACAGGAATAAAGGGGCTCGTACAGCGCAAGGTCGATGAATTGACCCTTGCCGGAGCCCTGCACGTCACGCTCGTAAATAGCGAACATGATCGCAAAGACGCCATGGTAGGCCGCAATGCCATCAGCTAGGCCGAACGGCGGTAACGTCGGCGGCCCATCAGCCATCCCGGTGATGTGGGCAAAGCCGGAAAATGCTTCCGCTACCGTGCCGTAGCCCGGCCTGAAGCGATAGGGGCCTGTTTGGCCGAACCCGGTGACCCGCAGCATGACGAGACGTGGGTTCAACGCTGAAACCACATCCCAGCCCAGCCCCCACTTTTCCAGGGTTCCCGTACGGAAATTCTCGACGAGAACGTCGGCGTCTTTGACCAGCGCCAGAAAGGCCTCCTTGCCAGCCTCCTCATGCAGGTCGAGCGTGATGGCCCGCTTGTTCCGATTTGTGACTTTCCACCACACGCCGTGGCCGTCCTTGGACTGACCCATTTTGCGCAGAGCATCCCCTTCCGGGTGCTCGATTTTGATCACGTCGGCACCGAAGTCAGCAAACACCATGCCCGCAATCGGACCTGCCAGCACAGTCGCGCAGTCAATGACCTTGAGCCCCGCCAGCGGCCCTTGTTTCTCGGTATCGTGCTTCATGATCGCCCTTCATGCCCCTTCGATGCGCGTCGTTGGCGCCTGGGGGCGAAAGTGAAGCAGGGCGGTCGGGGATGCAAGCAGGGATCAAATTGACCAGCCGGGCCGTATCAAAGTGAGACCCACCGGCAAAAGCTGAGAACGAGCCAAATAAACAAGCCGGCTCGGGAGAAGGGCCTCACTAGGTTCTGTTTTGCAGATAGCCTTCAAAAAAGTACCGCGTCTCAATGCCGAACAGGCGAGCAAACTCGGCCAAAGTGCGGGGCGAGACACGCGAATATCCGCGTTCATAATCGACGAGAACATCGATCCGCAGACCCAGCTTCTGGGCCAGCTGCCAGACCTCGACGCCGCGTTCTGTACGAGCCTGTTTCAATTTGGCACCGACATATTGATCCAGCAGGGCTGCCGATTTGGACCTGGGAGCGAATGTCTGTTGGGGATGTGCCATTGTGGTATTCCTTGACTGGTGCTGCCCTCTGTCATGCGAAAATCGAGCCAATCTCGGCTCGAATGCGGACAGATTGTCGCCGTTGGGGTCACTTCGAGACCGCTTGAGCCATCGTCCGCACGCGCTATGCTGATCGGCATAGAAAACACCGCAGGAGTGCGCCATGAAAGCCGCCGTGTTGTACGAGCCGAACAAGCCCCTCG
>JANOHP010000091.1:0-3360 GCA_031406575.1 Hyphomicrobiales bacterium
CACGAAAATCAGCCGGCGACCCGACCATCTTCCTCAGCGTCTCTTCCTCGTCGCCTTGTGGGTGACCACGGCGGGGAATGCGCTTGGAATTGCCCGGGGTGCTATAGACACATTCGTAGACATTGCCCTTCGCGACGCGTCGACCCAGTCCACGGCCTTGCTGCGTGATCGTCCGTATGTGCAATCGCGGGTGGGGACCGCTGAAGCCATCCTCAACGCAGCGAGAGCCTACGTCGTGCACGCCGTCGATGCGGCGTGGCAGGCGGTCTGCGATGGAGATCGGGACCCCTCGCGAAAGATTGCCGATGCCAGGCTCGCGATAACCCACGCTATCCATGAAGCCGTGCGTGCCGTCGACATCGTATTCCACGCGGCAGGCACCAATGCGATCTACACGCGAAATCCGCTGGAGCGGCATTTCCGCGACGTCCACGTCGTAGTTCAGCACAACTCGGCTTTCCCGGCTCATTATGAAACGGCGGGAAAAGTGCTGATGGGGCTGAAACCAACCGACCCGGGATGGTGAGGGCTCGAGATGAACGGCGCTCGTTAGCCAGGGCCAGTGACGGTCATCAACGCTGGGCTTCCCCTACGCAATCCGTATTCTCGCAGTGAAGCCATTCGAACTCTCGTCGCGAGGCGCCATGTTCAGCATTTCCAACCGTGCCGAGGCGGATCGGGTTCTATCCTGCTTATCCCTCGGATTTTCCGCCGATCCTGTCGTTCGTTGGTTTTACCCGGAGCCCGCTTCCTTCCTCGCGCATTTCCCTCGGGTCGCCGACCTGTTCGGTGGACGGGCCTTCGAGCACTCGGCGGCCTACCGGAACGACGATTTCACGGCAGCCGCACTCTGGCTGCCGCCCGGGGTGCATCCCGACGAGGAGAGACTGATCCCCTGGTTCAAGAAGACGGTGGCAGCGGACAAGCTCGACCGGCTGTTCTCGCTGTTCGAACAGATGGACCGTTATCATCCAGTGGAGCCGTGTCGGCATCTCGCCTTCATTGCGGTCGACCCCGCGCGGCAGGGCAAAGGTCTCGGCGCGGCGCTGCTAGAAGAAGGTCTGCGGCAGTGCGACAGGGATGGCATTCCTGCCTATCTCGAGTCCACCAACCCAGCGAACCTGTCGCTCTACAGGCGCTACGGCTTCGAGCAGATCGGACTGATCGAGGCGGAGGGCGCACCGTCGCTCTTTCCGATGCTTCGACCGGTCCGCTGAACAGCACCTTTTGTGGCCACTCGTTGCAGCTCAGGGCCCCTTCGGTCTGCGCGGTCGTTTGGATTTGCGCAGGCCTCCCAGTTGCGGGATGATCGCGCGAACATGTTCGCCCAACACGTCCGTGAAAACCTGCGCATAGCCTGGCAGCCGGCGATGGATGCTCCAATAGACCATCAGGTCCATGGCCAGCAGCTGCTCGCGATACACCAACGGGCTCACCCTCAAATTATCTGTGTCAAGGCGCGCTGTCGTGGGCAATATTGCGATCCCATGGCCAACGCGCGCCAGGGCCTGCAGGGTTTCTGGTGCCGTGCTCTCGTGTGCTACGACAGGCTGGACGCGTGCCAACTGGCATGCGGCGTCAAACTCGCGTCGGGTTCCAAAGGCTGAACTTAACATCAGCACGGGTCGTTGATGGAGGGCGCAGACGTCGATGGCGCCGTCCGAAAAATTGAAATGCGATGGGTCAAAGACCGCGACGACATGGCCGGTGGCGATAACCTGGCCCGTCACCGCCGGCCCGACGTTCATACGCATTGAGATGATGGCATGCAGCTCTCCTCGGCGCAGCATCTCCGTTTGATCGAACGAGCCGGCTTCGATGACTTCAACCCGGACACGCGGGTAGCGCACTGCGAATTTCTGCAAGAAGCCGGGTAGCAAATTGGCAGCGGAATGCGGCGTGGCGCCGATGCGCAGCGCGCCGCTTTCTGCGTCTCGTAAAGACCGGGCTTGTTCCAAGACATCATCTGCCTGCCTGAGCAGCAGCCGGCAGGCCGGCAGAAGCTCCATCCCTTCGGTGCTGAGCTCGAGCCGCCGGCCCACCGGGTCGAACAGGCGGATGCCGAACTCGCCTTGCAAGTCCTGCAGCTGGCGTGACAGCGCTGGCTGGGTAATGCGCAGTTTTTGGGCCGCGGCGGAGATGCTGCCAAGCTCTGCGACAGTGACGAAGGTGCGCACGCGCTTCAGATCCACAAGACGATCCTATGCCATCGATGCATGGAAATGGCCCATCATTATGCATTTGAATGCCGAGCTGCATAGCGCAAGAATGCGGACACAAGCGACGCGCAGAACACGTCGCCACGCTGCCACGCCAAGGGGAAAGCCATGCAGACCGACCGTTACGGCAATCGCTTGACCACCACGTCCACCGCCGCGCGGGACGCCTATGTCGAGGGCTGCGACCAGATCCTCTCCCAATGGGACGGTGGGGTCGCGGCGTTCGATCGCGCGCTGGCCGCTGATGCCGACTTCCCACTGGCTCATGCCGGTCGCGCTCGCGCGCTGCAAATGGCGAGCGACATGGCCGGAGCCCGGGCCGCCATCGCCGCAGCGAAAGCGTACACCGACGTGCCCGAGCGCGACGCCAGCCACGTCGAAGTATTCAACCTGATGCTGCATTCGCCCTCGGATGCGCTGGCTCAGGTGCGGCGACACGTGGCTCGCTGGCCCACGGATGCCCTTGTGGCGGCGACCGGGACGAACATCGCAGGCCTCATCGGTATCTCGGGCCGAGTGGATCGAGAGCGCGATCAGTTGGATTTCCTGGCCGCCCTTGCTCCGCAATACGGCAACGATTGGTGGTTCAACGGCCATTACGGCATGGCATTGTCCGAGCTGGGGTTTCGAGAACAGGCGCGACCGCTGATCGAGCGCTCGCTGGCAGATCGGCCACAAAATACCGGCGCCGCGCATGCCTGGACGCATTATCTTTACGAGGTCAACGATACGACGGCCGCGGTCGCATTCATCCGATCATGGATTGCCGAGACCGAGTTGCCGCGCGGCGCCACCTTGTACGGTCACCTGCATTGGCATCTCGCGCTGGTGCTCCTCGAGCAGGGTGACATCGAGGAAGGACTGCGGCTGTTCGACAAAGCCTTCGGCGCGGACGATTATCGCGCGCCGCTGTTTGCCAAGATGCTGGATGCGCCGGCTTTCCTTTGGCGAGCGGAGCTGGCGGGGCATCCGCGCGACGCGGCACGCTGGCAGAAGGTGTACGATTTCGCCCACGCAACGTTTCCCAGTCCCGGCTTCAACTTCATCGACTGGCATGTTGCACTGGCCGACGTGGTTCATGGCGATGATGTCGAACCTCGCAATCACCAAATCGAGGCTCTGATCGCGGCTGGCCGCTATC
>JANOHP010000135.1:0-2282 GCA_031406575.1 Hyphomicrobiales bacterium
GCCCTCAATCTGATCAAGGCTGCTATCGTTGCTGAAGATTTGGACGCCGCGCGCGCGGCAGCACACAGCCTCACAGGTATGGCGCTTAATTTTGGCGCCGTTCGGATCGCGACCATTGCTGGCAGTATCGCGTGGTATTCACCCGATGTCGGGACCGTCGCACGTCATGTTGGGCCGCTCGAATGTGCGATCCGAGAAACTTGTGCCCGCATCGAATTGCCCGTTTGAACACCAGGGTATCCCAGATGGAAAAAGTTTTGATCATCGACGATGTTTTATCGAATGCCTTGCTGATCAAGGGTTATCTGAGGCATATGGCGCTTGACGCTGTGATATTTACGGACCCCAAACTGGCTTTGGCATGGTGCACCGAGCACGAGCCCGACTTTGTCCTGCTCGATTTCATGATGCCGGGAATGAGTGGGACGGAGTTCCTACGTCAGTTTCGCGACAACGACCGGCTGCGGGACGTGCCTGTCGTCGTAGTGACTTGGGACGAGAGAAAGGAAACGCTCCATCAAGCCTTGAAGGCCGGTGCGACGGATTTCCTGTGCAAGCCCATCGATCGCGTCGAACTGATCGTTCGCATGCAGAATATGGTCGAAAGTCAGTTGCGTCGGCGAGAGTTGAAAGAGGCCAGTGACCGTGCGGCCACGCTAAATATGGAACTCGTTGAAAAAATCGGACAGCTTCAGGCGGCTTATGATCTGATCGCTCGGGATCGGAGTTCGATCTCCTTGCTGGCTGACGGTGACTGTGGGCGCGGCTTAACCAAAGATGGCGACAGGTTCATGCAATAATGCAGGGTCTCCTGCTCGTCGTGTGCTGTAGGCTTACGAGTCCCGTCCACCCCCCACCTCCTCCAACGCATCGAACGCGTGGATCCATCCGAACCGCTCGTCGAACCGTGCGAGGGAGGCGGTGCGATTGCCGACGGCGCTGTCGGGCAGGTGCAGCACGTGATTGGTGGCGCGGGAGCTGCGCTGGATGAGGCGGGTGCGCAAGCGGCGCAGGTCGTGGTAGCGCGCGACGCAGGCATCGAAGTCGGCCATGTCGTGGGCGGGCAGCAGTTCGGCGAGCGTGATCGCGTCCTCGATAGTGGTGTTGGCGCCCTGGCCGTGATGGGGCAGCATGCCGTGTGCCGCATCGCCCAACAGCACGGCCCGGCCGCGCCGCCATGTTCGCATCGGCTGCACGGTGAAGAGCCCCCAACGCACGGCATGAGCGACGGCGCCGACCATCTCGACGACGGCGGGGTGCCAGCCGGCAAAGGCGCGCGTTGCGGCGTCGGGTTCGACGGGCGCCGTCCAGGTCTCGTGCGTCCAGCGGGCGGGGCCTTCGACGACGGCGAAGAAATTAACGTCGCCGCCGTCTGGGCCGATGGCGTAATGCAACAGATGCGCGTCCGGCCCCATCCAGAATTGCAGCGCGCGGGGGTCGGCTAGCGAGGGCAGATCGCGCACGGGCACGATGCCGCGAAAGGCGCTCGTACCGGAGTAGGCGGCGCGTTCCTCACCGGCGATGAAGCGGCGCACCTGCGAACGCACGCCATCTGCGCCGATCAGAATATCGACCTCGGCGCGGTGTCCGTTGGCGAAGGTGAGTTCGAGGCCGGTGCGGTGTTCAGTGATGCCGATAAGGCGGTGTCCCAAATGCAGGCGGTCGGGGCCGTGTGCCGAGCCCAATACCTTTTGCAGGTCGGCGCGGTGAATGCCGAAATAGGGCGCGCCGAAACGGGTGCGATAGGCGCCCTCCAGTTCGACTGGAAAAGATGCGATGCGGGCGTCGTCTCGCCAGCCACGCCAGATCACTTCGCTGGGTTCGGTGGACTGGGCGGCGATGGCGTCGAGGCAGCCCAGGCGCTCGAGCTCACGTGTGGCGTTGGCTGATAGCGCCACGGCGGCGCCGATCTCGCGCAGCTCGGCGGCCTGTTCGTAGACGTCGGCGGCAAGGCCACGACGCCGTAAGGACAAGGCCAGCGTCAAGCCGCCGATGCCGCCGCCCACGATGCCGATGCGGAGCGAGTGCGTGTGCATGTGCGGGCCTCCCGAACGTCGAGAATGAGGAGGAGGGTATCACTGCGCTGAAAAAAATTTCTATCGAAGTTATCCCCGCCTCCAAATCTTCCAGTATCCTCTGCTCACTCGCATCACCGAGGGGGCGCGTCTCGAGACGTTCCCGACGCGCGATGCGGGGGCTGCCTCCCGGTTACGGTGCGAAAGCACCCGAGTGCCCGGTGCCTGCCGCTGCGGTGCGAACGACGGTTCGCACCCGAAGCCGCC
>JANOHP010000186.1:0-18185 GCA_031406575.1 Hyphomicrobiales bacterium
GGAAGATGTCGTTCACGGCCTCCCAGGCGGGTTTCGTGATTTCGACGTGCGGTGTCCAATTGCCCAGTTTCTGATACGCGGAAATCGTGCGCGTCAAAACGCCGATGTCGATCGACGGGAAGTAAGGGGCTTCGACCTTCGCGACCTCGGAGGCCGGTGACTTGATGACGAAGGTGCGGGCCTTACGGTAGGCACGCATGAAGCGCTTTGCTTGGTCGGTCAGCAGCCAGTCGCGCGTGGCGACGAGGCTGGAAAAAGCACACGGTCCGATCGCCGCTCCAACAGACGCCACGATATGCCCGACCTTGTCATGCTCGAGCTGTTGGGGGTGGGGTCCCTGGAGGTGAATATAATCGCCTTCACCGTCGCGAAACGCTGATTCCATCTGGTTCGACGGCACATTGACGGCCACGATGTCGGCGAACGCAAGCCCGCGCTTTTGGCAGGCGTACTTGAACATGGCGAGCGGTTGGCCGCCGTGGTCGACGAGAACGCGCTTACCTTTGAGATTCGACCACTTGAAGGTGGGCTCCGGCGTACGGCCAGTGAGGAAAAATCCATCCATCTCGTTGATTTGAGCGAAATGCGCCACGGTCGGCCTCTGCCCCTTTTCCAGCGAAGTGAAGGCCTGGCTCACCGCGGATTGCCCAACCTGCACAGCCCCTGACGCCACAGCTTCGATCGACGATCGTCCAGGGATCGCCACAGCGTATGTCGGGTCAAAGCCCTCGTCTTTCAGGAAGCCACCTGCAATCGCCGCGATCAGCGGACTGTAGAATGCAGAAAAACGAGAAAATTCAATAGAGATAGGCTCTGCCATGGAGATCACCTCGGGCCCGGGACGTGTCGACGTGCCGGTCTGCGGGAGATCGGCACCAAGCCCGAAGTCTAAGCGAGGAGAACGCACGTGGCCAACGGTCTTCGTTCAAATGCACACGACCCCGGAGGCATGACCCCGCGACGTCCTCGCGGGAAAGCTGTGGCGGTGAGGGATCATTCGTGCGCATCACACGTGAGAGTTGCTGCTCATTGAGCGATGCGCCGCGCTTGCCCCTGTAGGAATCGCCGCTATAAGCCTTTGAAAGGCTCCGGCGCATGTCCGGGGCCTTTTCCGTGTGTCGGATCGATCCCCAGTGGGGGCGAGGAACAAATGGCAAACGTCGCGGTGATCGGCGCTCAATGGGGCGACGAAGGCAAAGGCAAGATCGTCGATTGGTTGTCCGAGCGCGCGGATATCGTCGTGCGCTTTCAGGGTGGCCACAATGCTGGGCATACGCTGGTCATAGGCGGCAAAACCTACAAGCTTGCGCTGCTGCCATCTGGCGTTGTGCGTCCAGGGAAGCTTTCGATCATCGGCAACGGCGTCGTCGTCGACCCTTGGCACTTGGTCGAAGAAATTGCGGCACTGCGTAAACAGGGTGTTCACGTCGGCGCCGACAACCTCAAGCTGGCCGAAAATGCGACACTCATTCTGCCACTGCATCGAGAGCTCGACCAGTTGCGCGAGCAGTCGGCGGGAGGGCAGAAAATCGGCACGACGGGCCGTGGCATCGGACCCGCATACGAGGACAAGGTGGGCCGCCGCGCCATTCGGGTGCAGGATTTGCGCAATTTGCAGAATCTCGGTCCCAAGGTCGATCGCCTGCTCGTGCACCACAACGCACTGCGGCGGGGCCTGGGACAGTCGTTGATCGATCGCGATCAGCTCATTGCGGAGCTGACTGCGGTGTCTCCCGACATCATGCCCTACGTCGATACCGTTTGGGACACACTCGATCGGGCGCGCCGGGCCGGAAAGCGGATCCTCTTCGAGGGTGCACAGGGCGCCCTTCTCGACATCGACCATGGGACGTATCCCTTCGTTACGTCGTCAAACACCGTGGCCGGACAGGCTGCGGCCGGTTCGGGAATCGGGCCCAAGGCCATTGGCACCGTGTTGGGCTTGGCCAAGGCCTATACGACACGCGTCGGTTCAGGGCCGTTTCCGACGGAACTGCTCGATGCGCAGGGCAACCCTGACGCGACCGGCAGGCTTCTGGGCGAACGTGGCCGCGAATTCGGGACCAATACGGGTCGCGCGCGGCGTTGCGGCTGGTTCGATGCGGTACTCGTTCGCCAAGTCGTTAAAGTAGCCGGCATCGATGGCATTGCTCTGACAAAATTGGATATTTTGGACCCGCTTCCGGAAATCAAGGTCTGTGTCGGCTACGAGTTGGACGGCCAGCGTCTCGATCGGTTCCCGGCGGGCATGAACGAGCAAGCGCGCTTGAAACCCGTGTATGAATCTCTCGAGGGATGGAATGCGTCGACAGAGGGCAAGCGCTCCTGGGCAGACCTGCCGGCCCAAGCCATTAAATACGTCAAGCGAGTCGAGGAGTTGATCGAGTGTCCGGTGACGCTGCTCTCGACATCTCCGGAGCGTGAGGACACGATACTCATGAAAGATCCTTTCGAGGATTGATCCGGGAAAGAGGCCAGCTATGAAGTTTTTCGTCGATACGGCCGATGTCGCCGAGATTCAGGCGCTTTCGCGGTTGGGTCTCCTCGACGGCGTTACCACGAACCCGTCCCTCATCGCCAAATCAGGCCGTGATTTCAAAGAGGTGATTGCAGAAATCTGCAAGATCGTGCCGGGTCCAGTTTCAGCTGAAGTCGCGGCAACGGACACCGAGGGCATGCTTCGCGAAGGACGCATTTTGCGCGAGATCGCCGCCAACGTGACCATCAAGGTGCCGTTGACGTGGGACGGACTGATCGCGTGCCGCACGCTGGTCGGCGAGGGCACGATGGTCAATGTCACGCTGTGCTTTTCGGCCAATCAGGCCCTGCTCGCGGCCAAGGCTGGAGCGACGTTCGTCTCGCCGTTCATCGGCCGCTTGGATGACATGGGTCTCGATGGCATGCAGCTCATCCGGGAAATTCGGGCGATCTACGACAACTACTCGGATCTGAGTACGCAGATCCTGGCGGCCTCGATCCGGACAGGAAACCACGTCAAGGAAGCGGCCCTCGCAGGCGCAGACGTGGCAACCGTGCCGGCTGCTATCTTGCAGGCCCTCGTCAAGCATCCGCTGACCGACAAAGGCCTCGAGCAGTTCGTGGCGGATTGGACGAAGACGGGTCAGCGCATCGCGTGACGCCGTGCCGACGACCTCCAATGCGATGTGTCGGTGTTTGACATTCCGGCTCGGCTCGACCATTGTCCGGCCGCGACCCGGTTTGGGTCGATTGCTGAATCCGTCGAACAAGGCGGCAAGCAGTTCAACGTCCGCCGGCGAAGGCTCGCCCGCGGGCGGTTTCTCGTTTTGTGTGTCGAACACGAGGTGCCGAAGCGCTGATGCTGAAGATCTGGGGTCGAAAGACATCAATCAACGTCCAGAAGGTCATGTTCGCGGTCGGCGAACTCGGGCTCGACCATCAGCGGTTCGACTTCGGGGGGCCGTTCGGCGGCCTCGACACGCCGGAATATGCGTTGCTGAACCCCAACCGATTGGTGCCGACGATCGACGACAACGGCTTCGTGCTGTGGGAGTCGAACGCGATCGTTCGTCATTTGGCGCAGCGCTATGGCCGGGGCGCGCTTTCACCCGCCGACGAGATGACATTCGCGCGCGCCGATAGCTGGATGGATTGGTCGCTGACGCAAATCTACAACGACCTCATCACGATCTGTTTCCTCCAGCTCATCCGCACGCCTTCGAGAGAGCGCAATCAGCCCCAAGTCGACGCCGCGGCCCGCCGTGCCGGTGAGAAACTCTCGATCTTGGAGCGTCAGCTTGCGGGTCGTTCGTTCGTGGTCGGTGAAGCGCTGACGATGGCCGATATTGTCGTCGGCACCCTCATGTATCGGTACTTCAATTTGGCGATTGCACGTCCGTCACTGCCCCACGTGGAAGCTTGGTATGCCCGATTGATGATGCGACCGGCCTATCGGGAACACGTCATGATCGAATTTCAATCGATGAAAGTGCCGGGGGCTTGATGGTCGTTCCGATTCGACGAGGACCATGATCCATGGCCGAGCTCTTCCAATCCCTCTCCGATAGGCTTGCCGGCGTATTCGACAAACTGACGGGTCGTGGCTCGCTCTCGGAGAGCGATGTCAACGAGGCCATGCGCGAAGTGCGCCGCGCCCTGCTCGAGGCGGACGTCGCTCTCGATGTCGTGCGCTCGTTCACGGACCGGGTGCGCAACAAGGCGGTGGGCGCAGCTGTTTTGAAGTCCATCCGGCCCGGCCAGATGGTCGTCAAGATCGTTCATGACGAACTGGTCGAGATGCTGGGGTCGGACGCCGAACCTATCGATCTGGCGGCGGCACCACCGCTGGGCATTCTGATGGTGGGCCTGCAAGGTTCGGGCAAGACGACGACGACGGCCAAAATCGCGTACCGCTTGAAAACCCGCGAGCGTCGCAAGGTTCTGATGGCCTCACTCGACACGCGCAGGCCTGCCGCTCAGGAGCAGCTGCGCGTTCTCGGCGAGCAGACGGGCGTCGATACGCTGTCGATCGTGGCTGGGCAAACGCCGCTGCAAATCGCGCGCCGCGCCCAAGATGCGGCGCGGTTGGGCGGATTCGATGTCATCCTCTTCGACACGGCTGGCCGAACGACGCTCGATCAGGACCTGATGGCGGAAGTGGCGCAGGTCAAGAACCTGACGAACCCACATGAAGTGCTGCTGGTGGTCGATGCGCTGACCGGCCAAGACGCGGTCGTCACCGCAACGGCTTTCGAGCAGACGGTCGGCATCACCGGCATCGTGCTGACGCGCATCGATGGCGACGGCCGTGGTGGCGCGGCGCTGTCCATGCGCGCAGTGACGGGCAAGCCCATCAAACTGCTCGGCGTCGGCGAGAAGTGGGACGCGCTCGAGGATTTCCATCCGCGCCGGATCGCAGGCCGCATTCTCGGCATGGGCGACGTGATCAGCCTGGTCGAAAGAGCAGCCGAGACGATCGACGTCGAGAAAGCACAGCAGATTGCGCAGAAGATGCGCAAGGGGTCGTTCGATCTCGAAGACCTGGCGGCGCAGCTCGAGCAGATGCAGAAGCTCGGCGGCATGGGCAACGTCATGGGAATGTTGCCCGGTATGGGCAAAATGAAACAGCAGATGGCATCGGCAAATCTCGATGACCGCGTGCTGAAGCGGCAGGGCGCGATCATCTCGTCGATGACGCGGCTCGAGCGGCGCAATCCGAAAATCCTCGATGCCAAGCGCAAGCGTCGCATCGCTGCGGGCTCGGGCACCAAAGTCGAAGACATCAACAAGCTGATCAAAATGCACCGCCAGATGGCGGACATGATGAAGATGGTCGGCAAAAATCCGGGCATGATGGCGAAGATGGCGGGCGCGCTGGGAATGGGTGGCGGCATGGGCGGCATGGGCTCGCCGAGTGCCGCCGAGTTGGAAAAGATGCAGGCTGAACTCGCTAGGCTCGATCCCAAAGCGCTCGAGCAGTTGCCGAAAGAGCTTCGCGATCTCGTGCCGAAGAAGTCCGGCGGCGCACTGCCTCCGATCACTCCTCCCAAAGGTGGTGGCAGTCTGCCGGGTCTGGGCGGGGGGTCTCGATTGTTTCCGGGCCTTCCCGGTCTCGGCGGGGGTCCGACGTTGCCGGGTCTGCCGGGAGGACCGAAGAAAAAATAGCGATCATTCCCCAGACACATCCGACACGCCACAGCCTCACTCAATCTGTCGAAAAATCGACACGCACGTCATCACACATCAGAAAGGAAGACCCATGTCAGTCAAGATTCGCCTCTCGCGCGGTGGAACCAAAAAGCGTCCCTATTACTACATCGTCATTGCTGAAGCCGCAGCACCTCGCGATGGTCGCTACATCGAGCAGATTGGCACGCACAACCCGATGTTGCCCAAGGATCACGCCGATCGCGTCAAGCTGGACCTCGATCGCGCCAAGTATTGGGTGTCCGTCGGCGCACAGCCGACCGATCGCGTGGCGCGTTTTCTCGACAAAGCCGGTCTGTACAAGCGCACGCAACCCTCGAATCCGGTGAAGGCCAAGCCACGCAAGAAACGCGTGGAGCGGGAGGCCGCAGAAGCCGCCAAGGCCGCGAGCGCTGAAGCCAAGGTGGAATGACGTGAGTTGGGCGCGTGACCGTATCGCCTCCTAAACCGTCGCGAATTCTCATCGGCCGCATTGCGGCAGCGCATGGGATTCGCGGCGAGGTGGTCGTGCACTCCTATGCGACCAACCCCGCCGATATCGCGTCTTATGGGTCGCTTTGGGATGTGTCGGGCACGCGCGAATTCCAGTTGAAACTGGTGGGTGCCAGTTCCAAGGGGATCATCGCGCGGGTGGCTGGCATCGCCGATCGCACGGCGGCCGAGGCGCTGCGGGGAACGGAGTTGTTCGTCGCACGCCAGCAGTTGCCCGAGCCCAAAACAGAAGAATTCTACCACGTCGATCTGATCGGGCTCGAGGCGGTGTCGCCGGATGGTGCTGTCGTGGGCCGAATCGTCGGCGTCGAAAACTACGGTGCCGGCGATCTCCTCGACATCCGCCTCGCGGGCGGGGGACAATCGGAACTCGTGCCTTTTACGGAAGCATTCGTTCCCGAAGTCGATCTCGCCGCTGGCCGGGTGGTCGTGGTGATGCCGCTCGAAGATGACGACGATGACGGCGATGATCAGGGGCGTGTGTAGCCCTGTGTCCGTCGGGCCTCACCTACCCGAGCTTAATTCCTGGTGATAGCCGCCACTCGAGCATTGATCACATTGACCGGTGGGCCCCACGATCGGGCATGCGAATCGAGTCGAGCGAGTTGTCATGAACGATGCCGTAGCGAACAAAAATCCGAAGGCCACACCCCGCGCCCGTTTGCGGGAGAGTTTCGTCCTCGTGGCGATGAGCTTGGTTGCAGTTGCGGTCGGTGTGGGCCTCTACGCGCAATTCGAGGTGGGGTTCGTGCTGGCCATTTTGGTGGCATGTCTGGGCTATGTCGGGTTTCTGGCATTGCACCTTCTGGTTGGGCGTGCGCAAGAGGTGCTCGCACTCGAAGCAGACGTTGCGCGGCTGTCCGCACGCGTCGCGGATTTCCAGCTGGCGCTCGAGCGTCGCCGCGACAATGCCCCGGATCTCGCCACCCAACCGGCACGGCGCTTCGCTCGCACAGCGCGACCGCCCATGCGGCAAGGGGAGCAACCCACAGAAGCGGCTGGGTCGAGTTCGGAGCCCAAGGGGTCACCGCCGCAACCGCCCGCACTGTCGATCTCTGGATATCCCAGCCTTTCGAGCGGCAACGGGTTTGCGCCTGACGGCAGCTGTTCGCGTGTGGTGATGCCATCGCCGACGGTCATCGCAAAAGCCGGCTCGGACGTGTTGCCAGAGACATCGGCCGACGTGGCGCTAGCCGCAGGGGTGGATGATGTTTCCGAAGTCCAAGCGCCGCCGAAAGTGGCACTTATCGCGCCATCGAGCGCAATAAGCGGACCTCCGTTGGAGCAGGAGCATGACCCGGGTTCGGAAAAACTCGGCGACAGCCCTACCCTGTCTGCAAAAAGCGCCGATACGCGCGAATTCGAGTCTATGCAGGTGATCATCCGGCAGCTCGCCGAGAGATTGAATGCGCCAGAGCAAGACGTTGAAGCCGCAGCGGCGACCGAGTCTCCAACCGCGTCGGCCGAGGATGATGAGCGGGCACCAGCCTCGCCCGATACGCAGGCGCACCGTGTCGCCGCGGCAACCGATCAGGCCATCGAGCAATCGGCAGCCCTGTTGCGATCGGCCGCTGGGGATCTCAGACGCATCGATGCATCGGTGCAAATGCCCGAACGGGTCAGTCCGACGTTTGCGGAAGCACTCGGAGATTCCCTCGAAGTCGTTGGCTCCGCCTTGCCGGCGCCGCACCGGCCGCCGTCACCCTATGGTCGCCTCGCGCTCATTGCAGAGGCCATCGAGGCGGAGAGGATCGATGTCTATCTCGATCCCATCATGGGGCTCGACGAGCGCAGGGCAAAGCACTTCGAAGTCTCCGTTCGTCTGCGAACCGACGATCATCACGAATTGGAGGCGCAGGACTTTCGGCCTATCGCCGCCGAGGCCGGCCTTCTGGCGCAGATCGATTCGGCAAAGCTCGCACGCACGGCGAAAGTGGCTGAGCGGCTGCGGGCGCGTGGCAGTACCGGCTCCCTGTTTTCGTCGTTCGACGGCGGCTCGCTCGGCGATGTCGGATTCCGCGAAACGGTTTCGGGCCTGTTCGCCGACGGTGCGCCACCGGATGGCCGCCTCGTGCTGGCGTTCGCGCAAGGTGACGTGCGCGCGTTTACCGGAGCGCACTGGGGTGAAATTACGACTATGAAGGCGCTGGGGCTGCGGTTCTCGCTGGAAGGGGTCACCGATCTCGACATGGATTTCGAGCAGATGGTGGCCAGCGGCTTCGAATTCATCAAGCTCGATGCCAAGGTCTTCCTCGAGGGATTGCCTGCACCGGGTGGAGCCATTCCAGCATCAGATCTGTGTCGCCATATGTCCGGTATGGGGCTGACCCTCGTTGTCGGACGAATAGCGGATGAACAGGACCTCGCAGCGATTGTCGGGTTCGGTGCAGTTTTGGGTCAGGGCATGCTGTTTGGCGCATCGCGACCCGTCAAGGTCGATATGGTGGCGGCGCAGGCTGCCGCCTGATCGGGATGGCGGAGGACGGCATCCCGCGCATCGGTTCGCTCGTTCAAGCCGGCGAATTGGGATAACGTGAGGCGATCCGTTCCCCGCGCGCCACCCCGGATGAGCCATGACCACGCTACTCGTCACGCATCCCGCGTTTTTGCTCCACGATACCGGCGCCGGCCACCCGGAACGGCCAGACCGTATGCGCGCGGTCGACACGGCGTTGTCCGATCATCGGTTTACGCAATTGCAGCGGGTCGAGGCGCCACTGCGGGACGACGTGAAGGCGTGGATCGGGCTGGCGCATCCGACGGAGTACATCGAGGCCATCGAGGGGCTGCGCCCTGCTCCGGGCGAAGTGTCCGTGCGTCTCGACCCCGATACGGTGTTGTCCCCGGGCAGTTGGGAAGCGGCATTGCGCGCTGTGGGCGCGGGTCTGCTGGCAGTCGACGAGGTTGTCGCGGGTCGTGTCGACAATGCGTTCGCACAGGTCCGCCCGTGCGGGCACCACGCCGAGGCCGCGCGGGCCATGGGCTTCTGCCTCTTCAACAACATTGCGATCGCGGGACTGTATGCACGCAAGAAACACGGTCTCGAGCGGATCGCCGTGGTCGATTTCGACGTGCACCACGGCAACGGCACGCAGGATATCTTCTGGAGCGACAAGGATTTGTTCTTCGCCTCGACGCACCAGATGCCGCTCTATCCCGGCACAGGCGCGCTGGGCGAAGTGGGCGTCGGCAACATCTGCAATGCGCCGCTGCGACCCGGCGACGGCGGCGTGCCATTTCGCGAAGCGTTCGAGGCCCGCATCTTACCGGCGCTGCGCAATTTTGCGCCGGATATCGTGCTGATTTCGGCCGGGTTCGACGCCCATCGTGCCGATCCGCTCGCGAATTTGGCTCTCATCGAGGATGACTTTCGCTGGGCGACAGATCAACTGGCCGAGGTCGCCGACAAACAAGCGGGCGGGCGGATCGTTTCGATGCTCGAAGGCGGTTATGATCTGGCGGCGCTGGGACGGTCGGTTGCTGTCCACGTCGACAGTTTGATGGATGCGGGTCGGTGATGACGCGCCGGTTGCGCCAAGAAAGGTTTGTGCCATGACGACTGCCAATGCGGCGCCCCGCCACGACGATATTCAGGCCATGACTTTCGAACGCGCTTTGAAGGAGCTCGAGAGTATTGTTGGCCGCCTCGAACGTGGCGATGTGGAGCTCGAGGAATCGATCACCATTTACGAGCGCGGCGAGGTGCTGAAGCAGCACTGCGACCGGCTGTTGAAACAAGCGGAAGCCAAGGTCGAAAAGTTGACGTTTGCCGCCGATGGTACGCCCAAAGGGACGGAACCGTTCGCGCCCGAACAGTGACGGCGCGCGGCAGCTCAGTCGGAGGTGTCGTCGCTCGCGGTCTTCGGGCTGGGCCGCATGGAGCGAGTATCGGCTGCCTGCAGATGCCGCCCGGTATGCAACAGTTCCAGCATGTACGCGTGATAGCTGACGCCTGCCGCCTCGGCGCGGGCGACACGAAACTTCAAGATCGACATCGACGGTGTTTTCCAAGCCGCCGCGTGTGCTTGCCGCCACTTGTAATGGACATAAATATCAGGGGGCGGCTCCTCGAGAGGCGGGCCATTGTTATGGCCGATTCGAGCCGGAAGTCCCCAGGTCATGATTTCCGGCGGTCGCCGCAATTGCAGCCACGGCCGCCCCATGCCCCCGGAAAGTCTGCTTCTGTCGGTCCTGTCGCCCATGCTCGGTCTGTCTAACAGCGGGTCGTGTCCATCATAGTCGATCACGAATTGAACGAGGGATCGAGCCTGGAGGCTGGGCAAATTATGCCGGAAAGGTGGGCATTGAGTAAGCCCGAAGCCCATTGAAGGCACGGTGCGCCGCAGTGGCATGCTTGCGTGGCGCGTGTCCGCGGACGTAAGGTTCCGAGGCGAGCCCGTACTGTCCGAAAGCCACGTTCGAGCCGTTTACTCAACCGAATGCTCAGGAGTGCCATTGAGCAGCGTCCAGCGCATTTTCATCCTGATTTCGGGCGTGCTCACGGTCGCGCTTTACTTCATGACCATCCTGGTCGCGTCGACCGTGCTCCCCCAAATGCAGGGCACGTTTTCGGCGACGCCGGACGAAATCTCGTGGACGGTGACCTTCAATATCGTGGCGACCGCTGTGGCCATGCCCATGACCGGATGGCTCGCCGCACGAATGGGCCGCTGGAATCTGATGGTCTGGTCGACGGCGTTGTTCACCCTGGCAACGTTGTTCTGCGGGTTTGCCGGCACGCTCGAGTCCCTGATTTTCTGGCGCATCGTGCAGGGCGCGGCCGGTGCGCCGAGCGTGCCCATGGTGCAGACAGTTTTGCTCGATACGTTCCCGACGCATCAGCATCGGTTCGTGCTCGGGATTTTCGGTATGGGCGTCGTGCTGGGGCCGATTTTCGGTCCGGCGCTGGGCGGCTGGCTGGCCGATGCGTTGAGCTGGCGCTGGTCGTTTTTTCTGCTGGTGCCCGTCGGCGTGTTGGCGACAGTGGGATTGGCGCTGTCGCTGCCCCGGGACAAGGCGAAGGGGCGCATTCACCTGGACTGGACGGGGTTCCTACTGCTGTCTGTCGCAGTTGGTGGATTGCAATGGGTATTGGCGCGCGGCCAGCGGCTGGACTGGTTCGACTCGGCGGAAATCCAAGTCACGTTGATCGTGACGTTGCTGACCACCTATGCCTTCCTCGTGCACAGTTTCACGGCCGCGCGTCCCTTCTTGGATTTGCGGTTGCTGAAGGATACCAATTACAGCCTCGGCCTCGTGCTGGTGACGATCTTCGGCATGCTGAATTTCACGCCGATGGTGCTGCTGCCGACGCTCCTGCGCACGCACATGGGCTATCCCGATACGCTCGTTGGTTTGGTCGTCGCATCACGGGGCTTCGGCGGCATCATCGGGTTCTTTGCGGTGATGTTTCTGGCGCGACTCGATGCGCGCATCAGCGTCGCCATCGGTTTTGGCCTGCAACTCGTTTCGGGTTACTGGCTGATGCACATCAATCTGGACGTCACGGCGTGGGAGCTGGGGCTGAATGGGGCGGTGCAGGGATTGTCGTCGGGCGTCATCGTCGTCTGTCTGACGCTGATTACGTTTCCCAACATCCCGCGCGAGCGCATGCCGGAAGCCACCGGCATGTACCATCTCCTGCGCAACATCGGGGCGTCGCTGTTCATCTCGGTCTGCGTGGCGGAGGTGGTGCGTTCGACGGGCATGAATTATGCCCGGCTCAGCGAGCTGGCATCGCCCTACAACCGATCTCTGATGCTGCCGTGGGTGACGGGGCTGTGGGAGTACGACAGCCTCGCCAGCCTCGAGCGGTTGTCGCGTGAAATGGGCCGGCAGGCGTCGATGATCGCCTACATCAACGCGTTCGGGCTGTTCACGGCTGTCTCAGCCGCAGCTCTGCCGCTGCTGCTGTTGATGGGTCGCTCGCGGAAACCGGCGACTTGAGCAGTGCCGCTGCCTGCCGCCTGTCAGTCGATCAGCTCTGCTTGATCCCATCCCACCAGGCGCATTGGCCGGTGCCGACGCGATAGTTGCCGTCCATCACCTGGACGGGTGCGCGCTGACCGGCGGCGGCTGCACGGGCGCGGGCCTCGCGCGCTGCGCGGAGCTGGTCCTCGGGCAACCATGTGCGTTCATGACCCCAGAGGCTGCCGCCGAATTTCATTTCGCTGGCCTGCCAGGTTTCGGGCTCGATGGTGCGGCCGCCCCAGCCGTATTCGACGAGAAAGTTCTCCGGTGTGCGCGTGTAGAACGACGTCATCAGGTCATTGGTGTGGCGGCCGAGCGAAATGGCGACGCGGTCTTTTTCGCCGTTCGCCATGTCGTAGGCTTGGCCAACGTCATCCAGTCCCTGCAACTCCATCATGAAGTGATGCACGCCGGTCTTGCCGGTCTCGATCAGGGCGAGGCTGTGATGGCGCGGATTGAGGTGGAAGAAAAACGCTTTGAATGGTTTGACGAGATAATCGCTGACGGCAAAGCCCAGCACATCACGATAAAACCACAGGAGATCGTCGGCACTTTCGACATGCAGAACAGCGTGTCCCATTCCCAGCGTGCCGGTGCGGAACCCGGAGAGGGGGCGACCGGGCTTGAACGGGGCGTCGGTGGTCTCCGCGCCATGGAAGGCTTCCAGGCGATTGCCGGCGGGGTCTTTGAAGCGGATGGCATCGGCGACGGCGCGACGTTCGCATTCGGCGCGGGGGAGGCGCTCGATGACGACGCCAGCGGCGTCGAGGCGACCACCGAGAGCGTCGAGGGCGGCGGCGTCGGTCACTTCGAAGCCGAAGGCGTTCGCGACGGTTTCCTCGCTCGACACGACGATGCGCTGGCTGCGATCGTCCATGCGGAATTTGAGTTGGCTTTTCGTGCGCTCAACCAGCTCCAGACCCAGGAACGAGGGACCGAACGTTGCCCAGTCATCCAGGCGCTGCGAGTGTATGCCGACGTAGCCCAAAGAGCTCAGAAGCATGCCGTGCCTCCCATCGCTGCGACCGAGGAATCGGGGTCTCTGACGTTTTAATTGACGCTAGATTGGCATGAAAAGCCGAGAGTGCGCCAGATCCTGCTTTGCAATTATGGAGTGTGCCCGGTGCTTGGTGAATTTCAAGGCTTCCCGGAACGTTTACTCGTTGGTTTGCAGGGGCGATTGGCACCGCTATGCTCCGGCTGGAATGAGCGAGCGAGGCCCCGATGACCACCTATACCCTGCCCGAGTACGAGATCCACGCCATCCGTTATGCGCGCCGCGACGCCTTGCGGCGCGATCATTTCGTCGGCGGCGATCCGCACGAAAGCCCCATGCCGATGGACTATTACGTGTGGGTTCTGAAGGGGCCAGCGGGCGCGTTCGTGCTCGATCTGGGGTTTACCGAGGAGATGGCCAAGGCGCGCAAGCGTGAGTTCCTGCGGTGTCCCATCGACAGCCTCAAACTGGTCGGCGTCGATGCGCGCGAGGTGCGCGATGTGATCCTCTCGCACATGCATTACGACCACGTCGGCAACTTCGACAAATTTCCCAACGCGCGATTTTTCCTGCAGGCGCGCGAGATGGCTTATGCGACCGGCAAATACATGCGCTATGAGCGGCCCGGTCACAGTTATCACGTCGAGGACGTGGTCGGCATGGTGCGACTGAACTTCAAAGGTCGCGTCGAAATGCTGGACGGCGTGACGGAGATTGCGCCGGGTATTGTGCTGCATCCCACGCCGGGACACGCGGACGGCCTGCAAGTGGCGCGCGTGCATACGCGGCGCGGTTGGGTGGTGCTGGCGTCGGATGCGGCGCACTACTACGAGCACTTGATGACCAATCGCCTCTTCACCACCTGCTTCCACATCGGCGAGATGCTCGACTCCTATCGCGTGGTGCAACGCCTCGCGCCGACACCGCGCCACATCATCCCGGGCCACGACCCCTTCGTGATGACGGAATATCCCGCCTCCGGGCCGAAGCTCGAAGGGATTGCGGTACGGCTAGATGCCGACCCGATCGGTCCGGCACAGGAGTTCGCGGTGACGGGGCATTGAGGGTGGGGGTCACGCCCGCACACCCTCCACATTCAACGCTACAGCCGTGCCGATCATCGAGTCGCGGGTGACGAGTTGGGCGAGGCGGTCGGGGCTCCAGGCGTCGGTGCCGGCGGGACGTTCGGGGAGAACCAGGAAGCGGCAGTCGGCCGTCGAGTCGACGACGCGGATTTCTCGCGTTGCGGGAACGGCCGTGCCGAACTCGGCGAGTATGGCGCGGGGCTCGCGTACGGCACGCGAACGATATTCCTTCGATTTGTACCAGAGCGGCGGCAGGCCCAGGATCGTGCGCGGATAGCACGAGCACAGCGTGCACACGACCATGTGGTGCACGTCCGGGGTATTCTCGAGCACGACGAGTTTCAGGCCGGGAACCTCGAAGCCCATCTCGCCGACGGCGGCATTGCCGTCTGCGAGCAGGCGGGCTTTGAAGGCGGCATCGGTCCAGGCGCGGGCAACGATGCGTGTGCCGCCTTCGGGCGACTTGCCGTCCCACTCCTCGAGTTTGTCTTCGATCTCGCGGGCGGTGATGACGCCTTTCTCGATGAGAAGCTCGCGCACGGCGATCTCCAGGAATTCCCACTCTTCGGTGGGCTCCTTCAGATCGGGTTGGAAGCCGGTATGCGCAGGGGCGTGGTCATGGTCGTGATGGTCGTGATCGTGATCGCCGTGATCGTGATCGTGAGTCATGGCGCAACTCCTGTTTCGCGTGCCGGATCCGGTTCGAGCCAATGCTCGTAGATTTCGGCTACGACGCAATCGCGACCGCCATAGGTGCCTTGGCCGGACCACACGTCGTCCATTGCGAACCGCACCCAATAGTTGGTTTTCGCGGGCAGGCCGGATTTGCCGTAGGCCAACTCTTCGGGGTTGGGCCAAGCGCCGAAGTCGCGCACGATGGTTCCGCGCTTGCCGCGCAGATAGACGGGTGTGCGGATGTGGCCGGGCGGATAGGCCTCGCGCACGATGACATGGTCACCTGATTTGAAGCGTGCGGCCATGCTCAGCCTCCCGAACCCGTGCCGCCCTTGGCGTGCCGCGCTTTCACCTCGATGAGCTTGGCTGCGACCTCGGCTTCCGTGAGGACACCCTTCTCGACGAGCAGGCCCTTGATGCCGCGTGCCCAGCGGCCGTAATAACCGCCGCCTTCATACAACTCCGGCGTCAGGCTTTCGAGCGTGCGGCGATGCTCGTCCGTCGTCCACAGCCCGTGGGGCTTGTTGCGCAGGACCATCATGATCGCATCGACGCGGCGCTCCGAGAGCGACGGGGTGTGTTCATGATGGTCGACGGGACCAGCAGGGTTACCGCCCATGTCGTGGTAGCTGCGTGTCGTCATAGGCACCTCCTGAGGGACCCATGATGCGGCAGCGCGGCCCATTCGGCAAGCGACACGCGTCACCTCGAAGTACGTCGCGTTACTTCGCCAGGGACTTCAAAAAGGCGATCAGGTCGTGACGGTCCTGCTCGTCCTTGACGCCGGCGAAGGCCATGCGATTGCCGGGCATCGCGGTGCGGGGGTTCTCCAGGTATTTTTTGAGGTTGTCCTCCGTCCACACCCAGCCGTCTGCGCCGGCTTTCTGATTGGCGGGGGAGTAATTGAATCCTTCGATGGTGCCGGCCTTGCGGCCCAAGATGCCGTTGAGCACAGGACCCAGCGCATTCTTCGCGGTAGGGCCCACCTGATGGCAGGCGCGGCAAGCTTTGAACACCTCTTCTCCCTCTTTCGGGTCGCCGTCGGCGGCAAAGGCGGGTGTTGCAACGAACTGCAGCGCGGCGAGGAGAGCGAAAGGGGGAAATTTCGTCATGTGTGGGTCCACTGTGTCATCGAGAATGGGTCAAAAACGTTCTCACGCGTCAGGTTCGCCGACGACGCAACGTGGCGTCGCGCGGCACTGTACCGCGATTCCAAAAACGCACCCATCGCGTCCCGGCTGAGAATGTGGCAGAGGTAACGCGCAACCCCGGCATTCGGATCACCGTGCGCCACCGCCACAAGGGTGGCTCTACGGCTTCCGATCGCTCGACACTGCCGACGACAGGAGATTCATCATGTCGATGATTGCGATGCCAGTGCCCGACCGCAGGGTTCTCGCGCGGCGAGACACGATCGTGGCCGGCCTGGCGCGCCTCGTTGGGCCGGGGAGTATGATTTCAGATACGGACGGCCGCCGGGCGTTCGAGACGGACGGATTGACGGCGTATCGCTGCATGCCGCTTGCCGTTGTCTTGCCGCGGACGACGGAGGAAGTGTCGCACGTGGTGGCTTACTGTCACGCCAACAAGATCAAAGTGATACCGCGCGGCGCTGGAACGTCACTGTGCGGCGGTGCACTGCCAGCCGAAGATGCTGTGGTCGTCGGCGTCTCCAAGATGAACAAGGTGCTGGCGGTCGATACCCTGAACCGCTCGGCGCGCGTCGAGGTCGGCATCACCAACATCGGCATTTCCAATGCGGTGGCGCCCAAGGGTTTCTTCTACGCGCCCGATCCCTCCAGCCAACTCGCCTGCACGCTGGCTGGCAACATCGCCATGAATTCGGGTGGGGCCCACTGCCTCAAGTACGGCGTCACCACGAACAATGTGCTGGGCCTCAAAATGGTGATGATCGATGGCAGCGTCATCGAGTTGGGCGGCGATCATCTGGATCAGCCGGGCTACGATCTTCTGGGCCTCGTGATCGGGTCGGAAGGGCAGTTCGGCATCGTCACGGAGGCGACGGTGCGGATTTTGCGGGCGGCGGAGGGCGCGCGACCGATGCTGCTGGGGTTCGGTTCGAGCCAAGCAGCGGGTCAGGCCGTCTCTGCGATCATCGCATCGGGCATCATTCCGGTTGCCATCGAGTTCATGGACAAGCCGGCAATCCATGTCTGCGAGGCGTTCGCCAAGGCCGGCTATCCGCTCGATGTCGAGGCACTGCTGATCATCGAGGTGGAAGGCGCAGAGGACGAGATCGCGGGCCTCCTGGCTCGAATCGTCGACATTGTGCAGCCGTTCGCACCGTCGATGGTGCGCGTGAGCAAGAGTGAAGACGAGAGCGCCGCCATCTGGAAAGGGCGCAAGTCGGCTTTCGGCGCAATCGGGCGGATCTCCGACTACTACTGCATGGACGGCACTATTCCGCTGGGCCGTTTGTCGGAAGTGCTGACGAAGATTTCCGAGATTTGTGCGCGTCACGGTCTGCGCGTCGCCAATATCTTTCATGCGGGCGACGGTAACCTGCATCCGCTGATCCTCTATGATGCGAACGATGCCGACCAGATGGAGCGGGCGGAGCGCTGCGGGGCCGAGATCCTGACTCTGTGCGTCGAGGTTGGCGGCTGCCTCACGGGCGAACATGGCGTGGGCGTCGAGAAGCGGGATTTGATGCGGGTGCAATTCAACGAACACGAGCTGAGGCTGCAGATGAATCTCAAGTCCGTGTTCGATCCCGATTGGCTGCTCAATCCGGCCAAGGTGTTTCCGCTCGATGGCCGTCCAGTCGCGGCGTGAGGATCGGGAGCGGACCGTGCAATCTTTACTGAAGCCCGCCACCGAGGGGGAACTGCAACGCACGCTCGCCGATGCCAGCGCGTCCCGGCAGCCGTTGGAAATCATGGGCGCTGGCACCAAGCGTTCCGTCGGGCGCGTATCGCAGGCGGCAGTCACGCTCACAACGGCGTCGCTGTCGGGCATCAAGCTGTACGAGCCGACGGAACTGGTGATGAGCGCGCGGGCGGGAACACCCCTGGCGCGCGTCGAAGCGGAATTGGCGGCGCAGGGCCAAATGCTGGCCTTCGAGCCGGTCGATCTGGGTCCGGTGGTTGGCGCGGCGCCGGGCGCGGGAACCATCGGTGCCGTTTTCATTACCAATCTGTCGGGTGCGCGCCGGGTCGCGGGTGGCAGCGCGCGCGATCACCTCTTGGGCGTCGCTGGGGTGACTGGGAACGGCATCCCGTTCCGATCGGGTGGCCGGGTCATGAAGAACGTGACAGGCT
>JANOHP010000007.1:0-8729 GCA_031406575.1 Hyphomicrobiales bacterium
AGGTTACGATGGGGATGTCGAAGCAGTCGCAAAAGCGCACGAAGCGGGCGGCCTTGCGCGATGAGTCACTGTCGAGCACGCCCGCCAGCACCATCGGCTGGTTGGCGACGAAGCCCACCGTGCGCCCCTCCATGCGCCCGAAGCCCGTCACGATGTTCTTGGCGAATGCCTCCTGGATCTCGAAGAAATCCGCCTCGTCGACGACCTTCCCGATCAGCTCCTTGATGTCATAGGGCTTGTTGGGATTGTCGGGGATCAGCGTGTCGAGGCTGGGCTCATCGCGATCGGCCGAGTCGCGCGTCGGCAGCACGGGCACGCCGGACTTGTTGTTGGCAGGCAGAAAATCCATCAGCCGGCGCATTTGCAGCAGCGCCTCGACGTCGTTTTCGTAGGCGCGGTCGGCGATCGAGGAGCGGGTGGTATGGACGCGCGCGCCGCCCAGCTCCTCGGCCGTCACCGTTTCGTTGGTCACGGCCTTGACCACGTCGGGGCCGGTAACGAACATGTAGCTCGTATCCTTCACCATGAAGATGAAGTCGGTCATGGCGGGCGAATAAACGTCACCGCCCGCGCACGGTCCCATGATCACGGAAATCTGCGGGATGACGCCCGACGACAGCACGTTGCGCAGGAACACCTCGCCATAGCCGCCGAGTGCGGCCACGCCCTCCTGAATGCGCGCGCCACCCGCATCGAACAGGCCGATGATGGGGCTGCGGTTCTGCAACGCCATATCCTGGATTTTCTGGATCTTCTTGGCGTGCGCTTCCGACAGGGAGCCGCCGAACACGGTAAAATCCTTGGCGAACACGTAGACGACCCGCCCGTTGATCGTGCCCCAGCCGGTCACCACTCCATCGCCGGGGATCTTCGTCTTCTCCATGCCGAAGTCGGTCGAGCGATGCTCGACGTACATGTCGAATTCCTCGAAGGAGCCCTCGTCCATGAGCAGCTCGATGCGCTCGCGAGCGGTGAGCTTACCGCGCGCGTGCTGTGCTGCTTTGCGCTTCAATCCCCCGCCCAGGCGTGCGGTGTCGCGGCGCCGGTCGAGCTCTTCGAGGATGTGTTTCATCGGTCGCGATCCTGGCCCAAAGCCCCTGTTCTGGGCTCTGTAGCACGGGCACGGGCGACGGCAAGCCCCGCTGCGCAAATGCAGGAGACGATGCACCGACGTGTGGTCGGAACGGACGAATGGCTCCGCTGCCCCGACACAGGGGGACAGTAAGGAAATCGCCCATCGGCTGACGTTATTGCCGCTGCTTGGGCGACGTCTTCGGCTTGGCTGACTTTGGTTCGCTCGCGCGACCACCTGTGCCTTCGCTGCCGCCGGTGGCGGCGCCTTGCTGGAAGGCTTGGCGAAGTTCGCGAGCCGCCAAACCTTGCGCGCGCGTCGCATCGGCCACGACTGGTGCCATGCCGAAGAACTCGTGGGCGACGCCGTCGAAGTTCTGATAGGTCACGCGTGATCCGGCCTGACGCAGTTTGTCCGCGAGCGCACGTCCTTCCGAGCGCAGCGGATCGATTTGCGCCGTAATGATCGTGGCGCTGGGCAGGCGGGATAGATCAGCACGCCCGACCAGGTCGAGCATGGGATTGCTTTTCTGGGCGGGGTCGGTGAGCACTTTTTCGATGAACCATTCCATGTCGGCGCGGCCCAGTGGTGCTGCGTTGGCATTTTCTTTGTAGGACGCCGTGGTGGTATCGGTACCAGCAACGGGATAGACGAGCAGCATGTGCAGCGGCGCCTGCACGTTTTGATCGCGCGCCATGATCGCCATGTTGATCGCGAGATTGCCGCCAGCACTCTCACCGGCCACGGCTACGCGCTGGGGATCGCCACCCCACTTCGCCGCAGTCGCGAGCGCCCACTTGTAGGCCTGGAACGAGTCCTCGTGGGCAGCAGGAAATTTGTGCTCGGGGGCGTGGCGATATTCGATGGAGACCACGATCGCGTTGGTTTTCTCTGCCAACGCTTGCGCCGAAGCGTCGTACGTATCGAGGTCGGAAATCACCCAGCCGCCGCCGTGATAATAAACGATCACCGGCAGCGTTTGGGCCTGCTGGCCCTTCTTGCCATTGGACGCGGGCGTGTAGATGCGCGCCGGCTGTGGGCCAGTGGCGCCGTTGTAGGTCACATTTTCTTTCCGCACGTTCGACGCGGGCTGCTTCTTGCCGCTCTTGTTCATGACCGCTTTGACGGCATCTGCCGGCGTCGGTTGCGTGCGCGCCTGCTCGACGGTGAGCGTCGACAGCGGTTTGGCGCCGAGTTTTTCCAGGCTTTCCAAAACCGCGCGCATATCGTTGTCGGCGCTTTTCAGAATTGCCGTTTTGTCTTTCTCGGCGCCCTTTTGGGTTTGTTGTGCTTTGGGGGCTTGGCCTTGGGCCATCAGGGTCGAGTTACCCGCCGCCAACGCCAGCGCAAGAGCCATCAATGAAACACGCGTCGATAAGGGCATGGGGTCCTCGTCTGCTGACAGTCGACAGATCACTGATCTCCCTAACACTTTGGGGAGAATCCAGTTCCTGCTGTCGTCAGAGGTCCGATGAACCGGTGCCGATCGGCTCGCTTTACGCCCCCATCAGGACTCACTCCGAGCATCGCGACGCGCCCAGAATGACTCCTCGATGATGACGCCTGATCGCAAGCGCCTCAGTACGTTCCACCGGCCGGCTTCGCCGCGGGGGCCGGTTTCGCGCCCGCCAGCATGCCGCGCATGCCCTCGCCGTTGACACGCCACCATTCGTGCAAGATGCGCACATCCCAGCCGATGCAGAAATGCTTGACGCCCATCTCGAGATAAGGCGCGGCCCCCTTGATGTCGGCGAGTTCGACGCGCGGGTGTAGGCCCATTTTCAGCGCCATCTCGATGGTCTTGCGTTCCGCCTTCACGACATCGGGGTGGCTGCGCTGACCGGTGAGGCCCAGGCTCATGGAATAGTCCGAGCTTCCGAACTGCACCATGTCGATGCCTTTGACCGACAAAATCGCCTCGAGGTCGTCGACGCATTCCCGCTTCTCGACCATGATCGCGATGACCACGTCATTGAGCGCCTCGACGTAGGCGGGCGAACCGCCTTCACGCACGGTGCCGACATCGCGCCGCATCCCGACGCCCAGGCGTCCGCCGGTTCCCGGAGTTTCCGCGCGGACCGCCCCGACACACTCTTTGGCGTCTTCGACGGTGCGCAGATCGGCAAACAGGATGCTCTGGAAGCCCGAGCCGATCGCCCGCATGGCCTGATGCGTCCATTGCGTCTGCTCGATCTTGATCATGCCGCCGAGGTCTTTCAGCTCGAGTGCGCGACCCAGGTTGTCCAGATCGTGCATGGTGAACGGCGAATACTCGGCGGTGAATTCGACGTAGTCGTAGTTTCCGGCTTGGCCGACCAGCTCCACGAGCGTGGGCCATGTCGACAACAGATGCGTGCCGATTGACGGCTCGTTCTTGTCGAGCAAGGCGCGGAGACGATTGTGGCGCATGACAGGTGTTCCTCATTTCGCGGGTGGCAGACCTCGGGATCAGGCAACGTCGTCCAATAATCGCCGCCGCGCAATGCCGATGACGCGTAGCCTCGCAACCGCCACCTACGCATAGGGAGATTTAATTCTTCCGTCCTGGCCGAGGAGCTGCCCCTATGCCGCGACGAGCGCCGGGACCCAGCGTCATGAGCGCCCGAAGGGCACGATCCCGAGTGCTTCGCACGCATTTTACGCTGGGTCCCGCATAACGCTCGGCCATCGGCCTCACGTTTGCGGGATGACGGGATGAATTGAATCGCCTCGCCCCTCACCCAGTGCAGGCCCGAACTTGTGGCTTACGCGCTCAGGTGCAGTAGTATCTCGCATCGGGTCAGTCCACACGCCGCCGAGCATGTGAGACGCCGCAGACAGTCTCACAACGAGCGCCAGGAGGAAACGATGGCAGGACTACTCGCGGGACACGTTGCAGCCGTCACGGGCGGTGGATCGGGCATTGGACAAGCCATCTGTCAGGCCTATGCCCGGGAAGGCGCGCGCGTCATTATTCTCGACGCCAATATGGAAGGGGCGAACGAAACCGTCGGCCTCGTCACCGCAGCTGGCGGCACTGCCTCGGCGTTGAAACTGGACGTCACCGATCGCGAGGCCTGCACCAAAACCGCAACCGAGATCGGCAAAAGCGGCAACATCTCCATTCTCGTCAACAACGCCGGCATCAATCGCCGCACGCCGTTCGTCGGCGACAAAGCCGCTGTCGTCAAGGATTGGGACGACATCTTGTCGATCAATCTCGATGGCATGTTCAACGTCACGCACGCCTTCATCGACCAGCTCCGCGCCACCAAAGGCCGGATCGTCAACATCGGCTCGATCCAATCATTCGTGCATGTCAATTGGCCCAATTCAGCGGCCTACACGACGTCCAAGCACGGCGTGCTGGGCTTCACGCGCGCGCTCGCCGCCGAGCTCGGCAAAGACGGCATCCGCGTCAACGCCATCGGGCCCGGCATGATCGAAACCCGGATCAATGCGGAGGCGCGCGCCAAAAACCCCGACATGGTCGCCAATGTGATGCGCCACACGCCGTTGAACCGCCCCGGCAAGCCGGAAGACATCGCAGGCCCCGCCGTATTCCTGGCCTCCGACCTCGCCTCCTACGTCACCGGCTGCATCGTCATGGCCGACGGTGGCTTCAGGACGGTTTGATGGGGTAGCGCAGTGCTTGGGGATGGCCGGGACGATACGAGTGCGAACGCCGTGTGACCCCAAGTCGCGTGGAAATCGTCGCGTCCGTCGTGCGCGACGGGCGGTGGAGAACTGGAGAGCCCTCCACCAATATCGAGGCGTGTCAATCGGCGGCCAAATTCGGCGTGAACTCGAGCGGCAATCCCTTGTGGCCCGTCAACCGCTCGCCTTCCGCATACATTTCGTAGGCCCGCTTTTTCAACGACGGCAGAACCGAAGCAATCTTGTCCTGGTCCAGGTCGGCGGCGACGCCGGGGTAGCCGGCGCGCTCGATCATTGGGCCGAGCTTCCTGTTCTCGAGCTGCTCGAAGGTCCAATCCAGCGGCTCCTCGACGATGGTCCGATCCCAATTGGTCCGGTGGTTCTTGTTGCGCGGACCATAGTGGTAATGGGCGCCCTGCCAGAAACAGTCGAATGCCAACAGCTCCGTTTCCTCGACGTATTTCTTGCCCTTCGATCCGCCGATATCCCCCAGCACGTGGATGGCGAGGCCGCCATCGCCGTTCTTCTGGCGCCGCATCTCGAGGCCGAACCGGATGTTGCCGGCTTCGAAGATTTCCGTGCCGCGGTTGTGCTTCACGGTGTTGCGCTTGGTGTGGAACGTCTCGCGGGCGCAGGCCTCCACGTCGGGCAGAATGCGCCGCACCGCGGTGAGGTCGGTCGCTTGCGCGATGTGCGTGTAGCCGGCGCGCTCGAGCATCTTGGGAAGTTTCTGCCCCAGGGTGCGGATGGTCCAGCCGATGGGATTGCCATCGACGATCGGGTCCATGCGGCAATGCACGCCCATGCCGCCGCCGACCCGGTCGGGCGTCGTCAGTGCGGGATTCTCCGGGCCGTAAATGTAGCTGCGCTCGATATCGAAACAGTTGAAGTGCAGCAGCGTGGTCGGCGTGCCGCCGACTTCGGCTTTCACTTCAATGGACACCCCCTGGTCCACATGATCCTGGACGTTGCCGTCCCACAGTTGATGCGTGACGACGAACGTGAGGGGCTCGACGGAAAATCTGTTTCCCTGCGATTGCATGTCAGGATGCTCCGGTTTGGCGGCATTGACGCAATCGTAGGCAGGACCCGGGATTGCCGCAAGAGGGCTGGGACGCAGATCTACACCGAGCGTCTTGCCTTCCGCTCGCCGTCGTACGAGGCTGAGCCGGGACGGCGCCCGCGATCGGGATCACGACTTTTGCTGTGCGCCGTGCAGGAATCCTGCTGCAGAAGCGAGCGAACCCACGAACTGAAAGTCAGCAACGTGAGGGCCCAATGACCATTGACCTCAAGAAGGCCAAGCAGATGGCCGACGCTTATACGGCGGCCTGGAACTCCGGATCCGCGCAAGCTGTCGCGGAGTTCTACGCCAAGGATGGTGGGATCGTCATCAATCGCGGTGAGCCCTGGCAAGGGCGAGACCGGGTTGCCCAGATGGCGGCCGGCTTTTTCAGAGACGTCCCTGATATCAAGATTGTTTGCGACGGTTTGCGCTGCGCTGGCGATCACGTGGTGTACCTTTGGACGTTCACCGGCACCCATTCCGGGACCAAGAGGCCGCTGCGCATCTCGGGATGGGAAGAATGGGATTTGGATGCGGACTACAAGGTGAAGGCGTCGCGTGGCTGGTATGACGCAGACGACTACACACGGCAGACCGGGGGCTAAACGCGAGCCTGCCGAAAGTGCTGGATGCCGTCGGAGGGGGCGAGGCGATTGATCATGAGCGTGGAGAACATCGAATGAAAGCTTATCTCGTTGGTTTTTTCAAAATCACCGACCCCCAAAAATACCACGCGGAGTATGTGAAGCCGGCGCTGGCGTTGATTGCAAAGCATGGCGGCAAGCCCCTCATCATCGCCGACGAGTGCATGGTGAAGGAAGGGCAGCTACCGGACGGAAGATTCGTTGTGATCGAATTTCCCGATATGCAAGCTGCCGAAGCGTTCTATAGCGATCCGGACTATGAGCCCATCAAGCCGGTGCGGCAGGCCTTGACCCAATCAATCCTGGCTTTCGTGCACGGGATCGACTTGCCACATTGAAGGATTGTGATGTTGCACTTACTCACGCTCGAAGCTGAGCCACTACGACTGTCCACGATCGACCGCGTTCAGCGGGGCGGTCGAAGCATCGGAAAGAGCGACGGTGCGCCCTCCGCCTCGATCAGTCCGATCTGTTCGAAGCCGTGGAGCCTGTAGAGCGACAGGTTCGCCGGATTGGTGGACTCGAGATAGGCAGGGACGCCATCCCTGTCGCACTGCCGCAGACCTTGCTCTAGCAGCGCCGCGCCGAGACCCTTGCCCTGCCGCGCGGGATCGACCGCAATGAAGGCGAGATGCCGGCACGGCTCCTCCGGGTGATAACGGGCCATCTGTTCGAACAGCGAGAACAGGCGATCGAGCTTTTCTGCGGCCACCGTCTTCTCGAACCAGGAGATCAGCCTCTCCTCGTCGGGATGCACCCCGGGCGGCAGCCAGAGTGCGGCTGCCGTGAAATCATCGTTTCGGTAGGCCGCCGAGTGTTCGAAGGCCCGTCCACCGAATAGGTCGGCGACCCGAGGGAAATGGGCGAGGAAGGAAGCGGGCTCCGGGTAAAACCAGCGACCGACGGGATCGGCGGAAAATCCGAGCGAAAGGCAGGATAGAACCCGATCCGCCTCGGCACGGCTGGAAATGCTGAACGAGTACTGAAGCCTTCCCGTGGCAGACGGCTGGGTCGTCATCTCATCCTCCGGATTTGCCACACGGCCGCTCAATCTCAGTCCGAGATCATGTCGGCCTGCGGCTCGGCAATCAAGGAGGGAGCTGCATTGCCTCGCCGCTCACGTACCGGCATCAAGACACGAGCGATGGTAAGCGGACGCGCATCGAGCCGACCTGTTGCGCCGCAACCATCTCGGCCTGGTTCATGTCGTTGTGCCGCTCCCAGCGGACATTCGGTGATAATTCACTGCGTCCTGACCACGGCAGAGAAGGATATGAGGCAAGCAGCCTCAGCGCGAGGTCAGGCCGCAACCAGCGCCTCGACGCCAGCAACCGGGATGCCGGTTGGCCCAGGCCGTCGTTTCGACATCAGCCGGCGGGCGTCCTCATTTCGCCCCGCCGCCAGATACGCCTTCAGCAGCGTGAACTCTACAAGGTCGAGCTGCGCTCGGCTGCCGGCCATGCGCACCCGCTCGTCGACCATCGATTCCAGCGCGGCGATTGCGGCCGGATAGTCGCCCCGCTCGAAAGCTGCAAAGCCGCGTGCAGCAGCTGGAACGGTCGCGCCGGACGGATAGCGGCCAGCCGCGATCAGAGCCTCGATTTGGTGATTGCGCGGCTCGACATCGTCACCATGAACCGCGTCGGTCAGCGCCACATGCCAGTCGATGAAGTTGAAGCCGGGACTGGGGAACGTTGCGTGGGCGAAATCATACACCTTCTGCCAGCGTGCCGCGTCGCGCGGATGCCCAGCCAGTTCCGCCCGCCAAAGGAAGGCCGGCGCATCCAGAATCTTGGCGAACAGCGGAGCGCGATAATCGTCCGCGCCGAAGGCCGTGTCGAACAGGCGCAGCCCTTCCTCGATGTTGCCCTGCTCCAGAAGCACCAGCGCCAGATGCCAATGCAGGTGACCATACAAGGTAGCGCCGCGCGGCAACTCGGTCTCGGCAATCCATGATCGGATGAAACCGACAGCGGCCGTAGTATCGTTGACCTCGTAAAGATAATGCGCCCAGGCATGCGCGGCGCCGGTATTTCGTGGCCGATCTGCCAGCGAGCGCTCGATCAGCGGCCGCGCCCTGTCTCGAAATCCCAGCTCGGACAATGCCATGCCGTAATGGCCGTTGAACCACCAATCATTGCCGTAGTGCGGAGCCAGCACCGCCAGAAAATCCAACTGATCCCGCTCTCGATCCGCTCGGCCCGAGATACCGATCAGGCCTGCGATGTTGGTCCCCGTCGCCGCCACAAGGGCATCCGTTGGCCAGCGAGCAACGTGTCGCCGCACATGGGCCAGCGCATCCGGGGGCGAA
>JANOHP010000027.1:0-58030 GCA_031406575.1 Hyphomicrobiales bacterium
TCCTGCACTCCAAATTGATCACCAAGCGCCATAGATACGAAGACGCGATCGTTCCGCCGCCGGCTTGAACCAATCGGCCGACTGTCCACGTACTCCTCCGCCTGCCTCTTGGCCGAGCCGGGCTTCCGCGCTAAACGGACACCCCAGATGCAACGCTCAGCGCTCGTTCATACGTGAGGAGAATGCCCCAATGACAATGTCCCTCGAGCAGGTCGCCCAGGCGATGGTCGCGCCGGGTCGCGGAATCCTTGCCGCAGATGAAAGCTCCGGCACGATCAAGAAGCGCTTCGACTCGATCAACACCGAGTCGACGGCCGACAGCCGTCGCGATTATCGCGAAATGCTGTTTCGCTCGACGGAGGCGATGCAGAACTGCATTTCGGGCGTGATCTTGTTTGACGAGACCATTCGCCAAACCGCCAAGGACGGCACGCCCCTGGTCAAGCTGATCAGCGATGCGGGATCACTGCCGGGCATCAAAGTCGATGGCGGCACCAAGCCGCTGCAATTCTGCCCCGGCGAACTCATCACCGAGGGACTAGATAAGTTGCCCGATCGGGTGAAGGAATACGTCGGCCTCGGCGCCAAGTTCGCCAAATGGCGCGCTGTCATCGACATCGGCGCCGGCATCCCGTCCTACGCGTGCATCCACGCCAACGCGCACGCGCTCGCCCGCTATGCCGCCATTTGCGTCGAAGGCGGACTGGTACCGATCGTCGAACCGGAAGTTCTCATGGATGGCGCACACGACATCGATCGCTGCGCCGAAGTGACGGAGTGGGTGCTGAAAGAGGTCTATCAGGAGCTCTTCTACAACAAGGTCGTGCTCGAGCAGACCGTGCTCAAACCCAACATGGTGATTTCCGGCAAGACGTGCCCCAAGCAGGCGTCTCGCGAGGAAGTGGCCGAAAAGACTGTCAAGATTTTGAAGCGCACGGTGCCCACTGCGGTTCCAGGCATTGCGTTCCTGTCGGGTGGACAGTCGGATGAGGATGCGACCGCCCACCTCCACCTGATGAATGCCATGGGTGGCTTACCGTGGAACCTGTCGTTTTCCTATGGCCGCGCATTGCAAGCCGCACCGCTGAAAGCCTGGGGCGGCAAGTCGGAGAATGTGGCCGCTGGCCAGCGCGCCTTCGCCCATCGCGCCAAGATGAATGGTCTGGCGGCGGCAGGTCGTTGGACGAAGAGCCTCGAGAAGGCTGCCTGATCAGCGGGCACGACATCGCTGACGGGTGCGACTGAGAGGGCCGGCGTGCCGTTCGCTCGATGCGAATGCACACCGGCCGAACTCCGATCACTTCTTGGGAATACGATAGACGTCGTGGCAGCCCTTGCAGTTCTTGCCGACCTCACCGAAGGCCGCCTTGTAAGCCTCAGGTCCTTTGGCCGCTTCGGTGGCGGCGGTCGCTGCGGCCTTGCCCATCGTTTGCGCCTTTTCTTCGAAGTCCTTGGTGGTCTCCCAGATCTTCGGTGCAGCGGTGGTCTCGCCTCCGGTTTCCGTGCCTTTCGGGAACAACTTGACGAACTCAGGAATACCCGTCGAGATCTTGGTCATGGCCTCTGCGGCGGCGCTCGCATCGTAGGGTTTGTCGCCCTTGATCATCTCGTTCGACAACTTGGCCGAAGCGCCGACCGTCTTCATGAGTTCTTTTCTCTTTGCGATTGCATCCTGTTGGGCGTGAACTGCGGACGCAGCAACCGCCAAGGCGGCCACGATCGACAAGCCCGCCAACAGCTTCGACTTGGTCATTGATAAACCCCTCCGATACGGATGAAACAGGCAGCCTCCCGCCGCCCGCCAGCTAAGCTAACCCGAGTTCATCGGCTTCGCGAGTTGAACTTTTCGTGATCGGCCATTTCATCAAACCCTCCCCCCACTTGCTTCCCCACCGACGAGCGTTGCCGATCGGCGGCGGCGAGAGTACTTTGGCTCCTCGACACCCAGACAGCGAGACCCCCCATGGCAGAGCCCGGCTCTCACCAATCCGCCCGCGATGAAATCGACGTTCTGAAGGCGGCCCGCCAGTGGCTGCAGCGCGATGGCAAGGTGGCCATTGCGACGGTGATCGACACCTGGGGTTCGGCGCCCGTCGCGATCGGCGGCCAAATGGCTGTCGCCACCGACGGACGTTTTCAGGGATCGGTGTCGGGAGGGTGCATCGAGGGCGAGGTGATCGTCGAGGCCGAGGACATCCTGGAATCTGGCGCTCCCAAGGTGCTCACCTTCGGCGTCGCGGACGAGACAGCGTGGCGCGCGGGCCTGCCTTGCGGGGGTCAAGTGCAGGTCTTCGTCGAGCGGCTGGATGGCACGGCCGGCGGCGCTGAATTGCTCGACCGGGCCATTGCCGCTCGTGACAGTCGCCAGGGCCTCGTCGTGCAGACCCGCTTGGATACGGCAGACCGCCGGATTTACGCGCGCGACGACAGCGGCCTGCCCGACGACATCGCCGACCGCTTCAGCACGGCCAAAAGCCAGCTCAAAGACGGCCCCGATGGTAAGGTCTTCCTGCACGCGCTGGTGCCGCCCGCGCGCATCCTGATCATCGGCGCGACGCACATCGGCCAGGTGCTCTCGCAGGTGGCCAAGCTCGCCGGCTACGAGGTCGAGATCATCGATCCCCGCACCGCTTTCGCCGCGCCCGATCGCTTCCGCGACGTGACCATCCACGCAGAATGGCCCCAGGACGCGCTGCCCCGGATCGGGCTCGATCCGTATACGGCGGTGGTCGCCTTGGCCCATGTCGGCCATATCGATGACGAGGCGCTCAAACTGGCCGTGCGCTCGCCGTGCCTCTACATCGGCGCGCTCGGGTCGCAGCGCAATCACACCAAGCGGCGCGAACGCCTGACGGCGGCTGGGATCACCGAAGCAGAAATCGCGCGCATCAAATCGCCGATCGGGATCGATATCGGCGCGCAAACCCCGGCCGAAATCGCGGTGTCCGTCATGGCGGAAATCGTCCTTGCGGTGCGTGGCGTCAAGCGCCGCGTCGCCGTCGCCGCCGAATGAGCCAACGCACGGTCCTCGGTCTGGACATCCGGCAGATTGCGATCCTCGCGGCGATCACCGTGCTGGCTGTCGGCATCGCCGCCTTGCCATCGCCTACGGCAGATCAACGACCGATGCTGGGTCTGGCCGTCGTCGTGGCCACGGTCTCGCTCTTCGCGACGGGGGTGGTCCACGGGCTCGTCATCAGCGCGGCATTCTTCGTCCTCGCCCTCGGCACAGCCACGGCTCCGGTCTGGGTTCTGGCGTCTGGGCTCTGGGCCAATGCGACGCTCCTCATCTTCGGCGGCCTCATCATCGGCACGGCGGCGGACCGATCGGGATTGGGACGGTACGTGGCGCGCGGACTGTTGCGCCATTTCCTCAAGTCCTACCCGCATTTTCTGCTTGGCATTTTGATCGGCACGGGCGCGTTGAGTTTCCTGATTCCCTCCACGATGGCCCGTCTGGCCATTACGCTTCCAATCGTCATCGGTTTGGCCAAGGAAGCGGGATATCCACAAGGTAGCCCCGGCTATTCGGCTGCAATCCTGACCGCTGTCGCCGGCAATTTCCTGACCGCTTACGGTGTGCTCCCGGCCAACCTCGTCAACGTGATCGCCCATGGTGCGGCCGAACAACTTTACGGCCGCCAGGTCGGTTATTTCGAGCACCTGCTGCTCTACGCGCCCGTCCTCGGGATCGCCAAGGCCGCGACGTTCCTCGGTCTGGCTCTACTGTTGTTTCGCGCCCCTCCTCCGACGGCGGTGGCCGCCACTGAACGTACCCCCATGGGGCGCGACGCCAAGCGCCTCGCAATCCTTCTCGGTGTGACGGTTGTTTTGTGGGCGACGGATTCGCTCCATGGCCTCAAGCCCGGTTGGATCGCCTTCAGCACCGGCATCCTGTGCCTGCTGCCGCCGATTTCCCTCATGCGACCGCGCGAGACGGTGGACATGCATCGTCTGAATGCCGTGTTGTCAGTGCCGGCAGCACTCGGCTTGGCCAGCGTGCTGACCTATTCGGGTGCTGGCGATCTGATCTCGAAAGCTGCGCTCGAACTCGTTCAGTTGGAGGGCCGCTCTGCTGGCTTCGGCTTTGCGATGATCGCGCTCGTGACGGCGGCCGTTGCATTGCTGGCCACCACGGTCGGCACCGTTGCCATCATCACGCCGCTGCTCGGCACGGTGGAAGCGACGACGGGACTGTCGATCAAGGCTGGCCTCGTCGCCGAGATGGTCGGCCTGCAGGCGCTTTTTTTCCATTATGAAGCCGTACCCATCATGGTCGGGATAGCCTTGGGCGGCGTCACCCCGCTCACCGCAGCCCGCCTGATGGTGCCACTGGCGGTATCGGGCCTGGTCATCATACTGCCGCTGGCCCTGCTCTGGCTGACGGTGCTGGGCGTGGTGCCTTGAGGTGCCGAGCCGCCGTCACATGCGCACAACAGACGTCGCACCGTGCACGATATCGAATTCGCAATGCACGCGGGCGGCCCCCTCTCCGGCAGTCACGAACAGGTAGGGGTTCTTGAAGCGCGCATTCCAATGGGCGTGGTCGATCTGCCAGACATAGACGTCGAGGCTGGTTTTGCCGATCACGAGCTTCACGCTGCGCGGATTGGCCCATGCCGTCGCGGAGGCCAGCTGTTGGCTGCGCATGTCGCGCTGGCAGGCCGATATGGCCCGGTCCCGGTAAGCGGCAACAATGATCTCGTGGGTGGCCGACCGCGCCAGATATTCCTGATAGCCGATCTTGAGAAGGGCCAGGATTGCCAAAAACACCACGCCGAACTTCATCATCCGCTCCTGCCCAGCTCCACCCACTGCCGGCAACGCTCGCTTTGGATTGAGCATTCTGAGCCATCATGGTGAACGAAGTATTGCCGAGCGTTGGAATCTGGTGAGCTGCGGTCTTGTTCGGGGAACCCGCCTCAGCCCGAAGAGTTGAGTGGTGTTGCCAAGTGTCGATTTGACTTCGGCCCGTCGGCCCCCTAGCGTTATTCGCACTTGCGAGACGTTCGACGGTCGCCGTCAGCGGGTGAGTGCGGGGCAAATTGCCTCGAGCTTTCTCCCGAGCCTTGCAGTGCACAATTTTCGGCTATAGTTCGGCCCGCCCAAATTCGGAGCGGCTGCGCTTCGTTCACACCCCAATGCGCGGGAGCCATCGACCAATGAAGATCCTGGTGCCCATCAAGAGGGTCGTTGATTACAACGTGAAAATTCGCGTCAAGGCGGACGGCTCGGGGGTCGAACTCGCCAACGTCAAAATGTCGATGAACCCCTTCGATGAGATTGCCATCGAGGAAGCGATTCGTCTCAAAGAGAAGGGCCACGCGACCGAAATCGTCGCCGTTTCGATTGGCCCTACGAAGGCGCAGGAAACCATCCGCACCGCCCTCGCCATGGGGGCGGACCGGGGCATTCTGGTCGACACGGGTGACGAACTCATCGAACCGCTTACCGTCGCCAAGCTGCTCGCCAAGATCGCAGAAGCGGAATCGCCTGGCCTCATCATTCTCGGCAAGCAGGCAATCGACGACGATTGCAATCAGACGGGGCAAATGCTGGCTGCTCTGCTCCGCTGGCCCCAAGCCACCTTCGCATCCAAGATCGTCATTGAAGGACAATCTGGCGCTGTGACTCGGGAAGTGGACGGTGGGCTCGAGACCGTGAAGGTGAACCTGCCCGCAGTCGTCACGACAGACCTGCGGCTCAACGAGCCGCGCTACGCTTCGCTCCCCAACATCATGAAGGCGAAAAAGAAACCGCTCGATATCAAGAAGCCCGCGGATTTGGGCGTTACCGTCGAGACTCGCCTCAAAGTTCTCAAGACGACCGAACCGCCGGGACGCAAAGCAGGCGTGAAAGTCGCCAATGCTGCGGAACTGGTAGCGAAGCTCAAAGACGCAGGAGTGATCTGATGAGCGTGCTGCTGCTGGCTGATCACGATAACGCGACCTTGGGCTCGGCAACCTTCAAGGCCATGAGCGCGGCAAAACAGTTGGGCGGAGACGTCCACGTTTTGGTGGCGGGCGCCAACTGCGGCGCCGTCGCCGAGCGCGCGTCGAAACTCGACGGTGTGGCCAAGGTGCTCCTCGCCGATGCACCCCATCTGGCCAATGCGCTCGCCGAGGAGTTGGGCGAGCTGATCGTCGGGTTGATGCAAAGCCACGATGCGCTCGTCGCGTCGTCGACCGCCTCGGCCAAGAACGTTCTGCCCCGCGTCGCCGCTCTGCTCGACGTAATGCAGATCTCGGACGTGATCAAGGTGCTGTCGCCCGACACATTCGAGCGGCCGATCTATGCCGGCAATGCCATCCAGACGGTCCAGTCAAGCGATGCCAAAAAAGTGATGACGATCCGCACGGCCTCCTTCGCGGCCGTCGCCGAGACCGGCTCGGCCACGATCGAGAAGATCGATGCACCCAAAGCCGTCGGCATTTCGACGTTCGACAAGGCCGAGTTGTCCAAATCCGATCGACCGGAATTGACGAGCGCCAAAATCATCATTTCCGGCGGGCGCGGCATGCAGTCGGGTGAGAATTTCCAGAAATACATCGAGCCTATAGCCGATGTTCTGGGGGCAGCCATGGGGGCCTCACGCGCCGCCGTCGATGCGGGCTTCGTGCCCAACGAATACCAAGTCGGTCAAACGGGCAAGGTGGTCGCTCCGGAACTCTACATCGCCGTCGGTATCTCCGGCGCGATCCAGCATCTTGCCGGCATGAAGGACTCCAAGGTGATTGTCGCCATCAACAAAGATGGCGAGGCGCCGATGTTCCAAGTTGCCGATTATGGGCTCGTCGCTGATCTGTTTCAGGCTCTGCCCGAACTCAAGACAGAGCTCGAGAAGGCCGGCAAGTAAGCCACCCTCGACACGCCTTCAGGAGCTGTCCCTATGGACGCCGCCATAAAAACAAAGAAGACCTCAGCAATCAACCCGCCACTCGACGTGCGCAAGGTCGGCATCATCGGTGCCGGGCAAATGGGCAACGGCATATCTCATGTCGTCGCTCTGGCCGGCTACGACGTCGTCATCAACGATCTGCGCAAGGAGGCCCTCGAAAGCGCTCTGGCCACCATTCAGCGCAATATGACCCGTCAGGTCGGGCGCGGACTGATCAAGGAAAGCGATATGCAGGGGGCTCTGAAGCGGATCAGCTTCGCTCCCACACTCGAGGACCTGGGCGACTGCGATCTCATCATCGAGGCCGCCACCGAAGACGAAACGATCAAGCGGCGCATTTTCACCGACTTGCGCGGCAAGGCAAAAAAAGGCGCCATCCTCGCCAGCAACACGTCGTCGATCTCGATCACCCGCCTCGCCTCGACGACGATCGAGCCTGAGCGTTTCATCGGCATCCATTTCATGAACCCGGTGCCGGTGATGCAGCTCGTCGAGCTGATCCGTGGCATCGCGACAGAGGACGACACATTCGCGACGGCGCGAGCGTTCGTCAGCAGTCTCGGTAAGCAAATTGCCGTCAGCGAGGATTTCCCCGCCTTCATCGTCAATCGCATTTTGCTGCCGATGATCAATGAAGCGGTCTACACGCTTTACGAGGGCGTCGGCAGCGTCGAAGCAATCGACAAGGCCATGCGGCTCGGCGCCAATCATCCCATGGGTCCGCTCGAGCTTGCCGATTTCATCGGCCTCGATACATGCTTGTCCGTAATGCAGGTTCTGTACGAGGGGCTCGCCGATTCCAAATACCGGCCGTGTCCACTCCTCGTGAAGTATGTCGAAGCCGGTTGGCTCGGCCGCAAAACCGAACGTGGCTTTTACGACTATCGCGGCGACAAACCCGTACCCACGCGCTGATCCGAAGTCCCCCTTTTATCGTCCCGATGACGTGTTCGGCTGTTGGCCTTCGGTGCTTCCCGCGCCCCGTCCCCACCAGCTGCGACGCTCACGCCACGGCCGATCCGCCGGCTGCCAATCGAGGAACGCTGCGCGCTCGGCTGCCGTGAGGTGCGTCGCAAGTCCCGCGAACAATCGTTGTGCCTCTGAGCGAGCCTTATTTTCTGCGTCGAGCACGCGCTTCTGGGCTGTATCGAAACGCGCCCGATCAAATGGTTCTGCGGCCAGCGCCTGGCGCCACTCCAACCGCGCCGCCCGCACGTCGTCGCGCAGCGGTCGCAGGCGTCGGTGCTCGTCCCGCATGGCCGTCCAAAGCTCTTTTCGGCGTGGCTCGGGCAGTGTCGACGTAAAGGCCAGAAGATTGGTGCTGACGCTCGACAGCGTCGCCGGCTGCTGATTGATCCGATACATCGAGCCCGCTGCTGCGCCGATGACCAGCAAGTTCAGAGCTAGTGACACAACGAGCGCAACGCGCAGCCATTTCCAGCGCAGCTGCATTTGCGAAGGTGCCGTCGATGCGCTCATATCCGATCCTCATCGATCCCCGTAAATACCCCGTCTCCATAAAGTGCGGCCACCGTGTCATCATCGTCGAGGTCGAGCATTCCGGCAGTGAGACCGAAACTGCCGATAAGGAGACCCAGCACCAAAGAAGCGGCGAGGACACCGCCTACCTGCCAACCTTGGCGCCGGGGTACGGGCGGGTGCATCGCCGGCGTGGCAGATTTTGTCGCCGTCAGACGGCGCAGCGGCACGACGTTGTCGACGATCGGTTTTGGTTCGGTACTTGCAGGTCGCTCGGACAAAGCCTGCGCGACGATGCGCGCCGCCACTTTTGCCTGTCGGTCCGCACCGGGGGGCGGCGCAAGGTCGAGCAAGTCATCGAGCGCGCGCGCCTCGGCCAACAGCGCGCGCGCTTGCGGATCCGCCGCCAGCAGCGCACCCGCGACAGCCCGTCGTTCGATCGGCCATCGCGCCGTGTTGGCCCCGTAGGTCGCCAACAACGCCTCGAATTCCGTAAGATCGAAGGTTGCGTTTCCGCTCTTCATGTCCCTCTCGAAGCACGCCGCTTCGCCTCCAGTGTCCGACGGATCGATATGATCATCGTCCCTCTTCATCCGGCAGCAGATGCCGCCATTCCGCTCTCAGAGCCGTTTTCAGTGTTCGCCGTGCGCGTCCGAGCAACGACTCGACGGCTTCATCCGATACTCCCAGAATCTCGCCGACTTCGACTTGGCTCAAGCCTTCATAATGAAACAAGGTGAGTGCCAGTCGCTGGCGTTCTGGTAACGACTTCAAGGCTGCATCGACCCGTACAGCCGTCTCTCGTTCACCGATGGAGCGCAACTGGGTCGCGGCCTGCGGTTGTTCGGGAACCTCCTCCACAACTGCCATATGCCGGCCGGCGCGTACCCGGTCGATGCACAAGTTCGACACGACGCGGCGCAGCCACGGCTTCAATCCACCCGGGCCCAGCTCCAACTTCGCAGCATGACTCCACAGACGAACAAGGGCCTCCTGCGCAATATCCTCTGCCTCGGCATCGTCGCGCAGCATGCGTCGAGCGATTGCCAGAAGATGCGGCAGATGCCGCTCGGTCAGTCGCGTGAATATACCCGCGTCGCCAGCGGCGAGGCGGTCGAGCAGGTCCTGATCACTACCCGCGTCCTCCTGGGCAGCCGAACCGGTCGTTTCACCTCCCGACTCGCTTTTGCGTGCCAATGCCATCCTCGTCGTTGCGCCCTCGCGGGCGGATCGCGGGGGAGTATGCCAGAGGGTCGGCACGCCGGCACGACAAGATGGTGGCCCGTTTGGCTTCGCCTGAAGCAGAGGCGCAGATTTCATACTGACACAGCCTATCGAGTGCCGGGCCCCTTGGGCCTGTCAGCCGAGGGATCGGCGGCGTCCGCTCCTCGTCCGTGCGGTCCGAACTCACCGTGCCTCACGCCGCGATCCTTGAGCCATCCATGACCCCGGCCCGGCCGTTCCGCACGGCTGATAACGCCGTCATTATCGCGATCGAGACGAGCGAACCGTTCATTTGCCTTCGCGGAGAACTGCTCCCGCGTCACCTTGCCGTTGACCCCAGCTCCATGATGATGCAGGACCCGCTTCACGCGATAGTCGACGATTTCTGTTCGCAGTGCCTCGGCATCGGCTGCATCGATGATCCCATCTTTCGTGCGATCGAGCCGCGCGAACCGCAGCTCCGCCGCAGCCGAGGCCTCTTCCCAGGTGATCACACCGTCGTTGTTCGCATCGGCACCGCGTAGCATCGCGAGGGGGCCTCGATGGTCGCGACTGCGACCCTTTTCTTCCGCGAAGTCCTGGCCTGCCAACGCCATACGGCCGCGCATCATCGGCGGCAAATCCGCATCGGTAATGCGGCCATCGCGATCGAGATCGAGGTCCGCGAAGCGACGCTTTACTGCGGCGAGATATTCGTTGCGGCTGACCTTGCCGTCGCGATCATCGTCGAACTGGCGCTCGAGGTGCTCCCGCATATGACCGCCTCTGCCATCCTTTGCGTCCTTGATGCGCGCCGCCGTAACGGCTTCCACCTCGGCCGCTTCGATCACGCCGTCGTTGTTGCGATCGAGGCGCGCAAATCTCTCGCGGGTTCGGGTGTCGAAGGCGTCCTTGGTCAAAGGCCGCCCGCTACCGAAACCATGACGCATCCAGCGATCGCCGTCATAGCCGGACCGGTCGTGCTCACGGCGCTGCCCACTCGTTTGGGAGACCGCAGCCAATGCTCCCACAGCAATCAGGGCGCCAGCCACAAGAGCGATTTTCATCTTACTCGACATGCGTTCATCCTCCGAAACGACAGCCCATCCAGAGGGTCTTGCGGCCCACTTTCTCGGCTTCGTGGATTTGAACGACTGAGATCGAGGTTTTCCGTCGCGGTGCGCTTATTTCACGAGGTCGTCGAACAAAAACGCAACGTCAGCCAAGGACTGACGCAGCGTTGCGGTCAGATGACCGAAATCGGGCATCTCGCCGGCCCGGGTCAGCAACACTTTGAGGCCATCGGGAGCACTTTCGGGGTCGAAGGCGTCGTCGAGACACAATCGGAGAACCTGCGTGAGGTCGTTGACGAGCCGCACTGCCGGAACGAGCCGATCAGCGGCCGCCGCCGGAAGCAGGCCGACGGCCGCAAGATTGCGCAGGGATTGCTCCGTATTTTGGTGCAGAACGCTTGGATGTTGCGCGGCCCCAATGAGTTGCAGGTACTGGGCGATGAACTCGATATCCACCAATCCCCCCCGCACCTGTTTCAATTCCCACGTATCAGTGGTGCCCTTTTCTTTCTCGATCAGGCCGCGCATTTCGCGGACGTCGGCCACCGTCTTGGCCCGGTCACGCGGACGTACGAGCGTTTCGCGAATGGCCTGCTCGACTGCCCGCCTCAAATGCGCGGGACCACTGAGCACGCGCGCGCGCGTCAGCGCCATATGCTCCCAGGTCCAGGCTTGCGATGTCTGATAGTCGATGAAACTCGACACCTGCGTAGCCACTGGACCTTTGTGCCCCGAGGGACGCAGCCGCATATCGACGTCGTAGAGGGCTCCCTCGGCGGTTGGAGCCGAAAGCGCACTGATCAGACGCTGCGTGAAGCGCGCATAATACTGGCTCGGGGCCAAGGGCCGCGCACCGTCGGATTGCGTCACGCCAGGGTCGTGATCATAGATGACGATGAGATCGAGATCGGACGCCGCCGTCATTTCCCGACCACCCAGTTTACCCATGGCGACGACGCACGCGGCAGCGCCCCGCACTCGGCCGTGCACACGCGCCACGTCATCCTCCACGCGCGCATGAAGCGCCGCGATCAGTTGTTCGGCCAGCTCCGCATAGGCCCCGCCAGCATGGCTGGCGCTGATGGTGCCCGACAGCACACGGACACCGATCAGGAAAATCTGCTCGCTGCCGATCACACGCGCACGGTCCAGTATTTCCTGGAAGTCGACATCGGGCGCCAGATCGCGGCCGATCAATCGAGCCAAATCTTCCGCGCTCGGAAGCGTTCCGAAAAACCCCGGATCGAGAACCGCATCGAGCACCGAGCGGCGACGTCCCAAGATGCGCGCCAGGCGCGGCGCCGAACCCATGATGTCGGAGACGAGACGCAGCAGATTGGGGTTGGCCCTGAGCAGTGAAAACAACTGCACGCCCGACGGTAATTCGGCGAGAAACCGATCGAAGCTGTTGAACGCCAAATCGGGGTCCGCCGTCTGGGCGAGAGCTTCGATCAGCAACGGTTGCACCTCCGTCAACAGCTCGCGTGCCCTCGGCGTGCGCACAGCGGGATAACGACCGTGATGCCACCCGCGCACGGCGGCTATGACACTGGCGGGGCGTTCATAGCCGAGCTTTGCCAGCGTCTCGACAGTTGCTGGATCATCGGCTTCACCGGCAAACACCATATTGGCGCCGCTGCTGGTCAACTCCGCCACATGCTCGAAAAGCGCTGCGTAATGGCGCTGCACGCTGCTCAACTGAGCAACCAGAGCCGTCGAGAAACTGGCGACATCCAGATAGCCCGAAAACCGCGCGAGGCGTTCCAGAGCGGCCGGTTCATCCGGCAATGTCTGCGTCTGCTCATCTGCAATCATCTGCAGGCGATGCTCGATCGTGCGCAGGAATTGGTACGCAGCGCTCAACTCAGCCTCGACTGCGGGCAAGATCCATTTGGCATGCGCCAGGCGTTGCAGTGCCCTCAACGTATCGGGAACGCGCAAGTCGTGTTGACGACCGCCGACGATCAACTGCTGAGTTTGGGCGAAGAACTCGATCTCACGGATGCCGCCCCGACCCAACTTGATGTTGTGGCCCGCAACGCCAATCTCGCCAAACCCGCGAAAGGCGTGGATTTGGCGCTTCATGGCGTGAATGTCGGCGATGGCCGCGTAGTCGAGATATTTGCGCCAGATGAAGGGAGCGAGGTCCGCGAGAAAGCGCTTCCCCGCCTCGATGTCGCCGGCCACGGGCCGCGCCTTGATGAGGACCGCCCGCTCCCAGTTTTGACCGAAGCTGGCGTAGTAGTTGAGCGCAGCCGGCACGGAAATCGCGACCTGGGTGGCGCCGGGATCGGGCCGCAGGCGCAAATCTGTGCGAAACACATAGCCGTCTTCCGTGCGCTCCTGCAGAAGCTTCACCAGATCGCGCGTCATGCGCACGAAGAACGCCAGGGGCTCGAGGCCCGGCTTCAGCCGCGCAAGCTCCGGTTCGAAAAATACGATCAGATCGATGTCGCTCGAATAGTTCAGCTCGAACGCACCGTGCTTGCCCATGCCGATGACGATGTACCCGGACCCGAGTTCGGGGTGAGCCGTATCTTCGGCAATCCAATCCCCCCTTGCGCTCGCCTGCCGAAAAAGAAAACGGATTGCGGCTGCCGTCGCCGCGTCCGCCGCCGCCGTGAGCGCGTGCGTCACGTCCATGACTGACCAAACCCCGCCCAAGTCGGCGAGCGCCACCAGCAGAGCGACCTCGGCCTTGTAATGGCGTAGCTTGCGCATCGCGTCGGTCAATGTGGCAGTCGCTGCAACATCGGGACCGAGCGCCGCCGTAGCCTCTGCAAGCAGATCTTCCGGTGCGCTTTGCAACACACGGACCAAGCGTTCGGGATCACGCCGCACGAGGTTCGACAGATAAGGCGAAAGATCGAAAATGCCCAGGGCGAGGCGGCGAACCGGCTCGCGAGCCAGCAAGTCCGAGACCGCAATGTGGCAGGGTAGCTCGGCACACTCGGCGACCAGATCGTCGATCATGGCCTCGCCATGCGTACAATCTTCGACGACTGGCGCCGTGGTCAGGCGCGCGGCCAGCGACCTCGCATCCGCACCCGTCCGCGTCATGCCTCCACCTTTCGATCCCCCACGCGCGTTCCCGGGACAGGCCCAGTTTCGACTGTCGCCTGCGGCTTTACCAGCGGCAAGACGAGGACGACACGCAGCCCCGGTGCATTGTCCTCCAGTCGAATGCTCCCGCGATGCATGTGTACGACAGCTGCAACGAGGCTCAGCCCCAGTCCCGTCCCCGACGACGTCCGGCTCGGGTCGAGCCGCACGAAACGTTGCAGGGCGCGCTTGCGATCGGCCTCGCGAATCCCCGGACCCCGATCGCCGACGCTGATCAATGCCCAATCGTGCGATGCGGTGACATCCAATGTCACCATACGCTCGGGTCCAACGGGCCCGGTCTGCTTGGCATATTTGATGGCGTTGTCCATGAGATTGGCCACCGCCTGCCCAATGAGCTGTCGATTGGCACGCACATGAACCGGCACCGCCAAATTGGTCACAATTCGCAAACCCGCATCCTCGGCCACCGGCTCGTAGAGCTCGACCAAACCCCGCACGATCTCGGCAACATCGACGATGGCGAGGCTGTCTTCCACGGCCCCTGCTTCCAGCCGCGCAATCAACAAAAGCGCATTGAACGTCTTGATGAGTTCGTCGGCTTCCTCGATCGTTCGCTCGAGGCCTTCGCGCCACGCGCTACTTCCGCGCTGGTCGCCAAGGGCCTGTTCGGCGCGATTGCGGAGCCGGTTCAATGGCGTCTTCAGGTCATGGGCGATGTTGTCGGAAACCTCGCGCAGACCCGCCATCAGCCTTTCGATGCGATCCAGCATCTCATTGAGATGATCGGCCAGTCGATCGAGTTCGTCGCCCGAACCAATGCGCGGGATCCGACCCGCGAAATTCCCGGCCATGATGGCTTGGCTCGCCGCCGACATGGCCTCGATCCGTCCGAGAATATGCCGTGCCAGAAGTAGTCCACCGATAACACCCAAAAACGCCAGTCCGCCCAAGCCGAGAGCCAAATCGCGATACATGACAGACAACAACGCGCGCTGGCCCTCGACGTCTCGCGCCACGACCAACGTGCCGCCGCCCTCGACATCGACGAGGACACCCGCCCCGATTCCATCACGCGCCTCGCGTGCCTGCGTCGTCGTCGTGCGATAGGTGAATGTGCCCGTGCGCCGGCCCGAGTTGAGTTCGGCGGGATGTTTTTCGAGATTGCCGGCGACGGGATGGCCATGACGATCCGAAAGCCAATAAAGACCCGAACTCGAGAGACCGGCGCGCGATTGCACGGCGCCTGTCAGGGCTTCCATTCCGCCCGTTTCCAGCGCGCGTCGCAGGTCGGCGGCGTCGCGTTCTATCGCCGTCTGGGTCGCGAGGGTCAACCCTCTGTTGGCATGCCAGCCGATCAACGCCACTGCCGTCGCTGCCGCCAGTCCGAGAACGAGGGTCGCGACCCAGGTCAGCCGGAACACCGATGAGCGCAGGAGCTTAGCCGCTGCCATGGCGGATCGTGTAACCGGCGCCCCGCACCGTGTGCAGCAGCGGCTTGTCGAAGCCCTTGTCGATCTTGGAACGAAGTCGGGAAATGTGAACGTCGATGACGTTCGTTTGCGGGTCGAAGTGATAGTCCCAGACGTGCTCCAACAGCATGGTCCGCGTAACCACCTGGCCCGCATTGCGCATCAGGTACTCGAGCAATCGGAATTCGCGCGGTTGTAGGATGATGGCCTCCCCACCCCGCGTCACCTTGTGAGTCAGTCGATCGAGCACGAGGTCACCGACCATGTAGCGCGTCGCCGTCTCCTCCGGGGAAACGCGCCGCGCCAGTGCCTCGATACGAGCGAGCAGCTCCGACAGCGCAAAGGGTTTGGTCAAATAATCGTCACCGCCCGCTTTGAGACCTTTGACACGGTCGTCGACTTCACCCAGAGCCGACAGGATCAGAACGGGGGTTCTATTTCCTTCTGCGCGCAGGGCCTGGATCACCGACAAGCCGTCTCGACCCGGAAGCATCCGGTCGACCACCAGCACATCGAAGCCCCCATCACGCGCCGTTTCCAGCCCGGACACGCCGTCCGACGCGATTTCAGCTCCGTGACCGATCTCTTTCAGTCCGCGTTGGACAAAATGAGCGATCTCGGAATCGTCTTCAATGACGAGAACGCGCATGCCAATCCTCGATTGCACTATCCTGTTCATCTATGAACGAAGGGCGCGCCCGGAGCAACCGGACGCGCCACTCGGTCAATTCTCGCGAAGAACCCGTTCAGCTCTTCTTCAATTGCACGGCGACGAACCGTACATTCTCACCGGATTTTACCCGCAATAACACGGCAGGCCGACCTGATGCAGCCACGCTTTTCACGCCCGTCTCCACATCGCTCGGTGTCGAGACCGTCTGGCCTTGAACGTCGAGGATGATATCGCCGGCTTTCAGGCCTTTCGTTGCCGCATCGGATGTCGCATCGACGTCGGTGATGAGCACACCAACCGCTGCGGCACCCGTTTTCGAAGCCGCCCGAGAGCCCGCCGCAGGTGCGGTCGCCAATGACAAACCGAGTTGGCTCAACTCGGTCGATTGAGGTTTCACCGGTGCCGGCTCTGCTTTGGCGACGTCTTGCGCGCCGGGAAACGTCCCGAGCTTCAATGCGACGTTCTCCGTCTTGCCGTAGCGCGACACGTTGATGTCGACTTTGCTACCGGGCGCCAACTCGGCAACCTTGCGGGCGAGGTCACGGCTGTTCTCGATCCGCGTGCCATTGAGCGACAGGATGACATCGCCTGCGCGCAATGCCGAGTCGGCCGCGGGACCGCCTGCCGTAATCTCGTTGATAAGGGCTCCACGCGATTCAGCCAAGCCGAGGCTCGCGGCCTTGTCCTCGTCGACATTCTCGATCTTGACGCCCAGCCAGCCGCGGCTCACCGACCCCTTCGACTGCAGCTGCGCAATCACCTCGGACGCCGTTCGAGCCGGTATGGCAAACGCGATGCCGACGTTGCCACCCGAAGGACTGTAGATCGCCGTGTTGACGCCGACGACTTCGCCATCGAGGTTGAACGTCGGACCACCGGAATTGCCTCGGTTCACAGCCGCGTCGATCTGCATGTAGTCGTAGGGACCCGAGCCGATATCACGGGCGAGGGCCGACACGATTCCCGCCGTCACGGTGCCACCCAGACCGAACGGATTGCCGACGGCCACCACCCAATCCCCCACGCGAGGTACCTTTTCGGCGAATTTCACGAACGGCAACGGTTTGGACGTTTTGATCTTGAGCAGCGCCACGTCGGTTCGTGGATCGGCACCGACGACCTCTGCATCGTATTTCTCTTTTTCGTCGAAGCTCACTTGAACTTTTGCTGCACCGTCGATCACGTGGTTGTTTGTGACCACGTATCCGTCGGCAGAAATCACAAAGCCCGACCCCTGCCCACGCCGTGGAGGCTGGGCCTGCGGTCCTTGCGGACCCTGAGGAGCCCTGAATTCCTTGGGCAAGTTCTTGAAAAACTCGTTCAAGGGATGGTCGTCGGGCAAATCCGGCACGCCGCCGCCACCGCCACCCTTACTGCCGCTCGCCACTCGATTGCTGCCGTCCACGTTGACGCTGACGACCGCCGGCTTCACGCGCTCGACGATGTCGGCGAACGACAATGGTGCCCGCGCCATCTGTGACGGAGACGAGGGTGCCTCAGTGCGCTGAGCCTGGAGCGGGGCATTGGGCACAACGAGCGTCAGACCCAGAAGGCTCGCACCCATCAATCCCAAAATGCGACCCCGTCGCCCCATGGCATCGTCGACCCGGCGAAAGACAGAAGTTTGGGAAAGAATGGGGTCTGCAGTCATCTTTTGAGACCTTTCTATCGGCTCGTGAAATCAACCGTTGAACACTCGATATAAAGAGGCGCGCCTTACAGCCACCTTTCGGCAGCATTAATTCTTCGTAACACCGACGATTCCCGGTGAATGTCTGATACGTGACCTGTCTCGGCAGGTCTCGAGGCGATTCAGTCAACATGACGTCATGCAAGCGAGTGTTCAGGGCTTTGGTCGTGAGTTTCGCGTGGCTTGCCGCAGTCGGAGGCGCGGGCGCGGCCGTTTTCGGCAGCGATGATCGAACGGCCGTGCCGCCTCGCCTGCAACCGGTTGCCGAGTTGACTGGGCTTTTGTTCAACAACCAGTCGCGGACTGTCTGCTCGGCCTTTTGCGTTGCCGACAATCTGATTGCGACAGCAGCCCATTGCATGGCGCGCGGCCAGACGACACCGGTCCGTTACTCGGAATTCCGCTTCGCACGCAATTTCGACCGTTCGCGCACGTTCGTCAAAATCGAGGGCGCAGCCAATGGCATAGCCGCCCAGCACATCCTCAGCGGCGATTTTCGGTTGAATGTGCGTCCCCCGATCGATGCGGCGAGCGACTGGGCTTTGGTCCGAGTGCCGGCCAACACGTGCCCGACCAAGAGTCTCCAGATCAGGGTCTTGTTGCCGGACGAAATCATCACCCAGTCCAATGCCGGTCGCGTCTTTCAGATTGCCTACCATCGGGATGTCCCGCCCTGGCGGCCGGTCTATTCCACGCCCTGCCCCGTCGCCCGCGACTACGATGTCGCGGAGTGGTCGGCCATAGCAGCCGACTTCACCTCGCCCGAACAGATGATCCTGCATACCTGCGACACGGGCGGAGCCTCTTCAGGTTCGCCACTTTTCCTCGACACGAGTGACGGGCCCGTCGTCATCGGAATGAACGTCGGGACTTACGTTCAATTGCGGATGACATCACAGGGACCTGCTCCTGCGCGTCAGAAAACCGAGATCGTGGCCAACACGGCTGTCAACGCAAGCGCGTTTGCCGCGCAAATCGAGATGATGCGCACGGTGCAGATTCTGACGACGAACAGTGAAATCCGCGCACTGCAAGAGCGCCTGAAGTCGAGCCAGCTGTACACAGGGCGGCTTGATGGGGTCTACGGGCCGGCGTTGAAGGCTGCCATCGAGACCTATGAGAAGACGACCGGCGTGCCCGTCATCGGTCTGCCCACTCGTTCACTCGTACAGCTGCTTGCGCAGGACGAGCAGCGCACCGGAAAACTCGCACCAACCAGCACCGGGCAACCACCTCCGGCCCGCTAGAATGCCGATCCGCGACCGGCCTGCATCTGTGTGCGGGGTAGCAGGCGCAGCTCGTCGCCACCCAGAGATGCGAACAGGCCCGCGATCGAAGCTGAATCGAGGCTGATGCCACCTGGTGTCTGCGCCAGCCCGGTCAAATGCCATGCCAAGCGAAAGTCCTGCTCCAGCACGCCGTCGATGTCGAGGGCACCGGCCCGGCGGAGCGCTTCTGCCGTCAAAGTGTGCGCCGGCAAGGAGCGTTTCGCCAAATCGGCCAAAACACACTCCGCCCAAGCCGTGTCTTGGGCACCGGCCCCGCGCAGCCGGTCGAAAATGTGCTCGATCCCCTCCCCCGCCGCGAAAAACCGCTCGATTCTTTCTCGGTTTTGCATGAGCCAGCCCGGAGTCGGCTCCTCGTGCCGATCGTCGAGCACGGGATCGAGTGGCTCGGCTGCGGCAATCAATGCTTCGATCTCCTCAAATCTCTCGGCTGCGATGCAGTGCGTAACGAGCCCCAGCGCATAGGCGTCGTCCCTCTCGATCGTCCGACCCGTCAACGCCAAATAAAGTCCAATACCGGGAGGCATCCTGGCCAGCGCGTACAGAACTCCACAATCCGGCACGGCATCGACGGCCGATCCAATCGCTGAAAACGCATAATTGGCTCCAGCGACCCTATGCGTCCCATACAGCGTCAATCCAGCCGCGGTGCCGGATATAACGCCGTCCAACAAGGAGACGATCGGTTTGGAAAAGCACTCGATTTGCCAGCAGAGGTCGTATATTTTTCCGCGTTCAGCCCGGCTGGAAGCGCTCGAGCCTTGCGACAATCGCCTTGCTCCGCTGTGGTCGTGGCTATTTGCGACCGCCCCAGGCCCGGCGGATTTGATAACCACACCATACGTCATTGGATCACGCCCAAGCTCTCGCAGGGTGCCGGAGATTTGCTTCTGCATATCGGTCGTGAACTCGGCCTGTTCCAGCGTGATCACCGTTGATGCATCACGTCGCGTGATCGTCATACCCAGCATGCACAGGCTCCTCGAGGGCTCAGGCGGCGATAGTCTCGCAATCCCCCGCACAACCATTGAAATTCCAGTGGCCGGACCCCAATTTGCCTGTACACGAGGTCGCAAATCGTTAGATGCTCGAAGCTCATGATTCGAGTACCGCTGGGTCCAGCTCGAGACCATAAATGGTGCGTCCCGCCTTATTCCTCACCGTATTGATGGTTTCGTTGGCCGCGTCCTTGGGCGCGCATGCCCAACAGCCATCTTCCATGCGCGGAACCGCAGCGGCACCTTCTCTCGGTTCTGTTCCCAATCCGCCAGTCAAAGCCCCCCTGGCGACCTCCGGCGACGCAAAGGAGGCCTCCCCCCAGGACGCCGAAAAGACGCCACAGTGGCCAAAAGTTTTACCGAAAACCGAGCCGCAGCCGTTGATCAACGGCTGGAAGAAAGAAGACGTCGACTTGGCACGTGCGCAGTGCACCGCGGTTCTCGCCCGGCTCTCGGCAGTGACCACACAGGCCGAGCCCATCAAGGAAGGTGAGTGCGGTGCCGCCGCGCCGGTCGAGCTGGTCAGCATCGGAACCGCTCCTAAAGTCACATTCAATCCTCCCGCGATTGTCACGTGCGACATGGTGGTAGCGCTCGATCATTGGTTCAAAACAGACGTTCAGCCCGCAGCGCGCAGCCTGCTCGGCTCTCCCATCAGTCGCGTCGAAATCATGAGTTCTTACTCATGCCGAACGGCATATGGCCGAAAACGGAGTAAATTGAGTGAGCACGGACGCGCCAACGCCATCGATGTCAGAGCCTTGATAACCGAGCGTGGCGAAACCGTCGAGCTGTTGACCGATTGGGGTATGACCGAACGCGATGTTCTCGCTCAGATCGCCGCTGCCAAAGCGGAGCAGCAGCGCCGTGAAGCCGCAGCCAAGCGAGAGGCTGATGCGCTTGAGGCCGAGCGAACCAAAGCGGCGAAATCGGACGACGTGAAAACCCCGTCAGGACGGCCAGAACCGACCATTGGGAACTATGCCAGTCCTCAGATATTGCGCGGCACGATCGTGGACCAGAACCCGATCATGGAGGGGCGGATCGCAATCCCACCACAGGGGGCAGTGCCTGCGTTTCGCCTGGGTGGCCCGAAAGACGTTTCGCCGGCGAGCAAATCAGCCGATGCCGCCAAGCCCAAAGAGCGCTTCCTGCGCCGCATTCACAGTTCTTCCTGCCAGACCTTCGCCACAATACTGGGCCCGGAGTCCAATGACGCCCATCGTAATCACTTCCACATAGACCTGGCCGAGAGAAATTCAGGGAAGTTCTGCGAATAGCGGCTCAACGAATTCAATATTAACATTTTTTTGCTTCTTTTCTCCGGTTTGAATTCGCGCGAGCGACGAAGCCGAGTCGTTGCTGCTTGTCAGGTCGACTTTGTCGGCTCAATTTCGCGTACTTCGACCCACGTTCGTCCTTCCTCCGGAAATATCGAGACTGGTCATGCAAACCCGCGCCCGCCCGATCGAAGCAGACAGCCGCCAAGAACCCGGCAAAGCCTCGATCGTCGTACCAGCCAGCACACCCGGCATGTTTCCCGCCGTCCGACTGCGCCGCAATCGCAAGGCCGACTGGTCTCGCCGCCTCGTGGCAGAAAACGTGCTGACCACGGCGGACCTCGTGTGGCCACTCTTTTTGATCGACGGACCAACGCGGCGCGTACCGGTCGCCCACATGCCCGGCATCGACAGGGTCAACATCGAAGAAGTCGTGGCGGAAGCCGAACGGGCTGCGGCTCTCGGGATTCCCGCCATTGCACCGTTTCCCTATGTCGAGAAGTCCTTGCGCGACCCCACTGGTAGCGAAGCACTTCGTGCAACGAACCTCATGTGCCGCGCCGTGCGCGCAATCAAAAGTGCTGTGCCCCATATTGGATTGATTACAGACGTGGCCCTCGACCCCTACACGAGCCACGGACACGACGGTTTGATGGATGCCGACGGCCGCATCGTCAACGACACCACGCTCGAGGTCCTGTGCGGTCAAGCATTGGCGCTGGCCGAGGCTGGCGTCGATTGCGTGGCACCATCCGACATGATGGACGGGCGCATTGGCGCCATTCGCCGTGCTCTCGATCAAGCCGGCTACCAGGACGTGCAAATCTTATCCTACGCCGCCAAGTACGCGTCCGGCTTCTATGGGCCCTTCCGGGACGCAATCGGCACGAATGCAACACTGATCGGCGACAAACGCACGTATCAGATGGACCCAGCCAACAGCGATGAGGCTATCCGCGAGGTCGGCCTCGATCTTGCCGAGGGCGCCGATATGGTGATGGTCAAGCCCGGCATGCCGTATCTCGACATCGTCCGGCGTGTGAAGGACACCTTTTCAGTGCCGACCTATGCCTATCAAGTCTCGGGCGAGTACACGATGCTCACGGCCGCAGCCCAGAACGGCTGGCTCGACGGCGATCGGGTCATGATGGAAAGCCTTCTCGGCTTCAAGCGAGCGGGTGCTGACGGCATCCTCACCTATTTCGCGCCGAGAGCGGCCGCAATCCTGCGTGCGGCGACGTAGCCCGGAGTCGCGGTCGCCATTCAGCGCATCGAGGGGGGTTCGTCATCTTCCAAGTGCTGCGCATTGGTCACGCCGCTGATGAGATTCAGCGACAACAGCCGGGCAAGCTCGGGGCCGCGCGGCCCGATCGGAACAAGCTCCTGCTCTAGACCGCGCAGGCGCGCCTCGAGCCCGACGCGCGCCGCCTCGGCCTGCTCCAGCGAAACCGCCGCGAACCGCACCTTCCCTCCAGGCGAGACACGACCCAGCGCCGGTAGGTCGGCTGAGATCACGGTGGCGATCTTGGGATAGCCGCCTGTCGCCTGGCGATCGGCAAGCAGGACAATCGGCAGGCCGTTCCCCGGCACCTGTATGGCTCCCGGCGCGATGGCATCGGACACGATATTGGCCCCCTTCGTGTGCTCGAGGCGGGGACCATCGAGCCGCAACCCCATGCGATCGGCATCGCGAGTGACCACGTAGTCCGAACCCAGAAACGCCGCCATCGCCTCGCAGGTGAACCAATCGTCCTGCGGACCCGGCATCACGCGCACGAGGTGCGCGGGCGGCAAATCCAATTCTTCCAACCGCAAATCGGCGCGATCCGGCGCCGTACCACGCTTGAGCGGCAACCAATCTCCCTTTCGAAGTGCCCGACCCTCGAGACCCCCGAAGCCACCACGAACATAGGTCGACAAACTACCCAGAAACGGCTGCAAATCGAAGCCTCCAGCGACTGCCACGTAAGCGACTGCTGTGCCCTCCACACTGCCGATGCGGAAACGGTCCCCGCGCTCGAGCGTGACGCTCTCGAGCGCCCTCACGCGCCGTGCGTCGCCATTGGCCGATTCTATCGTCAGGACCGTTGCGCCACCACATACGGCAACGCGAACACTCTCTGCTTCCACCTCCAGCGTCGGTCCGACCAGTGCTATTTCGAGGCCCGCCATGCCCTGAGGATTACCAACGACTACATTGGCCGCCCGCAGCGCCACTGAGTCGATTGCACCCGACACCGGTATGCCCAAGCGCTGATAGCCGGTGCGGCCGAGGTCTTGGATGGCCGTCAAAAGGCCCGGCTCGACGACGCGCAGCGCGGGGCTCATGCCGCTCTCCCCAGCGCTGCCAATTCGACCGGGTCCGCAGGCAGGCGTCCTTCGGCGGCCCTGGCCTCGAGCTCATCGAAAACCTCGCGCGGGACGGGCGCAAAACGCACCCGATCGCCCGGCTTCAAAAGCACCGCGCGCGGACGTCGCAACTCGAATAGTCGTACCGGCGTGCGCGCGATCAAGTGCCAGCCGCCGGGACTATCCAGCGAGTAGACGCCCGTGAGCCCCACGGCGATGCAGACCGACCCCATCGGCACACGCACACGGGGGGTTTCGCGGCGGGGCAGCATCAGTTTATCGGGCGTGTCGCCCATGTAGGGATATCCGGGCAAGAACCCGAGACAGTAGACGCGGTACGTCGTCGCCGAATGCAGCGCCACCACTTCGGCTGGATCGAGGCCCGTGCCCCGCGCAACGTCCTCGAGATCGGGCGCCAAATCCTCACCTTCATAACAGGTGGGAAGTACCCAATCGTCACCCGACAGCTCGACGCCTTCCAACCCGTCGAGCAGGCGTTCCACGTGGCCCCTGAGCACACGTCCGGGCAGAACTGTGGGATCATAATGGATCATGAGGGAGCGAAACGTCGGCACCGTCTCGACAATGCCTGCGATTGCTGCCGCATCGACACGTTCGGCCAGCGCCAGGACCTGCGCGTTGATTTGGCGGTCCACGGTATCACCGAACTCCACGACGAGGGCCGTATCACCGCTCGCGAGCAACTTCATCACCTGTCTCCGCCGGTCTGCGCGGTCGATCGCGCCTTCAACTCGGATTCGTCATGCCATACATGTCGTTGATGCGCTCAACCGGCCGCCGGATTCAGCACAATTCGATTCCCTCGATTGTCCGAGCGCCTTTAACAGCATAGCATTCTCGCGCGTCGGCTGCGCCAAGCTCGAGGTCCAGTCGATATCTGCGTCTTAACCTACCTCCACGACGGTGCGACGACATGGGACTACGGATGAACCTCAACGCCGATCTCGCCGAGGGTTGGGGCGCCTACGACATTGGCGACGACACCGCGCTGATGAAACTCGTGGGCTCAGCGAGCGTCGCCTGCGGCTTTCACGGCGGTGACCACAACACCATGCATCGCATTTGCATGCTGGCGAAGGCCGAAGGCGTCTCAATCGGGGCGCATCCCGGGTTCAACGATCTTTGGGGCTTCGGCCGCCGCCAAATCAAGACGACGCCCGACGATATCGAGTACATGACCGCCTACCAGATCGGCGCACTTCAGGCGGTCGCGCGCTACGCTGGCATTCCCGTCACGCACATGAAGCCACACGGGGCGCTCGCCAACATGGCCGCCGTCGACGAGAGCTACGCGATGGCCATCGGTCGCGCCGTCAAAACCGTCGCCCGCGACTTGATTTACGTGGGGCTGGCTGGATCGGAGATGATCCGCGCAGCGCAGAAGCTCGGACTGCCCTTCGCCCGGGAAGGCTTCGCTGATCGGTCTTACGAGGATGATGGCAATCTCACCCCCCGCTCGACACCCGGCAGCGTTTACAGCGATCCCAAACGCGCGCTCGAGCAGGCTCTCGGCCTCATCGAGAAGGGCGAGGTGGTCTCGCGCACTGGCAGGACAATACGTATCGAGGTCGACACGATCTGCTTGCACGGCGATGCGCCGACAGCAGTCACCGTCGCTCGTGTCGTGCGTCAGGGCATCGATGCCGCTGGCGTCGAATTGGTGACGCTGCCACAAATGGTTGCCCCAAGTCAGGATCTCCCCAAGCGATAAATGCGCGCCGCCGTGTCGTGAAAGAGTTTCGCCTTGTCGCTGGCCGAAGTGCCCTGCGTGATCCGTTTGAACGAGTTCCACAGAACATTATAGCTGCACCCCACCTTATCGACGGGGAAGTTCAACTCGAACATGCAGCGCTCGGCGCCGAAGAGTTCGATCACCGTCTCATAGTAGGGCCGCGTCATGTCGGCCATTTGCTGGCTCGTCGGCGGTTTCGCCTTTTCGTGCCAACCAAAACCACAATACTCCATCGCCAGACCGCCGAGCTTGACGGTGACGTTCGGGCATTTCGCCAATTCGGCCATGCCGGCCCGCCACGTTTGAAAAATTTCCTGCTGGCGATCCGCATAGGCGCCAATACCGGCAATCCCGCCGACATGATTGAGGATGATGGACGTGTCGGGAAAGGTACGGGCCAGATCCGCGCATTCGGACAGTTGCGGAAACCGGCTCGTCATGTCGAATGTCAGTCCCAACGGCGCAATTTCCGCAAACCCTTCTCTGAACTTACGATCCAGATACAGGCCCGGCTTTTCCGCGCGCGCGATGCGTGGGTCGGGGTCCCAGGCTCCGGTGCACCGAATACCGCGAAACCGGTCGGGTGCCGCCGCCAACTCCGCTTCGAGCACCGCTTTGACGCGCGATCCCGTCGTCAAGTCCGCGAACCCGACAATGCCCGCCGCCACTCGTGTTGTTCCGTACAGCCCGGACGCCGCCATAGCCGCGATGCCGTTTGCGAATTCGACCTCGCCCACGGACTTCATCTCGTCGGGTCCATCGGCCCGAAACATCGCCAGATGCTCGATGAATACCGTCGAGACAATGTTGTGGCCGCTGCTCACGTCCGCCACGATTTCATCGATCATGTAACGGCGTTCGACACGTCCCTCACGCTTGTCCCACAAATGATGGTGCGGATCGCAAATGGGCAAATCCGGCTCGAGGGTGTCCTCCTGAACCTGCACCAGCCAAGCGTCGTTCGTTGCCATCTGTGATCTCCCCTCGATGTCGCCCGGCTGTCGAGTGTAGGCTCGGCTCTGTCGTCCTGCCACCCAACCGCGATGGACCCGTCCATGAAGAAACTGATCATCGAAGTCCGCGTCAACGAGTATGCGATGCGCGACGGCAATCCCCACGTGCCTTGGACGGCGGCGGAGCTGGGTCGTGACGCGCGCGCCATTCGCGACGCGGGGGCGTCGATAATCCATTTTCACGCGCGTGGCCTCAATGGTGAACCCGCGCACGGCACGACAGCCTACGCCGCCGCGATGCGCGAGATCCGGGAGCAATCGGACCTGATCACGCACCCCACCCTCGGCCAAATCAACGTCGGCGGCCAGGAGGAGCGCATCCGGCACATCTCCGAGCTCTCGCGCGACCCCGCTCTGAAACCCGACATCGCCGCAATCGACACCGGCAGCGCCAACATCGACATCTTCGATGCCGGCACCGCCATGTTCCGCACGACGGGAAAGGTCTATGTCAACGCGCACGACACGTTGATGCTGTTTTGCCGTCGCTTCGCCGAGCTGGGAGTTCGCCCCGTGATCTCCGCCTGGAATGGACCGTTCCTGCGCTCGGGCGGCGCATTGATGGCCATGGGCCTCATTGCAGAACCCGCGTTGGCCCTACTCGTGCACACGGAGGGCGGTCTCGTCGGCGGGCATCCCGCCACAACGGAGGGACTGCGCGCTTTCCATGCTCACATGCCGAAGGACCGCCGGATCGAGTGGACCGTATGCTGCAAGCACGGCAATCTCTTCCCTCTGGCGATGCAGGCGATCACGGATGGTGGCCACGTCTCCATCGGCATCGGCGATTATGACTATCCCGAGCTCGGTCAACCGACCAACGCCGACCTCGTGGGCGAAGTGGTGCGCATGGCTCGGCTGGTCGGCCGCGAGGTGGCAACACCTCAGGAGGCCCGCGCAATGTTGGGGTTATGACGTTCGGCGAGAGCCTGCTTGCCTTTACGTGACATTGCGGAGCACCGTGTCCGCAGCACAATCAGGAGGTTTCCATGAAGATCGGCATCACACTGCCATTCATCGATATCGGCGGCGAACCTGCAACCGTTCGTGACTTTGCCCAGGCTGCGGAAGGGCTCGGATACCACCACCTGGGGGCTCCCGACCACGTACTCGGCGCCAATGTCGCCAACCGTCCCGACTGGGGCAACCGCAATACGTCGAAGGACCTCTTTCACGACCCCTTCGTCATGTTCGGATTTCTCGCCGCCTGCGCCAAAACGATCGGCTTTTCGACGCAGGTGCTGATCCTGGCGCAACGACAGACGGCCCTCGTCGCCAAGCAGGTCGCCAGCCTCGATGTCTTGTCGAACGGTCGTTTTCGATTGGGCATCGGCATCGGCTGGAACCCGGTCGAATTCGTCGGCCTCAACGAGAATTTCAAAGACCGCGGACAACGCTCGCAGGAGCAGGTCGAAGTCATGAAGGCGCTGTGGGCGCAACCGCATGTGACGTTCAAGGGCAAATGGCACACCATCGACGACGCCGGCATCAATCCGCTGCCAGCCACGCGCACCGTCCCCATTTGGTTCGGGGGCCATGAGGACGTGACGCTGCGGCGTATCGCCAAGTGGGGCGATGGCTGGATCATGCTGGCCCATCCGCAGGGCAAGGTAGCCGACGCAGAGTTCGCCAAGCTACGCAGCTACGTGAAGGAAGCCGGGCGCGATCCGGCATCCGTAGGGCTGGAAGTTTGGGTATCGACGGGGGCAGGCGGTCCCGACGACTGGCGCCGTGAGTTCCAAGGCTGGAAAGCGGCCGGCGTCACCCATGTGACCGTCAACAGCACGTACTCGAGGGGACCACACACACGCATCCCCGGCCGCACGGTTGCCGATCATATGACAGCCATGCGCGACTACATGGCGGCAGTCAAAGATCTGGTGTGAGCCTCATGCCGCCTCGATAAAGCGACCACCCCTGCACGTCTCCCGGCGTCCGTGCTAGCCTTTCCTCACGAGCACGTCGACGCGGGGAGGGGCACATGGCCAGCATTGGCAGTTTCGGGTTGGATGTCGGCATCTACGGGCCTCTGGCCGATCCCGCAACGATCATGACACTGGCGCGCCACGCCGAGGATACGGGCTTCGAGTCCATCTGGCTGGCAGACCACGTCGCTTTCCCCGTCACGTTCAAATCCGAATACCCCTACAGCGCCAAAGGCGACTTTCCCCTGAAGCTCGACAATCCACTGCTCGAGCCCGTTGCCACTATGGGAGTGCTCGTCGGCGCGACCAAGCGCGTAAAGATCGGCACCGCCGTATTGGTCATGCCCTATCGCAATCCGCTGCTGTCGGCCCGCATGCTGGTCACCCTCGATCAGTTCTCGGGAGGGCGCATTATCCTGGGCGCAGGCGTCGGGTGGCTGGAAGAAGAGTTCCAGGTGCTGTCGAGCTTCGACTTCAAGAAACGCGGCAAGGCGACAGACGAATACATCGAGATCTTCAAGGCGATCGCGAAAGGGGGTGAGGTCGGCTACACCGGCGAAACCTATTCGTTCGCGCCCGTCTACTCCGCGCCCGGCTCAGTGCAGCGTCCCCATCCCCCGGTACTCGTCGGTGGTATCGCCGATGCCGCGTTACGGCGTGTCGCCAAACATGGCAACGGCTGGCTTGCCGTCACAGCCAGTCCAGAGAAACTGGCCGAACGCCTCGCCACCCTGCGCCGCATGACTGCGGAAGCCGGCCGCAAGTTCGACGACTTGTCGCTGACGTACAAAATATTCCTCAATATCGGTGAGGCCAAGCGCAGCCGCTTCGATGCGCGCGAGCCCGGCACCGGTTCGCTCGAAGAGATCACTGGCGACCTGCGGGCGCTGTTCGAATTGGGATTCACCCGCGTTATTGTGCGCTACCGGGGCACCGACGCCGACGAATTGCGGCGCCAAATCGACCGGTTCGCCGAGGAGATCGTGCCGAAAGTATGAGTTGCGTTTTTATTTCGCCGCGCGAAGTCCGGTGAGCCAGTCGTGGACGACCTTCACGGCACCGTGGTCGTCGAGGTCGGAGTGGCCACCATCGGGAAAGACCACCAACTTCTTTGGTTCGACAGCCATGGCGAAGAGGGCTTCCCCCATATCGACGGGAATCAATCCATCTCGTCGCCCGTGCATGATCAGCAGCGGCGCATTGATGCCTGAAATTCGCCGGTCGCTTTCGTAGCGGTCTATCAGCAAGCGACGTACCGGCAGATAGAAGTATGCCCGCAAAGCAACGTCGAGGATCGACGTATAGGGCGCATCGAGGACCACCGCGCCGACAGCTTGGGCTGCCGCAACTTGCACTGCGACGCCCGAGCCCAGTGACTCCCCGTAAATGACAATGTCGCGTGCAGGTATGCCCTCGGCAATCAGCCGATTATGGAGCTGCAAAGCATCTGCGACGTTGTCTTTTTCCGATGGTGAGCCCGTCGAACCCCCATAGCCACGATAGCTCATCATGACGATGCCGTAGCCCAGGGCCTGATAGCGGGCGAACCTCCCCGCCCGAGAGGCCACGTTTCCGGCATTGCCATGGAAATAAAGGATGGTCGGGTAGCCCTTTCGTGCCGCCGCCCGCCAAACGACCAAGCGATGCCCGTCTGGCGTATCGATGTCCTGCTCGGCCACCCCACTGAGGGCGATACTGTTCGGCGCGTGCCGACGGGGATCGGGCGCATAGAGCAAGCGTCGTTGACCGAGCCACGCCGCAACTACGATCACGGCATAGATCGAAACGAGAATAATGGCCGCCTTGAGCAGGAAATTCATGCTGCGGTTCTCGGACGACCGCTTTGCGCCAGCGCGTGCACCGTCATGATCGCACGCGCCCTTTGAACGGCGACCACCAGAGCAGGCCCAAGGTTGTCATCGCCGCCACTCCCGCCGTTGCGATCAGGCGCATAGCCTCCGCCGAAGACAGCCCGCCGAACAGTTGACCGGCAACCCAGTGCCCCAAGATCGACGACCCGATGAAAAGCGATAGCGCGCCGGTTGCCCGACCCCGCACCTCGGGCGGCGAAATAACGTGTACGAGCGCGTATTGGGTAGCTGAAAATCCGGCAGCGCCTAAACCCATCAAAAGCAGGACTCCAATGGCGGTTTCAACCGTGAGATGCAGCGACAGACCGAACATGAGCAGAAGAATACCCATGACGCCGAAGAAGTAGATCCGAAACAACGTGCGCTCGGTCGCAAACGCCCCGACGAGCAGTGCCCCGATCGTGCCTCCGATCCCGTCACATGCCGACAGCGCTCCGATGAAAATCGGCACCAGGTGGAAATCCTTCTGCGCGATCACCGGCACCATGGTCGTGAACGGAAAACAGGTCACGTTGTAGACGAAGGTCACGCCCATGATTACGGCAAACCGGCGGTTGAAAATCAGCTCGGGCGGGATTCTGAGTGCCGCCCAGAGACCCGCGGGTTGTGCGGGTGGCTTTGGATCGCTGTCGGCCACCGGGCCTTCCAACCGCCATGCCAAGACGAAGCACGCGAGGTAACTTGCTGCGATCAATGCATAGATGCCGCCGATACCCAAGACTTGATACGTCGCGCCACCCAGCAGCGGCCCGATGGCGCGCGAGGCGTAACTCGTCGAGTTGTCGAGGCCCAACGCTTTGGCAACATTGGCGCTTCCGACGGAGTCGACGAGCAGTCGCCGGCGCACCGGCATGTCGATCGTCCAGAACGCGCCTGAAACCATCGTCGCCACAGCAACGGCTGTGTACTGCGCCCACCCTGTACCCGTGGCGACGCTCATGATTGCAGCCGTGAGACATACGACGGACGTCCCTGCCATGAGCAACTTGCGCCGATCGAACCGATCCGACAGTGCGCCGATGAGGAAGCCCAGTGCAACGTAAGGCAACATCCGCAAGACAGCCAGCAATGCGACGAGAGGTGGCGAATGCGTTACCTCATATGCATAGATGCCCAGCGCAATGAACTCGAGCCATCGCCCGATCCCGGTGAGCGCACCCGCCGCCCAAAGGCGCCGATAGTCGGCGTTGGCCATCAGCTCGCGCGAGCTGGACAGACCGGCCGTCACCACTCACCCCGCATCAGCGGCCCCGAAAGCGCGGCTTGCGCTTTTCGAGAAAGGCCGCCACGCCCTCGGCGTGATCTTCACTGCGTGTGGTCAGCACGAATTGATCGAGGTCCATGTGACTCGTGGGATCATCGTGCGCGCCCGATATGCGATCGATCGTCGTCTTCGTCATTTTCACAGGCACTGGCGGCAACGCCGCGATGCGTTCGGCCATCGCCATGGCATGCGTCAAAGCCTTGCCGTCTTCCACGACGGTCTCGACCAGCCCCCAGGCCAAGGCATCAGCCGATCCGATACGGTCATCGGCAAAGAGGACCGCCTGCTTGGCGCGCGCGGGACCCATCAACGCGACGAGACGCGGCAGCGAGCCCCAGCTCATGTTGAGACCCAGAGCCACCTCGGGCACGCGAAAGTGGGCCGTGCGACCACACACGCGAAAATCGGCAGACACGGCAAGCACAACACCGCCGCCGATGCAGTGACCTTCGATCGCTGCGATCGTCACCTGCTCGAGGCTGGACCAGGCGCGGCACATTTTCGGCCCAATCGAAACCGCCCGGCGCTCGTTGGCGAGACCTGCCGCTCGGGCCAGTTTGCGCTCGCCATCCTTCAAATCGAACCCTGCCGAGAATGCGCGGGTCGTCCCCGTCAGAACCACGACCGAAGTGTCGAGATCGTCCTCGAACGACTGGGCTGCTGCCCGAAGCTGGCGCATCGCTTCGGGGGAAAGCGCGTTGGCTTTGTCGCCGCGATCGAACCGCACGACCGCGACCCGACCTTCGGGCCCCAGTCCCTTCTGAATGTCGACATGAGCAACTGTCACGTGGCGCCGCGCTCCCGCTGCTTCCAGCAATCAGACAACAGGCCCGGCCGCGAATTTGCAAGCTCGGCATCCACCGCAGAACTGAGTTCGGTGGTCAGAGAACGAATTCGACGGGTCGCTCGAATCCCGGCAACGGGGCAACTCCAGCATCGAACAATGTACGGTGGTCGAACTGCATGCCGTAGCGGCGCCACAACGCGACCTTGCCGATGCCGCGCTCGAAAATGACCGCCACGAGACGTCCCCCATCCTTCAACTGATCGAGCAAGTTGGGCGGCAAATGAGCAATGGACCCTTCGAGGAGAATGGCATCGTATGGCGCGCGCGATGGCGACCCCTCGGGTAGCGATCCTGTTTCAACTGTGACGTTGCCGGCGCCGATCGATGCCATATTTGCGATTGCTCGTTCGGCGAGTGCCGTATCCGACTCGATGGCAATCACACCCTTCGCAAGGTGGGACAGAACGGCGGCCGTGTAGCCCGTCGCGCAGCCTATATCGAGAACCGTATCCCCTTCGGCAACTTCGAGGTTCTGCAGCATTTTCGACAGGACTCGTGGCGCCAGAAGAAAACGGCCTCCGTTCGGGCCGTCCGCCACTTTCACGGGGTCGTCGCGATAGGCGAGGGATCGTTGCCCTGCAGGTACGAAAAGTTCGCGCGGCACCTCGAGCATGACCCGCGGAATTCGCCGATCGGTGACGTCGCTGGGGCGCACCTGGCAATCGACCATGTTGGCGCGTTGAGTTGTATAATCGGCCATGCGGCTCTCCGGCGAATGCAGGGCGCTGAACCCCGACGCGGCGGACCATAGCGGAGGGTCGCCGAGATGGCCAGAGAATGGGAGCGGGACCCTATGCGGCAGGCGCGCGCGGGTGCGCGTCAGGCTCCGTGCGGTCAGGGGCCTTTCGAAACCAGCCGATCCAGCCGCAAACGCGAGCGATCGTCCGACAGTAGGAAAACACCTCCGACAACGGCCGCCATGACCGCCAGCGCCGTACTGCCGGCAATCGCAAACATGATCATCACTTGGTATTTCGCGGCTTCGACAGGATCGACGCCGGATAGGATTTGGCCCGTCATCATGCCGGGGAGCGAAACAATGCCCGCCACCGCCATGGCATTGACGATCGGCATCATGGCTGTCGTCAGCGCGCGGCGAATGACATCCTCGAATGCTTGGAAACGGGTGTGTCCGAGAGCTAGGCGCGCTTCGATTGCAGGGCGTTCGCGTTTGGCTGTCTGGGATATCGTCTCGAGCGCCAGCCCGACGCCCGTCAGCGCATTGCCCAACACCATGCCAAGGATCGGGATAAAGACCGAAGGCTGGTACCACGGCTGGCTGCCCATGACGACAAAGGTGACGTAAAACGTTGCAGCAAGCCCAACCACGAGTAGCGTTCCGGCCCCCAGTCCCGCCGTCCATGGACCGCGGGCGGGACTCGTCTGCCGAGCCCAGACCTCGTAGCCCGCCACGCCCACCATGCCAATTGCGACCAGGGCCGTCATTCCCGGATGCGCCGACGCGAACACGATCTTGAGCACGAACCCGATGAGCCCCAGCTGCACGACCATCCGGACAGCCGCTATCGCCAGCGTCCGCTCGAGGCGCAGTCGAAAGGCGAACGAAATCGCGCCGTTGAGAACAATCAGCAGCGCAGCGGCGATCAAATCGCCGATGGAGAGAATGTTGTAGGTCATGCCGCTCGCGCCGACTCTCTCCCCGAAAACGTCGGGGAGAGAGGTTTGCGCGTGAAAGCCGTGATCACGTCGTCAGCCAACCGAATTCCTGCGGCTTGCGACCGGCGTTGGGGTGCAGCTTGACGTTGACGAGGGCCGGACCCTTGAAGGCCATGGCTTCGTCGAGCGCTTTGCGCAGATCCTTGGGATCGTCGATGAACCAGCCCTTGCCGCCGAACGACTCCATCATCTTGTCGTAGCGGGCACCATAAATCAGTGCGCGCGGCGGGTTGTTGAAGGGATCGTCGGGATATTTCTCCGTGCCGCTGCCGATGCCGCCGTTGTTAAGTACGACGATCTTTACGGGGAGGTTGTAGCGGCAGGCCGTTTCGATCTCCATGCCTGAGAACCCGATCGCGGAGTCACCCGACACCGAGATGATCGGACGGTCGGGATGCACAACCGCTGCCGCGATGGCAAAGCCCATACCGATGCCCATTGTGCCGTAGGTGCCCGCGTCGAGTCGCAGCCGCGGATTGGCATTGGGCAACTGCGTGCGGCCGATGTCCATGGTATTGGCGCCCTCGCCGATGATGACGGCGTTTTCGGGCGCCCAGGCGCTGATGTCCTTCAGTGCGCGGTAGTAGTTGGTCGGCGCGCTGTTGTCGTCGATCATCGGTTGGATTTGCTTGGCGTTCTTGGCCCCAGCCTCTGCGATCGCCTTTTTCCAGGGCGTGCCCTCGGCATAGAACCACTGCTTGTCGCGAAGAGCCGTATTGAGCTGGCCGACGATCGCCTTACCGTCGCCCACCAGTGCCACTTCGGTCGGCACGTTCTGGCCGATGGCTTCGGGCGAGATGTCGAGCTGGATGACGCGCACGCCCTTCTTGAAGCGGGGCTGCTGGCCGTAGTGCATGATCCAGTTCAGACGCGCGCCCATCACGAAGATGACGTCGGCTTCCTTCAGCGCGAGCGAGCGGGCCGCACCGACCGACAGCGGATGGTTGTCGTCGAGTACGCCTTTGCCCATCGGTGAAGCGAGGAACGGCAGTTTGGTGCGCTCGATAAAGGCGCGAACCTCGTCTTCCGCGCGCGACCAAGCCATGCCCTTGCCAACGATGACCAGTGGCTTCTCAGCGGCTTGCAATGCGGCGATCGCTCGGCCGATGTCGGCATCCAGCGCCTGCATGCGCGGCGGCTCCGGCGAACGCGGAGGAACGTAGAGCTCGCTCTCCTCGACCTCGCCCTTGATGATGTCGTCAGGCATATCGAGATAGGTGGCGCCGGGGCGACCATAGATCGATTGGCGGACGGCCATCTCCACATAAAAGGGAATACGGTGCGTGTGCTCGACGGCGTGTGCGAATTTGCAGAAAGGCGATGCGATCTGCACCTGGCGCTCTTCCTGGAAACCACCCATGCCGTTCTGATAAGTCGGCGACGCACCGCCGATGCCGATCATCGGCCAGCAGTTCTGTTGAGCGTTGGCGAGGCCAGCGAGCATATGGACCACGCCGGGGCCCGAAACGGTGAGGCAGGCGCCGGGGCGACCCGTGAGATATCCCACTGCGTGGGCGGCGTAGGACGCCGACTGCTCATTGCGCATGCCGATATATTTGATGCCGGCCTTCTGAGCCTCGGCCGCAATCTGCTGCACGGGAAAGCCGACGATCCCGAACATGTAGTCCACGCCCTGCTGCTTCAAGCTCTGCGCCATCAGCTTGGCGCCATCGATCTTGGCCATGAAATATCTCCTCCCGGACTTTGGGGCTGCCGATGGACCACGCCATGCCGTCGATCCCGCTTTCGAGGAGCCCCTCGAGGGAAAGACTACACGGTTTGTGAGGGGATGGAAGCGGAGGGTTGGAAGGGCTGGCTTTTGGCCAACAGGCCTTCGCACACATCCGATATCAACACTGGACAATAAGGAAGTGGCACTTCGAAGCCTGCCATCACGGCGAGATTCACGCGTCTGGTTGCGATCTGCAAAACTCACCAGTAGACCGGGCTACTCAATTACCCGTTCGTTTGTCGTAATGTAAGTTAGCAAGAGACAGGTCGCTAGCCGGAATACGCGCCCTCGATCTTCTTCTTCATGAATACGGCCACGGTACCGGGTACCATAGTGCCGCGCTCGTACACGGTGTACCCGCGTTTGCTGTAGAATGCGATATTTGCTGCGAATGCCGCGTTGGTGCAAAGGCGGACTTCATTGTAATTCATCGATCGGGCGACGTCTTCGGCATGGCCTAACATCAGTTCGCCGAAACCTTTGCCTTGCTGTTTGGGCTGAACGGCGACATTCTCGATAAGCAGATGATCTGGCCGTGGAATTAGCTCGATCAAAGCGACAAGCTCCCCATAGTCTTCGAGAAGATAAATGATGTTTTCAGCTACGGCGCGACCGTAGTCTGCTGTCATAGGCCAAGGCTCGCGACCGATAAGCGGCACCCACTTCGCGTAAGCGGCACGTGACAGTTCACGTATCGCACGCACGTCGTTGATGCCGCCCCTTCTGACTTGAGCGGAATGCATCGCAGTGCCCTCCTACTCGCAAGAGTTCACCGATGGCACGTAGCGGGAAGGAGGGCAGCCGTGCTCACTGTCGCAACCCCCTCATTCCGCCGCCGCCGTCACCGGCCCCACGCTCGCCAGCGTCTTGCCGAACCGGTCCTTGTGCGGTGTGGTGTCGATCTCGTCGAGGATGAGTTCTCGGCGCAGAACGGATTGTTTCCATGCGTTCTTCAGACCTTCTCGGGCCTGGAACTCGGGCATGACCTCTTTGGCGAACAGTTCGAGTGACTCACAAATGTGCTCGTGCGTATTCTTACCGGCTTGGTTGAGCAGAATGATCTGATCGACGTGGCTGGTCTCGAATTTGCGCAGCTTCTTGCGGATCGTATCGGGGGAGCCGACGAGACCACCTCGCAGCGCCTTCTCGACGACATCGGGGTTGGCATTCTTCCATGTCTGGAATTCGGCCCAAACGTCGACTGTGCCAGCGCGAGGGCGCTCGCGCGTCGGGCTCATACCATAGAACCGCAGCGCGAACTGGAAGAAGGTCAGCCCCTCGGCCCGGCGCCGGGCTTCTTCGTCGGTCTTGGCGCACATGAAGTAGGAGACGAGCGCGATGTTGGGATTGATCTCGTAGTCGCAAAGCTTGTCGAGGCGTTTGGTGATGGCGTTGTAATAAGCGTGCACCCACGCCTGCGCCGCGTCGGCGGAGACGAATTGGAAGCCCAACGCGCCCATGCCGCGTTTGCCCGCATACTCGATGGTGTCGAGCTGCGAGCACGCGACCCACAACGGCGGATGCGGTTTCTGCAGGGGCTTGGGCACGACGTTGCGATAGGGAAACTGGAAATGTGGGCCGTTGTATTCGCACGGCTCGTCGCGAAACATGGGGATCAGGCAACGCACTGCATCCTCCCAAATCCCGCGCTTGGTCTCGTACGTCACGTCGAAGGGATCGAGTTCGGTGGACGACGCGCTTTCGCCCATCCCGAAATCAACCCGACCCCGGCTGACGAGATCGAGGTTGGCGACGTGCGCGGCGACCTTCGAGGGATGATTGGTCGTGAGCTGGAAAATGCCATGCGCCAGCCGAATGCGTTTCGTGCGCTGGCTGGCGGCTCCCAGGAAAACCGCAGGTGACGACGAGTGCGAGTACTCCTCGAGAAAGTGGTGCTCGACCTCCCAGGCGTAGTCGTACCCCAATCCGTCGGCGAGTTCGACTTGGTCGAGCGCATCCTGAAAGAGCTTGAGTTCGCTATGGGCCTCCCATGGCCGCGGAATTTGCAATTCATAGAATATCCCGAACTTCATTCCCTCGTCTCCTCCTACCGAGCCCCCGTCGATCTCCATCGAGCGATCGTCGGATGGCAACTTTACCCACCGACTTGCACGGATGGAAGCCAGTGCATTGATCGTGCCCAAGGCTACTCTCGACGGGCGCTCGTGTTCTGATAACGTGCACGATGCAAATTGGCGCAGGATGCTTGGCGCTTCAACCGAGTTTTCGAGGCAGGCGATGGCCTATTCCGAAGCCGACCTCCATCTGGCCCAGACCTGCGCCGACCGCATGTGGGCGGCCGACCCGGCCAGTCGGGGCATGGGCATGGCGCTCGAGAGCGTTGCCCCGGGAGAAGCGGTGCTGTCGATGACCGTGGCGGCGTCCATGTCGGGACCCGCTGGCGTGTGCAATCGGGGATTTGTGTTCGCGCTGGCTGATTCCGCCATGGCCTTCGCCTCGTGCACCCACGGCCAGACGGCGGTCGCACAGATGTGCGACATTGCCTATGACCAGGACGTGCCGCTCGGTACACACCTTTTGGCTCGCGCCACGGAACGCCATCGCGCTGGCCGCAAGGCCATCTATGATGTGCGCGTCGAAACGCGTGAAGGCACCATCGTGGCCGAGTTTCGCGGCCAGACGATCGCGCTCGACACCTTGCCCCAACACTAAGACTGAGAGCAAACCTGAATGCGCCTCGAAACACTCCTGCCGCTCGGCAAAGTCGATCCCGGCCTGCGGGCGCCGAGCACACCCCTCGACATCACGACCATCGGCGAGCAGGCCAAACTCGTCGAAGCGCTCGGGTACGACGGCCTCATGACCGAGGAAACGAAGGACGATCCTTTCGTCGTCATGGCACTCGCGGCCCAAGTCACGACGCGCTTGAACGTGGGCACAGCCGTCACGATCGCGTTTCCCCGCAGCCCCACCGTCATGGCTATGAGTGCCTGGACACTCCAAAAACTGTCTGCCGGACGGTTCACGTTGGGATTGGGACCGCAAGTCAAGGCGCACATCGAGCGCCGATTCGGAATGCCCGCCCATCCAGCCGGGCCGTGGATGCGGGATTACATCAATGCGGTGCGCGCGGTTTGGGGCTGCTGGCAGAACGGCACAGCGCTGAATTATCAAGGCGACTACTATAAGCTCAACCTCATGGTGCCGCTGTTCGATCCGGGTCCGATCGCCCATCCCGACATCCCCATTCACATCGCAGCCGTGAACCCGGTCATGAGCCGTGTGGCAGGTGAAGTAGCCGACGGCATCCGTCCTCATCCCGTCTGTACGCCGGCCTACATCGCGGAGGTGATGCTGCCCGCCGTACGGGAGGGAGCCCAAAGGACCGGTCGCTCGCTCGCCGAGTTCAAAGTGGCGATGAAACCCCTGATCGCAACCGCGCCCAACGAAGAGGAACTGCAGGACAAGATCCGCGATGCGCGCGCCCGGATCGCGTTCTACGCGTCGACACCCGCCTACATTCGCGCCTTTGCCCACCACGGCCTAGCCGATCTGGTCAACGAAGCGAAACTGCTGTCACGGTCCCAACAGTGGGAGCAGCTCCCCCAACTCATCTCCGACGAGGTCCTGCACCAATTCGTCGTCGTGGGAACCTACGACCAGATCGGCGCCAAGCTCCTCGAGCGGTTCGGCAAGGTCGTGACCAACTGCGAATTCTCGATCCCTGTGCGCACTGCGGCGGAGCGCGAGGTGTTGGCCGGGCTTGTCGCGGACATTCACGCCAGTGGCCAGCACGAGGCCAGGGCGACAATCCTGGAGCCATCGGGCTGAGCCGGCCATTTCCAGCCCCATCGCGCGACGTCTGGTAACAGCCAGGGAACGTGTTACCATTCATCTGACCTCGACGTGCCGAGCGTTCTGTTGAAATAAAAAAATCACGAACATCGGGAGTGATGCCATGAAGCGACTACTAGCTGCCGCCATATCCGCGAGTGCCTTACTTCTGCCGGTCTCGATCGAGGCTTTTGCGCAGGCCAAGGTCTGCGATAATCCCAAACAAATGCAAGGCTTCAAGACCTGCGCCGACGTGGCCAAGGCTGAAGCCGAGGGTACCTTCGTCCAGTATTCCACCGACCCCGAGAAGGGCCAAGTCGCCCTGCTCAAGGCCTTTTCGGACGCCTTCCCGAAGATCAAGACCAACTACATCCGGCTCCAAGCGGGTGCACTCTACGCCAAGATTTCGACGGAGCGGCAAGCCAAGGCCTATCTCGCCGACGTGATGTTCATTTCCGACATGGGCATGGCGCAGGACTTCCAGCGCCGCGGCGGCTGGCGCCAGTACATTTCGCCCGAGATGGCCGCCTACAAGCCCGAGTACAAGAGCAAGCCGGAGGGGTTCACGACCTGGGGCTGCATTATTCCCAGCGGCATCGCCTACAATCCCAACGTCGTGAAGCCCGAAGATGCGCCGAAATCCTGGGAAGACCTGCTCGACCCCAAGTGGAAGGACGTGATGAACGTCAAAGTGTCCAACTCGGGCTTGCAAATGGCCGCTTGGTACGTGCTGAAGCCGATCCTGGGAGGCACGTACTTCCAAAAATTGGGTGACAACAAACCTCGAGCCTTCGACAGCTACGTGCAGCAATACGGCCGCCTGATCGACGGCCAGGACAAAGTGATCATGGCGGCCCAGTATTCGGGCTACGTCGAGTTCAAGGCAAAAGGCGCGCCACTCGCCTTCGTCGCCCCCGCAACCGGCCTGCCATCGGCGCAACAAAGCGTCGGACTCGTCTCCGATGGTCCCAACCCGAATGCGGCGCAGCTTTATCTCGACTGGTTCCTCTCGCCGGTTGGCCAGAAAGCCTACGCCGAGGTGCTGTTCAACCACTCGCCCCGCGCCGACGTGGCGCCGCCTCCGGGCGCCTTGCCGATCACCGAAATGAAACTGTTGTTTCCCGCCGACTTCGAGGACTTCGAAAAGAAGCGCCCCGAGTTCGTCAAGGAGTGGGACCGGGTGATCGGCGCGCGGAAGTAAATCGGACCGTCGAATACCGGTTGCCAGTCTCGACCGGAATTCGCCCGATACACGCGATATGCCCCGTGCCTGGAGCGCCGCGTGACATGGCGCTGCCGCTGGAGGCCGACGAACAGTCGGCTTGCCCACCCCGACACGATCCGCTGCGCACGAAAATCCGGCAAGGGAGGCCTCCCTTGCAAGGTTCCCCCACCACGAGGACGAGATGCAGAAAGCAATCGTCGATCACACGGTAGGCGACATGAAATGGCGCTTCGGTTGGCAGACGCCAATCAGCATCGCCATCATTCTCGTCGTCGGCTTTCTGGTCCTGCTTCCGGTCCTCTTTCTCTTCGAGAAGGCCTTCAACGTCGGCGACCCCATGTCGTTTCCGGCGACGAAACACGGCACGGACAATCTTTTTTCACTGTTCACCGAAGACTTCGACATCATCCTCAACACGGTGTACGTCGCCCTGATGGCGACCGTGATGGCCATCTTCATCGGCTTCACGCTGGCCTGGATCCTGACCCGAACCAATGTCGCCGCCCGCGAAAAACTCGAGCGGTTGATGGAGGTGCCCTACTACATGACGCCACTCGTCGGCGCACTCGCCTGGGCTGTGTTGGCGGCGCCCAAAAGCGGGTTTTTCAATCAAGCGTGGCACGGGGTCGGCGGCAAGAGCGACCTGTTCGATATCTACACGCTCTTCGGCATCGCCTGGGTGATGGCGCTGTTCGAAGGTACCGTCGCCTACGTGATGATTTCCGCTTCCATGAAATCGATGGACCCCGCGCTCGAGGAGTCGGCCCGCGTCATGGGCGCGTCGAAACTGCGCACCACGCTGACCGTGACGTTGCCGCTGGTGCTGCCGGGCGTTCTTGGAGCGACGCTTTTCGTATTCGCAGAAATGTTGGGGTCCTTTGCCGCCGCGCTCGTGCTCGGCATACCCGGCCGCATCTATGTCGTCACGACGTCCATCTGGAGCACCGTCGAAGCGTTCCCTCCCAACTACGGCAAGGCGGCAGCGATGGGGCTTTCGCTGTTCCTCGTCATGGTGGCGATGCTGGCCTTCTACCGCTTCATCGTCACCCGAGGAAGCTACGCGACGATTACCGGAAAAGCTTTTCGCCCGCGCCCGATGGATATGGGCCGCTTCGCATGGTTCCTATTTACGTTCTGTCTCCTCTACATTCTGCTTGCAGTGATCTTGCCGGTCGGCGCGCTGCTCCTCACCTCGTTTCAAACCTTTGCGACGGTCATTCTCTCCCAAGCCACCTTCACCTTCGCGAACTACCAGGAAGCCCTGGCCTTGGGGCCCGTCCGCGGGGCACTGCTCAACAGCATCGTGCTCGGCGTCGGCGTGGCGACAGTGGGCGCGCTGGTTATGACCGTGCTGGTGTGGATCATCTACCGCTCCAATCTCAAAGGTCGCGGCGCCATCGAATATCTGGCGATGTTTCCCTCCTCGGTGCCGCGCCTCGTCTTCGGACTGGGTCTGCTGTGGGCCTGGATCAACATCCCCGGCGGGCTGTACGGCAGCTTGTGGCTCCTCGGCATCGCCTATTTCACCGTGTTGCTTCCTTTGGGTGTGCGCACCATTGCGGGTGTCGTGCTCCAGATCGACAAGAGCCTCGAAGAATGCGCTCGGGTCTGTGGCGCCGGCTGGGGCTATCAAATGCGCACGGTCACCTTGCCGCTGCTCAAGCCCGGCATCATCGCGGCGTGGATGTTGTTGTTCGCCGCCTCCGTCCGCGAGGTGGGCGCATCGCTCCTGCTGATGGGGCCGCACTCCAAGGTCATTGGTCCATCGATCGTCTCGACCTGGGCCAACTCGGGGACCCAGTTGACGGCCGCGATGGCGCTCATTCAAACGTTCGTGGTGATGCTGGCGCTGATCATTCTGTTCCGAGTGACGCGTGATACGCAGAGGGAAATGTCGTGAGCGGACCAGAACGCCAGCAGTTGACGCGCATCGAAGTGAAGGACCTCGTGGTCCGGTATGCTGGCGATGTGTTGGCCGTCAACGGCGTCACTTTCGACGTTGGGAAAGCAGAGCACGTCACACTGTTGGGTCCGTCCGGCTGCGGGAAGACGACGACCCTGCGCGCCATAGCGGGGCTCGAGAACCCGTCTGGCGGATCGATCCGTGTCGATGGGCGCACGATGTACTCGGCAGCTGAAAAGCTCAACGTGACGACCGAAAACCGCGGCATTTCCATGGTGTTTCAGTCTTACGCCGTATGGCCGCACATGACCGTGTTCGACAACGTCGCCTACGGCCTCAAGGTCAGAAAACAAAATACCGGCCAGATCAAAGCAGCGGTCGATCGCGCCCTCGACCTCGTGCAGATGCGCCACCTCGCCGAGCGCGGCGCCTCGAAACTGTCCGGCGGCCAGCAACAGCGCGTCGCCCTCGCTCGCGCCATTGCCTTCTCGCCCACCGTGGTTCTGTTCGACGAACCGCTGTCGAACCTCGACGCGAAGTTACGCGCTGAAATGCGCGTCGAGTTGCGCGACCTGCAACGGCGGCTCGACATCACCTCGGTTTACGTGACCCACGACCAAGAGGAAGCACTTGCGATCTCCGATCGCGTTATCGTCATGAACGTCGGCGTCATCGAGCAGATCGGCAGCCCGCAAGAAATCTACAACCGTCCGCGCACCCGCTTCGTCGCCGATTTCGTGGGCTCGGCCAACCTGCTGAAAGGCAAGGTTAGGGGAACAACGATCGACGGCAATGGCGTCGCATTCGAGATCGCCGACGGCAGCGTGCTGCAAGCCATGGCGCCGGGCGGCGCAGTGACGGCCGGCAGCGACGGCGAGGTTTCCGTCCGCACCGCATACATCGGTTTCGGCGCCGTCGAAGGCCAGAACCAGATCGCGGGCACCGTCTACCAGCGTATGTTCCACGGCGATTTCGTGCAGTACATCATCGACAGCTCCGTTGGTCGCCTTACCGTCCGCCGCCCCCCCACGCAGCTCGTCGCCGAAGGGTCCGCCGTCGCCCTGTCATTCGCACCGGAGCATTGCGTGTTGTTGCAGGGCTAATGACCCTGCTGCATCGGGGGCTGGCGACACGTTTGCCGTGTCATCCGCCCGTCAATTCGCCAATCCGCTGCGTCGATTTGAGCCCACTACCCGTCAGCACCACGACAGTCGTCTCGCTCGCCGCGATGACGCCACTGTCGATCAGCTTGGTCAACGCTGCCGCGGCCTGCGCACTCGTCGGCTCGGCATAGAGGCCGGTTTCGCGACCAAGTTCCAATGTCGCCGCGATGATCTCGTCTTCCGAAATCGCAATCGTTCCACCGCCCGACCGGCGGATCGCGTCGAGAACGAGCTTCAACCGCACAGGCACCGCAATTGCTGTGCCTTCGGCGATTGTCGCAGCCGGCACCACTGGCACGAGCGTATCGACGCCCGCACGAAAGCTCGCATCGATCGGCGCGCAGGCGGCGGGCTGAACGGCAAAGAGACGCGGCACGCGCGCGATCTCGCCCGCGCGCAACAACTCGCCAAATCCCAGATCGCAGCCGAGCACGTTGCTGCCCGCACCCGTCGGGATGATCACGTTGTCGGGCGCGCGAAATCCCAAATCCTCCCACAGCTCGTAAGCGAGCGTCTTGGTGCCTTCGAGGAAAAACGGCTGCCAGTTGTGGCTCGCGTAGAAAATGCGTTCCGACTGGCGCACGGCCTCATCCGCCGTAGCCTGCCGTGTGCCGGGCACCAGCTCGACCTCGGCCCCCATGGCCCGCATCTGCACCAGCTTGGAGGGTTGCGTCGACGCGGGCGTGACGATCTTGGCCCGGATACCTGCGGCCGCTGCATAGGTCGCTATCGCCGCGCCGCCGTTGCCGGAACTGTCCTCGAGCAGATCGCGCACGCCCTGTTGGCGCAGCACTGAAATCATTACGCTGGCGCCGCGATCCTTGAAGCTACCCGAGGGCGCAAACCACTCGAGCTTGAAGTACGCCTCATGGCCCCGAAACTGCCTCCGCACGAGCGGCGTCATACCCTCCCCGAGCGTAATCGGCTCCTCCACATGCACCGCTAGCGCCGCCGCGTATCGCCACAACGACCGTTGGGCGCGGTCGACATCATCGCGCCCGATGCCTGGCAGCGGCGTGATCATCAATGGTGCCCCGGTGTCGGAACGCCAACGAGGGATGTCGATCGGATACGTTGCACCCGTCGCGGGGTCGATGTAGCGGGCTGGCTTGGATGGCGTTGCGGTCATGGGATGCCCCGGAGCGGCTGCGTGGAGAGGGTGCCGCAGCGAGGCGCGAGAGGCAACTGGGTTGGGGCGGTGTTTGTCAGCAGCTTTTGGACTTGTGCGGTTGTTGCAGCACATAGTCACCAGCACGCGAGTTGATTCCAGCAACCCACGATTGACTCTCAGCTTCCCTATCCGCACTCTCACCGACAAGAGACAACGCAGGGGCCACCTGCGGACGGTGCAACGGGATGGAGACACTCATGACGTTCAAAAGAGCACTCGTGACGTTGGCTGCCATGGTGGCGCTCGGCACGACGGGCGCCCTCGCCCAGCAATAGGAAATCAAGATTGGCTTGATTTTCGACCAAACCGGCCCGTTTGCCGGGGGCGGCTCGGTCGCCACCCAGCTCGGGTCGAAATATGCGATCGAGATGAAGAACGAGCAGGGTGGTGTCGAAGGCTACAAGATCGTCCCGATCTTCGCCGATGCCCAGTCCAAAGCCGACGTGGCCGTGAACGAGGCCGAGCGCCTCATCAACGAGCAGAAAGTCGACATGCTGATGGGCGTCTACTCATCGGCCCATTGCGTACCGCTCTCCGCCAAAGTCGACGCAGCCAAGAAATTCTGGTGGGCCACGGTGTGCATTTCGTCGGCCGTGTTCCGCAATAAAAACCTGCAATACGTCTTCCGCAGTCACGCCCATTCCGACCAGTGGGGCGAAGCGTCGTGCGACATGCTGCACGCCTATGCCAAGGAAAAACTGGGCATCGACCCCAAAGACTTGAAAGTCGCCGTCATCCACGAGGACGGTCCGTACGGCGTCGGGGTCGCCAAGGGCAACGAGGAGCGTTGCAAAAAGCACGGCATTCAGATCGTGCACAAGGAAGGGTATGCCGCGACTGCCGCGGACCTCTCCGCACTGGTGACGAAACTGCGGCGCGCGCGCGCCGACGTACTACTGCACACCGGCTACAATCCCGACATCACTTTGTTCCTGCGTCAATCGAAGGAAGCCGGCCTCAAGTTCAAAGCCATCATCGGTCATGGCGCCGGCTACGGTCAATTCGACAAACTGCAGGAGACCTTCGGCAAGGATGTCGATTATCTCTACAATATCGACACGGTGGGGAGCCATCTCCTCGACCCGAAGAAACTTCAAGTGAAGGACGCCGAAAAAATCATCACCGAGATGTTGGCGCGGTTCAAAAAAGACATGAACCCGAAAATCATCACCCCCCACGTCTCCATCGGCTTTGCCAACGCCTGGATCTTTCTCGATGACGTGTTGCCCCGCGCGATCAAGAAATACGGTGGAATCGACAGTGAATCTCTGCGCAAGGCCGCGCTCGAGACGGACATCCCCGAAGGCGGCACTTTGCAAGGCTACGGCGTGAAGTTCAATCCGCCCGGCCACGAGATGGCTGGCCAGAACGAACGCGCCTTCCCGGTCGTGACGCAATACGTTGGAGACAAGACGCTGGTGGTCTGGCCGAAATCGTCGCAGACAGCCGAGCCGGTGCTGCCTTTCCCGGCAGGACACGCCTACGCTCAATGAATTCTGCGCCGGGGGCTCGCGAAGCCTCCGGCCATACTTCACCTCAGGCCGATGTCAGCGAGGGGATGCGCCGCAGATGGCGATGCTGGAAGTTTCGGGATTGACGAAGAAATTCGGCGGGTTCACGGCGGTCAACGACGTCTCGTTCGAGGTGAATGAAGGCGAAATTCTCGGCCTTATCGGCCCCAACGGGTCCGGCAAAAGTACGACCTTCAACTGCATCGCGGGCATGTATCCCATGACCGGGGGAAGCGTGAAGCTCGACGGCGGTGAGATCGGCAATCTCACCGCCAACCAAGTCTGTCACAAGGGGATCGGGCGCACCTATCAAATCCCGCGGCCGTTTCGCAATCTGACCCTGCTCGAGAATGTCGCGCTGTCGGCGTGGTTCGGCCAGGACGCCAAAGTATCCCGCACCAAGTGCTGGACGTTGGCGGAGGAGGCACTCGCTCTCGTCGGTCTACCCACAGACGGCCGTTCGACGACAGCGGGGCTGGGCGCCGCGGCCTTGAAGAAGCTCGAGCTCGCGCGCGCGCTGGCAACGCAGCCCCGCTTGCTGCTGGCCGACGAGAGTCTCAATGGCCTCGATCATTCGGAGATGGATCAGGCCGCAGACATGCTCAGCCGCATTCGGCGCGAGCGGGGGATCACCATCGTCTGGGTCGAGCACATCATGGGCGTCCTGATGCGGGTGGTGGATCGCGTCGTCGTCCTCGATCACGGCGAGAAAATTTTCGACGGAGCGCCGACGGACGCGCAAATCGATAAGCGAGTCATCGAGGTTTATTTGGGCTCGGAAGCGGTTGCGTGACGGCAGCAGACGATCGTTCGGTCTGCGGGGGATGAGGGGACGCATGTGCTGACACTCGATAAGGTCAATGCCGGTTATGGCGGCTTCCAGGCGCTGTTCGATGTCTCGATGGAGGTCAAAGCCGGGGAGGCCGTAGCTGTCATCGGTGCCAACGGTGCGGGCAAGACGACGTTGCTGCGCGTCTTGTCGGGATTGTTGCCGGCGTCCAGCGGTCGTATGACGATGGACGGGACGGACCTTCGCGCCATTCAACCCCACAAGATCCTCGAAGCCGGCATTGCACACGTGCCAGAGAGCCGGCGCCTATTCCCGCGCCTCTCTGTCGAGGAAAACCTCAAGATGGGCGCATACGTGCCGGCCGCCCGTGCCGAATTCCCCGAGCGCCTGAAATACGTCTACGGCCTCTTTCCTCGGCTCGAGGAGCGGCGCGCCCAATTGGCCGGCACCATGTCGGGCGGCGAGCAGCAGATGTGCGCCATCGGGCGCGCCCTGATGAGCAAGCCGAAGCTCATCCTGCTCGATGATCCGTCGATGGGTTTGGCCCCCGTCATCGTGTCGCAAGTCTTCGATCTCGTGCGCCGTATCCGCAGCGAGGGCTACACGGTGCTGATTGTCGAGCAGAACGTCGCGCAGGTGCTGAAGATCGCCGATCGCGCTTATCTGCTGGAGGTCGGCCGCATCCAGAAAACGGGCTCGGCGGCAGAGCTACTCGCCAGTGACGATATCCGCCGCGCTTACATGGGGCTTTGAGGAGACGAACGACGCATGGATTGCTCCCTCGATATCTTCTTCGTCGAAGCCATCATCAACGGCTTCCTGTTCGCAGGTCTCCTCGCGCTGCTGGCCCTCGGATTGAACCTGATCTTCGGCGTCGTCGATGTGGTCTGGATTTGCTATGCCGAAATGGTGATGATCGGCATGTATGCCATCCACAATGCCTACAAGGGCGGCACGCCCTTCCTCGTCGCAGCGCTGATCGGCATTCTCCTGATCGCCCTCTTGGGCGTCATACTCCATCAGTTCGTCATCCGACCCGTGCTCGAGCAGGCGCCGATCAATCAGCTCCTCGTCACGGGTGGCGTGCTGTTTTTGCTGCAATCCCTGGCGACACTCGCGTTCGGCATCGACTTCAAGAACATCGGCATCCGACTGGGCTCCGCCACCGTCGGCGACATGAGCTTTTCCTACGCACGCATCTGGACGTTCGTGATTGCGTTGACCGGCATGTTGGTCTTGTGGGTCTTTCTCAAGAAGACCTACATCGGCATTGCCGTGCGCGCGATCAGCCAGGATCGCCAGATCATGCCGCTGATGGGTGTCGACGCAAAGCGCATCTATCTCGTGACCTCCGCGATCGGTGGCGGTCTCGCCGGGCTTGCTGCGACGCTCATGGTCCTGCAGTACGATATTTATCCGCAGATCGGCCTGCAGTTTGGCCCGCTGATCTTCATGATCACGGTGCTCGGTGGGCTCGGCAACATGGTCGGTGGGTTTTTCGCGGCTTTCATCATCGCCCAGTTCATCGCCGTCGGCTCGAGCTGTTTCCAAACCGAATGGGGCTACGCCGTCGCGTTCCTGTTCTTCATGATCGCGATCTTCATTCGGCCGCAGGGCCTGTTCGGGGGTAAGGCATGACGGTGAAACCGAGATGGGACTGGATTTGCGGCATCACAGCCCTGTTGCTCCTTCCCCTGGTGATACGTTCTTTTTTTCCGTCCGGCGAAAAATACTACCTTCATCTCCTGATCCAGATTCTGCTCTGGGCCTTCATCTATACGGGCTGGTCGCTGATGGGTCGGTTCGGCCTGACTTCTTTCGGGCATAGCGCCTTTACGGGAATTGGTGCCTATGTCTGCGTGCTCGCCTGGAATTTTCTCGGACTGACGCCGCTGATCGGAATTCCGATCGCCGTCGCCTTCGCCGTCTTGGCGAGCCTGCTCGTCGGCTACCCGTGTTTCAGGCTGCGCATCACCGGTCACTATTTTGCCCTGCTCACGCTCGCCTTCACCGAATTCGTCCGGCTCTGCATCGTGGGCTTGCGCGACTGGACGGGCGGCTCGCTCGGCACGCAACCCAAGCGCTATGGAGACGGGCTTTCGCTCTATGCGTTCCAGTTCGAAACCGACCGTGTGATTGCCTATTACCTGGTGCTCGCCATGTGGGTCATCGGCTTGCTCATCTGGGTCAAAGTCGATCGCAGCATGGATCGCTATGCCCTCGATGCCGTTTCCCAGGACGAAGATGCTGCGGCCTCCGTCGGCATCAATGTGACGCGTGAAAAGCTCAAGATCACAGCTCTGTCGGCAGGCATGTGTGCGTTCGGCGGCGCCATCTTCGCGCAGTATCAGATGTACATCGGGCCCGAGACGATCGCGGGTCTGGGTGTTTCTCTGAACATGGTGTTCGCGGTCATCGCCGGTGGCATATGGACGATGCTCGGGCCGACGTTCGGTGCGTTTTTCACGCAGGTCCTCTCGGAGGTGCTGCGCATCCTGATCCAGAGCGATGGGTTCAAGGCGGGGCTGGCCGGCTTCAACTCATTTTTGGGCACGTTTTCCAACATCCAAATCGGTTTGAGCAATGCACTGGCTCTCGATCAGGCGATCTATGGCCTGCTTCTCATCCTGTTCATTATCTACATGCCCCGCGGCATCATCGGCAGTCTCATGGATCGGCTGAAAAAACGCAGCGATGAAAAGGCGTAGGCCGATCTATGGCGTAGCCGCTTCAAAGTGCACCGATTTACGCGGAAGCCTACTGCTCCGAGGCGACGACCGGCGTGGCAGAACCGGCTGATCTGGATGCCCGTCGACAGACCACATCAACTCCCGCTGACCTCCCCATAAATATCCGTATACGCATGCCAGGTGGCGTGACCGATCAGTGGAAAGGCGAGGGCGAGGCCTGCGAGCAGTGTTGCAAATCCCGCCGCCATGATGACGACGATCAGACCCGCCCAGAGCGCCATTGGTTGCCAGTTCAGAATGACGGCTGCGAGGCTCGCGCGCGCTGCCGTCACGGCGTCGGTCTGGCGCACCATCAGCATGGGAACGGCCAGCGCCGAGGCGGCGAAAACCAGAGTGCCAATCGAGCCACCCACGAGTGTGCCCACGACCAGCAAGCCGAGGCCGCGCGGCGTAAATAGCAACTCCTGCATGAAGGCACTCGGCGGCGGAAGTCCCGAGCCACCGAGAAACAGCATGAACAGCAGAAATCCCAGTTGCAGCCAAGCCAGAAACCCGAACATCAGCATCGCGCCGAAAAATCCCAGCTGCCCGCGCGCCGCATAGGGCACCGACGTGACATCCTTGAAGCGCACGGGCACGCCCAGCGCATGGCGCCGGCTCGTCTCATAGAGACCGACAGCCAGAAGCGGTCCGACCAGTAGGAACCCACCAGCAAGCGCGAGAAAAAGGGAAACCGCTTGGAGGCTGGAGAGGCCCAGCATGACAATGCCGGCGCCGACCACAACGGCAATGCCGTAGGCGAGACTGATATGGGGTGCACGCCAAATGTCCATCCATCCTGCAGAAAGCCAATTCCACGGCGCGTCGAAGGGCACCCGTCGTGGCGTCGGGAGCAGACCGAGAGTCGAACGGGCCGGCGGTGAGTTGGTGTTGGTCATGGCGGGACGTGCCTCACTGAGCTCGGGTTTTTGGTGGCGCATCTGCGAGCCGCTTGCCATCCGGGTTTGCGGCTGCGCCTTCATCGTCGAGGGCGCGCCAGCCAGCCCCCTCGAGGTCATCGTATTGCCCCGTGCGCAACGACCAGAGAAAGGCCGCCAGGCCCAGACCACCCAACAGAAGGGCCACTGGCACCAACCAGACGAGCGCGGTCATCGCACAGCCTCCTTGCCGCCGGCGAGCCGCAGCGCATTCAGTGTTACCGCGATCGACGAGGCCGACATGGCAATGGCCGCGATCAGCGGCGTGACGACACCCGCGACCGCCAAAGGTACGAACAGAACGTTGTAGCCGAGCGCGATGGCAAAGTTCTCGAGCGCGCGTTGCCTAGCCGCCTTGGCCAACAGTAGGGTCTCTGCGATCGGATGCAGCGTCGCGCCTTGTAAGACGGCATCGGCAGCCGTCTGACTGATGTCTGCGGCATTTGCAGGCGAGATCGAGGCGTGCCCTGCCGCCAGGGCCGGTGCATCGTTGAGGCCATCGCCGACCATGAGCACTTTATGCCCTGCGGTGGTGAGGCGATTGATGTGGTCGAGCTTCTCCTCCGGCCGCTGTTGTGCGCGCCAGACTCCGATTCCCGTCTCGCGTGCGACCCGAGCAACCGCTTCTTTGCGGTCACCAGAGAGGATCTCGATACGATAGCCGAGGCGAACGAGGCCGTCGATCGCGCCGCGAACGTCCTGCCGCAGGGGATCTGCCAGCAGAAATTCGATCGGGTCTTCGGCTCGGTCACGAAACCAGATCGATTGGGCCTGTTCGCAATTCGCAGGTGCTCCGCAGTGCACCGCAGAGCCTAGTCGGCACTCCCCCTCCACGCCGTTTGCAACGAGCCCTGATCCCGCAAGCTCGATCACCCCTTCGCGCAGAGGCACGCTCAACCCACGCTCGCGCGACGCCTCGACCACCGCACGCGCATAAGGGTGACGGCTCTGCAATGCGAGACCTGCAGCTTTCGTCAACACCGCGTCCGATAAAGTCGCCGCGTTGAGCACACGCGGCTCGCCGAGGGTGAGCGTGCCGGTCTTGTCGAAAACGATGGTATCGATCTCTGCTAGGCGCTCGAGCCCATCGGCCGCCTTCAAGACAACACCGCTGCGGAACAAACGGCCGGTGGCCACGACCTGAACAGCGGGTACGGCAAGCGCCAGCGCGCAGGGACACGTGATGATGAGGACGGCGATCGCCGCCGTCAGTGCGGGCTCCCAACCGTAACCGGCGAGCATCCAGCCGATGAACGTCGCCGCACCCAGAACGTGGACGGCTGGCGCATAGAGCCGCGCGGCACGGTCGGCCAAGCGAACGTAACGGCCCCTGGCCTGCTCGGCGGTGGCGATGAGCCGGGCAATCTCGGCAAGCAGCGTATTATCGGCGACGGCGGTGGCGACAGCTTCGACTGGCGCCGTCAGATTGATCGTGCCGCAATAGAGCTGATCACCCACCAGAGTGCGACGCGGGCGGCTCTCGCCGGTGATGAGGCTTTCGTCGATATCGGTCGTTCCCCCGAGTAACCGGGCGTCGACAGGGATGCGTTCGCCGGCGGCGATGAGGAGACGTTGTCCGGGCCGCACGTCGGTTGTCGGAATGCGCGTTACCACTCCGCTATCGTCGATTGCCGATGTGGACGGCACGCGCAGGCCGAGGAGATTTTCGGCCGCACTCGCTGCTCGCTGCCGCATGCGCTGATCGAGCGCGCGGCCGATGAGCAGGAAAAACAGGAGCGTGATCGCGGCGTCGAAATAAACCTGCTCGCTGCCCCGCATCGTTTGATAAAGGCTCATCGCCGTGGCGAGGCTGACGCCCAGAGAAATCGGCACATCCATGTTGAGCCGACGCTTGGCAAGGGCGCGGCGTGCCGATGAGAAGAAGGGTTGGCCCGCATAGGCGATCGCCGGCAGCGCGATCAGCGCCGAGAGCCAGTGAAACACCGTTTGCAACGACGCTGGCATGTCACCCGCATGTCCCGACCAAACGGCCACCGACAGCAGCATGATATTGGCGGCGGCAAACCCAGCGACGCCTAGACGCCTGAGGTAATCCTGGTCGGCACTCGCTGGTTCAGTAGGCCCGCCTTGCAGCACGAGAGCAGCTGGAAATCCAGCATCTCGCAGCTCGTCAATGAAACGCTCGGCGTTCGCCGATGATGCTGCACACGAGATCGACACCCGCTTTGCCGACAAGTTGGCACGCGCACCCGAAACGCCCGGCACCGCCAGCAGCACGCGTTCGACTTTGCGCATGCAGCCCCCGCAATGCATGTCCGGCACGGCGAGCATGACGGTTCGGGGTTCTTCCGACTTCGAAAACGCTGCGGTCGCTTCCCCGGGCAAGCGTTCGAGACTCAGGGCTTCAGCCAAAGGCGCCTCCTCGCACGGTAGACGGGCTCCGCGTCGTCGGGAGATTTGCGAGCCTCGAGCGTGATGATCCAAGCACCCTCCGAAAGGGCGGTTGTCGTGGCGCTGTAGCGGCCAGCGGGTTGGCCGCCCAGAGCCAACGGTCGATCGTGCGCCGCCGTCGAGGGCCGACCGATCGTTCCAGTGATCGTCAATCCCGAGATCGCGTGCCCGTCGGGCCCTTTGATGTCGATCGTGATGACGCCGTCGCGGCTCACGGTGATCTCGTCGTGCCATCCCAGCGCCGTCTGCTGTTCGTCGGCAGCAATGCGCTGATTGTAAGCGAGTCCCTTGCGATAGGGCTCAACCGACACGACGCCCGTGTGCGTCGACAGGGCGCTATAGAGAAAGTATCCGTTCACCGCAAAGACGATGCCGAAAAACACGATCAGCAGAGCAAGCGCGTGCCGGCCATCGATGGTACGCGGTTCGGACTCGACGATCACCAAGCCGTCTTTCATGGCGCGCTCCTCTCGCGGACCTGGGGACTGCGGAAGCTGGTCTGGCGTTTCGCCTCTTGGCGCGAGATCGTGTCGATGATGACGAGGTCGAATGGGCTCGAGTGCGCGGCCAAGTTCTGCAACTCCGCCGTCGCCACCACGACGAGCACGCGAAAATCCCGGACATCATCGGTCGGAACACGGACTTTGGTTCCGTCGCGCGCATCGCCTCCGACAACCGCCACGGTCGCCCCGGGAAGACCGCGCGCCTCGATGGTGAAAGTGCGTGCGGCATGGAGCTTGTTGAGGATTTTCACCGTGTACGCGTTGCGAATACTGCCGTCGGTCAGCAGCACGTAAGGGGGATTGCGATCGGCCAGAATATTGACCTCGAGGATCGTGCGGTTGAGCCATCCGACCAGCATCACCACGCCGACGCCCGCAAAAAGCGCTGCATAAAGCACGGTGCGCGGTCGCACGATCTGCAAGGTCGCATGCCCACCCGTGGCCTGGGCCTCCTGCTTGGCGACCGTGTCATAAGCAATCAGATCACGCGGGCGGCCGATTTTTTCCATGATATCGTTACAGGCATCGATGCACAGAGCGCACTGGATGCATTCGAGCTGCGAACCGTCACGGATATCGATCCCTGCCGGGCAGACCACCACGCAGGCCTTGCAATCGATGCAGTCGCCGCGCTTCGCCCAATCAACCAGACCGTCCGGTCCCTTGTGCGTGGGGCCACGCGGTTCGCCGCGCTCGGGACGATAACTGACGAGCAGTGTGTGCTGGTCCGTCATAGCGCCCTGTATACGTGGCCACGGACACATGTAAGTGCACACCTGCTCGCGGGCCAGTCCGCCGAGCACATAGGTCGTCAGCGCGAAGATGCCGAGAAAGAGATACGCAATCGAAGGCGCCGTCCCGGTAACCAACTCGGCGGCGAGCGTCGGCGCATCACGGAAATAAAACACCAGCGCGCCACCCGTGAGGAGACCGACGGCAAGCCACGACAGATGCGTTACCGACTTCTTGGCGATCTTGGAAAGCCCCCAGGGCTCCTTGTGGAGGCGTATGCGCGCGTTGCGATCGCCCTGCCAGAACCGCTCGATGGTGATCATCAGATCGGTCCATACTGTCTGCGGACAGGTGTAGCCGCACCAGGCTCGGCCCATGATGGATGTGACGAGAAACAGCAGCAGCGCACCGAGCACCAGCAGGCCCGTGACGTAATAGAATTCCTGCGGCCAGATCTCGAGGAAGAAGAAAAAGAAGCGATTGTTGGCCATGTCCAGCAATACGGCCTGGTCGGGAAGATCCGGCCCGCGCTGCCAACGCAGCCACGGCAGCCCATAGTAGACCCCCAACGTCACGGCCATCACCACCCACTTGATACGACGGAACACGCCGTGTGCGAGCTTGGGATAGATTTTTTGCCGCCCGGCATAAAGTGCGCGCGTTTGTTTGGCATTCACCGCAGTCACATCATGCGACAGCACAGCGGACACCGGCTGGGCCGCGGGATCGCTGCGTCTGTCGAGGACCGTCGTCACGTTACCGATCTCCCGCAGCCGACTCCGCAAGCGTGCGACCCTTGGGATGTCACTTGCCGCCGCCCAAACTGTACACGTAGAGTGTCAGCGACCTGAGCGTGACCGGATCCAAGCGACCGGTCCACGCCGGCATCTCGCCCCCGCGCCCGGTTCGAATACTTTCCGTGATCGCCTCTCTGCTCCCGCCGTAGAGCCAAATCCCGTCGGCGAGGTTGGGCGCGCCCTGATCGAGCTTGCCGCGCCCTTGCTCGCCGTGGCAGCTTGCGCACTGTTCCTTGAACAGGATCGCGCCCCGCGCCGCTGCAACCGGCTGCGAGCTGCGGCCCGAAAGCTCGAGCACGAATTCGGCGGCATCGCTGATCTGCTCGCGCGTCAGCAGTTCCTCGATCCCATAGCGGGGCATCTGTCCGATGCGAGCGTCCCTGTGGCCGGAACGGATGCCGTACAGGATCGTCTTTTCTACATCCGCCAGGGTACCGCCCCAGATCCAGTCGTCGTCGTTGAGATTGGGGTAGCCGAGAAACCCGTGTCCGTTACGGCCGTGACACGGAGCGCAATTGGTCTGGAAGGACGACGAACCGGCGGCGATTGCAAACGTGAAGAGATCGCGGTTGGCCCTTATGTCTTCCAGGGGTGTTCGCGCAAGAAGATCGCGCATTCCCGATTGAGCTTGAACCGCTGCTTTCATGTCATCCGCGACGGCCTGACGCTGGCTGTATCCGAGCACGCCCTTCGTGTAACCCGCAAGCGTCGGCCAAGCGGGATAGGCGATCATGTACCCGATCGCCCAGACAATGGTGGCGTAGAAAGTCAACAGCCACCAGCGTGGGAGGGGCTTGTTCAGCTCCTTGATGCCATCCCACTCGTGACCGGTCGTTTCAACGCCTGTGATATCGTCGATTTCGCGGGGTTTTTTCATAACCCGTCCCTGCGGTTCTCGGTGGATTGATCGAGGTCGAGGGCGCGGCGCTGCACCTTGTCGAACATCGCGCCGTTGCGAGGCTTCAGAGCGTAGAAGAGGACCGCGCCGAACATCGCGATGAACATCAGCAGCGATGTGACTTGGCTGAATGTCGCTACGGTATCGTAAGTCATGACCGGCATCACCTGAGGTTTGGGCCTGCAGCGTCGAAGGTCGCGAAGTCGACCATCTGCCCCAGGATTTGGAGATAGGCGATCACCGCATCGAGTTCCGTCGGATCGGCACCGGGCGGGCGCTCGTAGCGCAGTACCTTGGCTTTGGCGTAGCGCTGAACGAGCTCCCGCGCACGGCGGCTGTCGGGCTCGATCTGAGCGCGGAGATCTTGGACAGCCGCCGCAATCATCTCGTCCGTGTAAGGCACGCCAACCATCCTCAACGTCTTCATGCGTTCGGCCATCTCAGCGCCATTGACGGTGTTTCGCGTGAGCCATGGATAGCCCGGCATAATGCTTTCCGGGACGAGCGCACGCGGGTTCGCCATGTGCTCGGCGTGCCATTGGTCGGAATATTTCGCGCCGACACGGGCAAGGTCGGGACCGGTACGCTTCGAGCCCCACTGAAACGGGTGATCGTACATGCTCTCAGCCGCAAGGCTGTAGTGGCCGTAACGTTCCACCTCATCGCGCAAGGTCCGAATCATCTGGCTGTGGCAGCCGTAACAGCCTTCGCGCACATAGATATCGCGGCCCGCCTGCTCCAGCGGCGTGTAGGGGCGCATCCCCTTGACCTTCTCGATCGTACTCTCGACCCAGAACAATGGCGCGATCTGCACCAATCCTCCGATCGATACGACAATCAGAATCCCGATCAGAAGAATGACGGAGTTTTTCTCGAACACCTCGTGTTTCATGGGTCTCGCTCCTCACTCAGCCGGTTGGAGTCTGAGCGAAGATGCGGCCGCGACACGCGGTTGATCCGCCTCGTCCTGCAAGGCATCGCCACGGATTGTGCGCCATACGTTGTAGGCCATGATCAGCGATCCGATGATGAAGAGAAGACCGCCGATGGCGCGGATCACGTAATACGGCTTCATGGCTTCGACTGTTTCGATGAACGAGTATTGCAGGAAGCCGAGCTTGTCGTAGGCGCGCCACATCAGTCCTTGCGTAATGCCCGACACCCACATCGCCGTGATGTAGAGGAGGATGCCGATGGTCGAGATCCAGAAGTGCCACTCCACCAACTTCAGGGAGTAGATCCCGCGCCGATTCCACAGCCACGGCACCAGGCAATAGATGGCGCCGAACGACACCATCGCGACCCACCCGAGCGCGCCCGAGTGAACATGGCCGATGGTCCAGTCCGTGTAATGGGACAGCGAATTGACCGCTTTGATGCTCATCAGAGGGCCTTCGAAGGTCGACATGCCATAGAAAGCGACAGAGACGACGAGGAAGCGAACGACGGGGTCTGTGCGCAGTTTGTCCCATGCCCCGGCCAGCGTCATGAGGCCGTTGATCATCCCGCCCCACGACGGCATCCACAGCATAATCGAAAACACCATGCCGAGTGTCTGCGCCCAATCGGGCAGCGCCGTGTAATGCAGGTGATGGGGGCCGGCCCAGATGTAGAGGAAGATCAGGGTCCAGAAATGCACGATCGACAAGCGATACGAATAGACGGGGCGCTCCACCCGTTTGGGAATGAAATAATACATGATGCCGAGGAAACCGGCGGTCAGAAAGAAACCGACGGCATTGTGGCCATACCACCACTGGGTCATGGCATCCTGAACACCCGCAAAAACAATGAAGCTCTTCGTGCCCATCAGCGAGACCGGAACGGTGGCATTGTTGACGAGGTGCAGCATCGCTACCGTCACGATGAAGGCGAGGTAGAACCAATTGGCCACGTAGATGTGGGGCTCTTTGCGAC
>JANOHP010000198.1:0-2739 GCA_031406575.1 Hyphomicrobiales bacterium
ATTGCGAGCTGGAGGGTAAGGTAAGCTCCCTTTCTATCTTTCCGTTCCCCGCACACGCGCGGGTGAACCGGAATTCACTGAACGCAACTTCCCGTTCAGTGACCGTTCCCCGCACACGCGGGGCTGAACCGGTCGTAGCCGTGCCGGCATACGCGATCATCGACAAGCCACACCGTTCCATTTGGCGCATCCCGATATTCTCGACTGGCTCTTGTCCAATAGCGGCATGCTGCAATGCGCCAGCAGATCGGGTTGTTCGTCCCTCGGATTGAGGAAGTCAGCCATGACCATCTCGAAAAGCACTTCCGGGTCGATGATTTCGCCGCTCATAGGTGCGGCCCCGTTTGATTTCCATTGATTGTTTTTTCAAACAATCAATGCCCACGGCCGAGGAGATCGCCGCGAGTGCGCGGGCAGCGCAAACCTGTGAGCCGGTGACGATCATCATCCGCATTGGATGGGTCGGAAATTCATCGGTGGCAATTGAAAATGCTCATGAAAGACAGCGGGGTCATCGTCCTGGGATTTGGTGCTACGCCCTGAGACAAATGCGTGCGGAATTATCGCAGCATCGATTTGCGCTCGGCAGCGGCGTCACGAACGTCTGGCCGACTTCGCGTTCTTGGCGCTCTCTCGTTCGATGTGTTGGTAAGCACCGCCGAATGTAACCCGGCGACATAACTTGGTCACGATTTGCCACGCCGACGTGGAGTCCTCACCAGTCTTTACGGCGGCGTATTTGTTTGATGGCCGAAGTGTACCAAGCAACCAGGCCGTATTTCGCGGTGGGAGCGGGATCGGGCTCAAGGATTACGCCAAAACGTTCTCGGGCTATCGGCACATCGGCCCATCGCAGCCCGCGTAACTGACAGCACGTCGCACGCTTGCTGTCGTTGTCGCGGTGGGGTTTATTCTAGGCGCTTTGTGGAAGTCATAAGCGGCCCCGACTTCATCCGGGAACTACCATTACCGGCAGCTGCGGTCGTTCGACTTCACTTGGCGATGGCCTACGGTTTGCGATTTAATTGAGCGGTGGGTGCCCGTTCGATTTTCGTCGCCTCGACTGGATCGGTTATCAGGGAGCCTCCTTCTTCGGGATGCGATGAAAACTCGAGTAGCCCAATATCTCCGCTGCCACTATCTCCCACCGTTCTCGCCTGCGCTTCTCCACCAAGTACGCTCCGTACCCTCGCAGTGACCCTCCGCCCAACAACTCGCGCGCAAGAGGAACGCCCGGGATGCGCGGAGGCACGGTACGCCGCCGACAATTGACGTTTCCAGGAGACGGTGCGTCGGTTATGCCTGTCGCGCCGCGGCGGGGCCGCGAAGGCGTAGGTACTTGCTGGCCCAATGGCGCTGTTCTTGGAGATATTGACGCAAGTCACGCTGCCGATCATGGCCGTGGTGGCGCTGGGCTGGCTGCTGCAACCCCATTTGAAACTGGATGTGGGAACGCTCAATCGCCTGCAAGTCTACGTCGTCATGCCGGCGTTCTTCGTGCACTTCCTGTCGAGCGGGAAGCAGCCGATTTCAGTGGTTTGGCCCGTGCTCGCCTTCGGTGTCATTCAATTTCTGATTCTCATCCCATTCGGCTGGTTGGCGGCCATTGCGTTCCGTCTCAGACCCGGAATCGGCCCCGTGATGGGCCTAGCCACGGCCTACGCCAACGTCGGGTTTTTCGGTGTACCCGTGACGCTGCTGGCCTTTGGCGCGGACTATCTCATCTATCAGTCGGTGCTCGCCGCGCTGATGGCGACGCTCACTTGTACGGTGGGCGTCTGGATGCTTGCGCCACCCGGCGGCAGTCGGTTCGGAAAACTGCGGACCGTGTTCGAGACACCGCTGATCCCATCGATCCTCCTCGGGCTGACGCTCCGGGGTTTCGAGGTGCCGATCCCGGCCCTGTTGTCGCAACCGATGCAATTCCTCGGCTCGATCTTCACGCCGCTCGCGCTCTACACCCTAGGCGCCCAGGTGGCGGCCACCAACGCCCTCCGCATGGAATGGGGGCCGCAAACGCTCGCTTTGGCTCTGAAGCTCCTGTTTGCGCCTGCCGCAACGTGGGGCATCTGCATCATCATGGGGCTGCCGCGTGACGTTTCCGACGTGATCGTGGTTGCGACGGCGACACCCGTCGGCGTTCTGATCACGATCTTTGCCGCCGAATACAAGACCGAGTTCGAGTTCATATCGACCGCCGTCGTGCTCTCGACGCTGCTCTCGCCGATCTTCGTCACCGCGTGGATCTTGGCCGTTCGTCTGATCTGAAGCCCCGTTTTGTGGACATCCGCCCGCTGCCCCGCCACTTCCGCTCGTCGGCGCGTCTGCGAACGCGCATAAGTACTGGGATCGGCATTCGCGTGACCACGCTCGCCATCGCGAATTTCATGGCAGCGTCGCGGTAGCGCACGACCGGGCCCATCGGGAGGGCTTTTACGATTATCGCGAGCATCGCGCCTATCATAGGGCGTTGCGTGATCTGCACGGACATTTCCACCGTCATCATCCCGACACTTGGCATGACCACCGCCAATACGGCCATAGACCGTATGACCACCGTCGCTGGTGAGTATTTCGCGGTTGGCACGTTCGACCGGCATCCCGACTGACTTGTCTCCAGCTCCGACGCGCTATTTTCCGCTTGATCAGGGGCGCGGCGTTGAAGCGCGTGATCGCGAACCACAAACCCGATACCGGCAGAGTTACCAGCCGTTAACCCACCCGGTCTAATATCAAGAC
>JANOHP010000072.1:0-5335 GCA_031406575.1 Hyphomicrobiales bacterium
GCACGACCATGGCGACGGGCTGGCCGAGCATGGCGGCTTCGGCTTCGATGCCGCCGACGCCCCAGCCCAGCACGGCCAAGCCGTTGACCATCGTGGTGTGGCTGTCGGTGCCCACGCACGTGTCGGGGAAGGCCTGCTCGACGCGGCCGATCTGCTTCGTCCAGACGGTTTGCGCCAAGTACTCGAGATTGACTTGGTGGCAGATGCCGGTGCCGGGAGGAACGACCTGGAAATTATTGAAGGCGCTGCCGCCCCAGCGCAGGAACTCGTAGCGTTCCTTGTTGCGTTCGTACTCGATGGCCACGTTTTGGCCGAAAGCCGCCGCCGTGCCGAAGTGATCGACCTGCACCGAGTGATCGATGACGAGGTCGACGGGCACCAGCGGGTTGATCTTGGAGGGATCGCCGCCCATCGTCTTCATGGCATCGCGCATGGCGGCCAGATCGACGACGCAGGGCACGCCCGTGAAATCCTGCAACAGCACGCGCGCTGGACGATAGGCGATTTCCTGGGTGGAGGTGCGCTTGTCGAGCCAAGCGGCGACACCGCGAATAGCATCGGCCGTGACGGATTTGCCGTCTTCGTGGCGCAGCAGGTTCTCCAGCAGAACTTTGAGCGAAAACGGCAGTCGCGAGATGCCGGGAAGGCCGTTCTTTTCCGCATCCGGCAGGGAGAAATATTCGTAGGTCTTGGACCCGACCGTCAGGGTTTTACGGCAGTTGAAGCTGTCGAGAGATGTCGTGGTGAGGCTCATGACGTGAAGCTTTCCTCGTACCCGATGAGCAGAACACGGTTGTTGTCAGGACCCGGGCACGTGGGTGCACGGCAGAGGCCCAACCGAAAAGCGGCTGGCCACCGGGCGTCCAGGCGACTTATAAGGCCGGTGCGCGCCTTCCGCAAATAGGCAGCGTCATCCGTCAACGGTTCCTGTCCGCACCCCTCCTTTCGGCGTCGTCCATGCCTCTCGCGATCGACAACCTGACCGTCACCCGAGGGGGGCGGATCGTTCTGTCGAACGTGTCGTTTTACGTCGACGCGGGCGAGGGGCTGGCGCTGACGGGACGCAATGGCGCCGGCAAAACAACCCTGCTGCGCACGGTCGCGGGTTTCCTCGCGCCCGATCAGGGGCAAGTGCGGTTTCAGGCGACAGCCTCGTCCCAGGACCATTCGGTCGCCGAACAGGCCCACTTCATCGGCCATCTCGACGCCATCAAGGGTGCGCTCACGGTGGCTGAAAACGCCCGGTTCTGGTGCGTCTACCTCGGCGGCGACCCAGCGCGGGTGGCTCCGGCGCTCGACCGCGTGGGACTGGTTGAGCTCGCCGCGATCGGTGCGCGCTTTCTCTCGGCGGGGCAGAAACGCCGCCTCGCCCTCGTGCGCCTGCTGCTGGTGACGCGTCCCCTCTGGCTGCTCGATGAGCCGACGGCCTCGCTTGACACGGCCGGCCAAGCCCTGCTGAACGACATGGCAGCGGCGCATCTGGAAAGCGGCGGCATGATCGTTGCGGCGACGCACGTCGAGCTGGGGTTCCCCAAGACGCGCGCGCTGTCGCTCGGCGGGACGGCTGAAACATGACCACTCGTGACACCGCCGTGCCTCTGCTCGCACCCGCGCGCGCGCTGTTGGGGCGTGAGGTGCGATTGGCCGTCCGGGAAGGCGGCGCGCTCGGCACGGCGCTGGGATTTTACCTCGTCGTCGTGGCCATGCTGCCGTTGGGCCTGGGTCCCGATCTCGCATTGCTCGGCCGCATCGCGTCGGGTGTGCTGTGGGTGGCGCTGTTGTTGTCCGCCCTGCTGTCGCTGCCGCGCTTGTTCGAGGCGGACACGGACGACGGGTCGCTCGAAATTCTGGCCACTGGCCCGCTTCCGCTGGAGGTGGTGGCGGCCGTCAAAGCTCTCGCCCACTGGCTGACGACGGCCGTGCCGCTGGCGCTGCTGGCGCCCCTGCTCGGTCTGCTGCTCAATCTCGAGCTGGCGCTGATGCCCACCCTGTTGCTGGCGATGCTGATCGGAACGCCGGGGTTGAGTTTTCTGGGGTCGATTGGCGCGGCCCTCACGGTGCGCAGCCGGCGCGGCGGGCTGTTGGTTGCCGTGCTGGTGCTGCCGCTCTACGTGCCGACGCTGATTTTCGGCATCGGGGCGGTGGGCGCGAGTGCTGTCGAAGGGGGTGCGTTCGGCGCGACCTTGATCCTCGGCGCAATCTCGCTGGCCGCGATCGTGATCGGTCCGATTGCGGCGGCCGCCGCGCTGCGCGCGCAGATGTCGTGATCACGGCGCGCGTGAAAGTGTTGCGGGTACCCGTGTCGCGATTAAGATGACGTCTCTGAGCGCAGGGGAGGCCCGTCATGACCAAAGCACCCGACGACACACCGGCCTGGGCGTGGCCCGAGGAACGGTGGCGGGCGGCCGTGTCGAAAATTCGGGCCGGACGCAGCCTCAAACCGAAAACCTGGAAGAACGGGGCGCGCTGCGCGGTGGCGCTGTCGTTCGACAGCGACCACGAGACGACGACCCTGCGCTGGGGCGACACCTCACCGGGTCGACTGTCGGCGGGCGAGTATGGGTCGCGCGTCGGTGTGCCGCGCATTCTGCGGCTGCTCGATAGCTACGACATCAAGGCCTCGTTTTTCGTGCCGGCGGTGACGGCGATGCTGCACCCCGACGAACAAAAGCGCGTCATCGCCGAAGGCCACGAGATCGGCATTCACAGTTGGATTCACGAACTCAACGCGCAATTGCCGCCCGAAGACGAACGCGATTTGCAGATGCGTGCGGCCGATGTGTTGGAGAAAATCGCCGGCGTGCGCCCCGTCGGTATTCGCACGCCGTCGTGGGATTTCTCGCCGCATACGCTCGCCATCACACGCGAGATGGGACTGCTCTACGACAGCTCGCTGATGGCGGACGATGACCCTTATGAGCTGCTCGAAGACGGCCAGCCGACAGGCGTGGTCGAGCTGCCCGTCGAATGGATTCGCGACGATGCGCCCTATCTGATGATGGATCGGTTCGGATCGTCACGGCCCTACACGGCGCCCTCCAGCGTGCTCGAGATCTTCGTGCGCGAGTTCGATCAAGCCTATGCGGACGGCGGGCTCTATCTGCTGACCATGCACCCGCACATCATCGGTCACTCGAGCCGCATTCAAATCCTGGGCGAGCTGATCGAGCACATGCAGGGCCGTTCCGATATCTGGTTCGCCCGCCACGATGAGGTGGCGCGCTGGTGCAAAGAGCAGGCGGGGATGTGAGGGGTTGCAGGTCGGCAGCCAGAACCACCGCCCAAAAATGTCATCCTCGACCCCTCAACCCCGTCAGTCCCGCCTTCGCGGGAATGACGTTGAGTGTGGGGTGGTGGTCGGGGGGCACTCACGCTCGCACATCGATCGCGCAACGCCAAAATCTCCGCCCGCGAATATCGCGTCGGATTGGTGAAGCGAGGGGCACGGGGCGGTAGGGCCGCGGGTCCGACAGGTTTGGTTTGTGCGGGTCCCTTCCCGCCCCGTGAGCTGCTGTCTTTCTCCACCCACTGTACCGTCGGATGGCGGCTTCGGGTGCAAACCGTCGTTCGCACCGCAGCGGCAGGCCGAGGAACTTCCGGGTCTCTTGCGAAACCCTAGCCCCGGGAACAGCCCCCGCATCGCTCGTCAGGACCGTCTCCGGAACGGGCCCCCTCGGTGATGCGAGTGAGGGGAGGATAACGCAGGCTCGACAGGCGGGGATAAGTTTTCGCGCGACATGCCTGAATATTGTCTGGCCGGAGACCAGACATCTCGGATCGAGGAAATTCACCGCCCCTTGAAGTCGGCGTCGCGGCGCTCAGTGAAGGCGCGGGTGCCCTCTTTCAAATCTTCGCTCGAGCCCAGATCGTGGAACGAGCGGACCTCTGCTTCCAGCTGTTGGGCAAGCGTCATGCCGACGATGCGGCGCATCGTCTCCTTGGCATAGCGGTGGGCCAGCGGCGCGCGTTTGGCCAGCATCGCCGCGTAATCGAGGCTGCGCGCGAGGAGTTCGCCTTGGGGCCAGATGCGATTGACGAGGCCGATGCGCAAGGCGTGTTCGGCATCGATGCGCTCGCCCGACAAGATCATTTCCATGGCGTGGCCCAGGCCGATGATCATCGGCAGGCGCACGAGGCCGCCGTCGCAGGCGTGAAAGCCCCATTTGGAATCCTGCAGCCCGAACTCGGCATTGGGCGAACAGAAGCGCAAGTCGCAGGCGAGCGCGATTTCCAGGCCACCCGAGATGGCAAAGCCGTTGACGGCGGCGATAATCGGCTTGTCGATGTCGAGCCCGCGTGTGATGCCGCCGAGCCCGGTGCCGTTGATGAACCGCTTGCGAAATTCCGGCGCCGACGTGGTGCCGAACGCCACCGTGTAGGTTTTGAGATCGGCGCCCGCGCAGAAGGCTGTCTCGCCCGCGCCCGTCAGCACGGCCACGCGCGCCTCGTCGTCGGCATCGAAGGCGCGAAAGGCCTCGACCAGGGCGTTGTGCGCGGCGAAGTCGAGGGAATTCATCTTGGCCGCGCGAAGAATGGTGATCAGGCGCACGGCGCCGTGACGCTCGACCCGGACATCGGTGGTCATGGCGCGCACTCCGTTCGAAGATGAGAGTTGTGGCTGTTCAACGGCGCGGCCGTCGCCGCAGGAGTGGTGCCCCGGGAGGGACTTGAACCCCCACGTCCTCACGGACACTGGATTTTGAGTCCAGCGCGTCTACCGATTCCACCACCGGGGCAACGCGGCTGCACTTGCCATCGGACCGGGCGTGATGTCAACGCCCACGACCCGGTCAACGTTACCTGAAGTGTTTCGACAGCTTCAGGCCCTGGGCCTGATAGTTGCTCTTGAGGTCGGCGCCGTAGAGCACATCTGGCTCTTCCAGCATGCGCTCGTAGACGAGGCGGCCGACGATTTGGCCGTCTTCGAGGATGAAGGGCACCTTGTGGCTGCGCACCTCGAGCACGACGCGCGCGCCCGCCCCCCCGGCCGGGGCGTGGCCGAAGCCCGGATCCATGAAGCCCGCATAATGCACCCGGAATTCCCCCACCAGCGGATTGAACGGCATCATTTCGGCGGCGTGCGTCGGCGGCACGTGCACGGCCTCCTTGGAGGCCAGGATGTAGAACTGGTCGGGGTCGAGGATCAGGCGCTTGGCACCACGCGCGCTGATCGGCTCCCAGTAGTCGAGCACGGCGCAGGAGCCCGGCGCATCGACATCGACGATGCCGGTGTGCCGCTTGGCCCGGTAGCCGACGAGGCCGCTCTTGTCGCCGGCCAGGTCCACGGACAGAGCAATGCCGTCGGCGATGTCGGCCTGCTTGCCGGAGACGAGCT
>JANOHP010000105.1:0-5578 GCA_031406575.1 Hyphomicrobiales bacterium
CACGAGCGATCGCCTCAGCCGTCGCTGGATGGTCACCCGTGATCATCACCGAGCGGATATGCGCTCGCTTGGCGACTGCGACTGCAGCCTTCGCTTCAGTCCGCGGAGGGTCGATCATTCCGGCCACGCCGAGCAGCACGAGATCGTCCTCGATGCCGTCCGGCAGCTCGATCGCCGATGAACGACTGGCGATGGCGGCCAGCGGATCGATACCCAAGGAGGCAGCTGACACGGTACGAGTGGCGATCGCCAGCGTGCGCAGAGCTTGGGACGCGAGCGCATCGTTGCGCCGCGAAATGTCCCCGCGACGATCATCGTTGAGCGGGACGATCTTGCCGCCTTCCCAAAGGTAGCGGCAATTCGCCAACAGGACCTCGGGAGCACCCTTGACGAAAACGCGCAGCTCGGCAGGGTTTTCGCGATCGACGTGGACTGTAGTGTGTCGCTTTCGCTCGGATGTGAAAGGGATTTCTCCGATGCGGGGAAAGCGCTCGAGTTCGGGGCCGGAGATGCCGAATTTGCGCGCCGCAACGACCAGCGCCCCTTCGGTTGGGTCGCCCTGCACACGCCAACGCCCTTCCCGATTGACGAGTTCGGCATCGTTGGCAAGCGCTGCCGCACGCAATGTCTGCAGGATAGCCTCGCGTTGTGGGGACGATTCCGGGAGCACCTCTCCCTTGATGGTGAAGGCCCCCTCGGGGATATAGCCGCTGCCACCGACTTCGACGACCGCCTCGGCCGTCATGATCGCGCGAACCGTCATCTCGTTGCGGGTCAGAGTACCGGTTTTGTCCGAGCAGATGACGGTTGCAGCGCCGAGCGTTTCGACCGCCGGCAGCTTGCGAACGATGGCGTTGGCCGCCGCCATGCGCCGTACGCCGAGGCTCAGTCCCACGGTCACGATCGCGGGCAAGGCCTCCGGGATTGCGGCCACCGCGAGCGCTACGGCGAACAAGAACAGGCCCAGGACGACGTTGAGCGTGAAGGCCGAAGTGCTGAATATGCCGGCCGCGAACACGACGGCGCAGATAGCCAGCATGATAATGCTCAGCCGCTTTCCAGTGCGGTCGAGTTCCTGCTGCAGGGGCGTCGGCTCCTTCTCAGCGGCCTCCAGCAGTCCGGCGATGCGGCCCACCTCGGTCCCCATCCCTGTCGCGACAACGACGGCCCGTCCCCGCCCGTAGGTGGCGACCGTGCCCGAGTACAGCATGTTGCGGCGATCGCCGATGCCGACATCCCCGGCGATAGGGTTGACCTCCTTTGACACCGGCACGCTCTCGCCGGTGAGCGGAGCTTCGTCGGCTTGCAGGTTCGCAATCTCGATGATCCGGGAGTCCGCCGGGATCTTGTCGCCGGCTTCCACCAGCACGATGTCGCCGGGCACGATCTCGGACGTCGCGATGCGCTGGCGCTCGCCGTCACGCACGACTGTCGCCTCGGGCGCAGCCAGCGCCATCAGCGCCCGCACCGACTTTTCGGCCCGCGATTCCTGGATGAAACCCAGCATTGCATTCAGCACGACGATCGCCATGATGACAATCGCCTCGTAGGGCAGGGCGGACTCGCGCGGGTCCTGCAGCAGCCACTCGATCATCGAGATGACGACGGCGACGAGCAGAATGATCACCAGGAAGTTTTGGAATTGCTCGATCAGCCGCGTCCACCAAGGCGTTTCCGGGGCGCTCTTCAGTTGATTCGGCCCGTACTGTCCCAGTCGCCGTTGCGCCTCGATGAGGCTCAAGCCGCGCGCCGCATCGGAGCCGAGTGCCGAGACAACCGCTGCTGCCGGCTCTCCGTGTGGAGACGCCATGGGAACCGAAACAGGGCGGTCCGATATGCGCTCAGCCTCGCTTTGCAGCCTGACTGCGGTCGTGGTCTGTGACATCATGGGTTCCTACGATTGGTGGCAAACGTCTCTGGCTTCCCCAAAGGAGGACAGAGCGCGACGTTGCGTCCCGGCTCCAGGGCAAGTGTGGGAAGTCGCCGGCTTCTGGCAAAGCTGACGCCCTGTCGGCTCATCGTGAGAAAATTTCGCCGGCATCCTGCTGCTCATCGACCACGCTGATGCCGGCCATGGTGAGCGCAGGCGCCACAACGAACAATCCGTAACGATCAGGGCGTAGATCTACGGGGAGCAGTCGGAAGGCTACGGTTTCATTCGGCCCAGCCGGATGGCCTGGCGCACCAGAACGGCCACGCTCGCAGCTTGCATTTTGTCCATGATCTGGACACGGTAGCTTTCCACCGTTCGCGGGCTTATGCCCAGGCGCCTGGCAATGGCCTGGCTGGTGCATCCCTCGGTCACGAGATCGTAGACCTCGACTTCTCGCGCTGTGAGAGACGCAAACATGCGTTCGAGGTCGCCGTCCGACCGGCGGTCGGCCAGCTGTTCGAAGGCCTGTGCCAGGCACCTGTTGATCGCAGCGACGAGTTGCGCGTCGTCCAGCGGCTTCTCGATGAAATCCTCGGCGCCGGCCTTGATCGCCATTACCGCCGTCGGCAGGTCCGCGTGTCCAGAAATCAAGACCACCGGCAATCGAATTGCGCGTTTGGCCAACTCGCGCATGAGCTCGAGCCCATCCATTCCGGGCATCCGCAAGTCGCTTACGATGCAGCCGGGACGGGCACGGTCGACAGTATCGAGGAATTGCTGAGCGGAGCCAAACGTCTCGACTTCGTAGCCGAGCACGCTCAGCATTTCGCGGAGTGCATGGCATACCGCTGGCTGATCGTCGATGATGTAGACTGTCGGTCCGATCATGCGTCGATCATGCTCCGACCCCGGTTGTGCTGCCCGCTGGCAATGTAAAGCGGAACTCCGTCTGGCCGGCCATCGACGAACTCAACCAGATGCGACCTCCATGGGCCTCTACGAGCGTCTTGCAGATGGAGAGGCCGAGGCCGATGCCGTCGGGTCTCGACGTGTTGAGTGGCTCGAACAGCATCGGAATTTGACTTGCATCTATGCCGACGCCGTTGTCCAGCACAGCAATCTCTATCTCACTCGTGGAACCAGACGGCAGCACTGCGACCGAGATGCGCCCGTCAGTCCGTCCGCTGTCCGTGATCGCCTCCACCGCATTTCTGACCAGATTTATGATGACCTGTTGGACTTGCACCCGGTCGCCGTAAGCCGGAGGCGTCCGACCAGGCAGGGTGAGATTTACCTCGATCTGGCGGGCGCTGGCCAAAGGTTTCACGAGGGCGATCGCCTCCATCAGCACGACCTTGATGTCGAGGGTGCTGATATGTGGCTTACCGCGGCGTAAGAATTCCCGCATGCGCCGCACGACGGCGCCAGCGTGATCGATCTGCTCGATCATGGTCGTGACATTGCTCTCGGCGCGGGCGATATCCCCGTCCGGCATGCGCAGAATCTGCTGTACGGAGCGGGCGAGGGCACGCGCCGCCGTCATTGGCTGGTTGACTTCGTGGGCGAGGGCTGCGGCCATGCCGCTGACGAGGTTGAGGCGGGCCGTGCGGGCCGCCTCGGTCTGCATCTCATGCAATCTCAATGCCGCGATGCGTGCGGACTCGTCCGCGAGCTGCCTCTCGCTACACAGCGCGCCGACGACGAGGCCAGTCAGCGTCAGCACGAGCATGAGCACTTGGTACTCGGTGAACCGCGTCAGCTCGAATCCGTGGAAATGAAGCAAGCCGACAAGTACGAACTGTGTGATGGCAAGGGCGGTGCAAGCTCCGTCTATGCCATGGCGAACCGCAGCGACGACAACTGGAAGGAACAGGAGATAAAACAGGTTCTGCTGGTGATGACCGAGCCACATCGTAAGGACCAGCAGCAAGAAAATTGCCAGAGCATAACTGGCGAACTCGGCCATATGCACGAGCGACAGAGAGCCAAGCCTGTCCCGACGCAGGAACGCGCGCAGCAGGAGTGGCGTCACCACCACAATCCCGATCAAGTCGCCCAGAACCAGCGGCATGGAGGTGCGGGCGATGTTGCTCAAGTCGGAGTAGTTGACGGACAGCAGGAGTATGCAGAGCAGCGTCGATGCGATGATTGCTCCAACCAGCCCTCCAGCGAAAAGGACGAGAATGTCTCGCATCTGGAAGGCATGCTTGTCGAGGTGCAAGAACCCACGGGCAACGAGAGCGACGGCGGTGTAAGGCGCGGCGACGATGACGCCCACGGCGAAGATGATCGGCAGCGGCAAGGTGCTACGCAGGACGAGCAGCTCGGCGAGGAGAACACCGATGAACAATACGATGCCGTAGGCGGGGCCGGCGATGATGATTACGGCGAACATCAGGCCGAGCCCCGGGTTCCAGGGCGTTACGGGAAGACCTTCCTGCTCATGCAGGAAGCTGAGCCATTCGAGTCCGACGTAGAGGAACAAAAACAGCAATGACAGCCGCAGGTCGGGAAGCGTAGCTCGACGGGCTGCGGCATTCTCGGTGGGCTTACCGACCCGTGCAGCCAAGGAAACGGGATGGGACGCTTGCTCTGTCAGTTGGCGCTCTCCAGTTTCGACGGGCCGACGACTGCCGCCTCGCGACCCGCGATCATCATAGTATACCCGCCCAGCCAACTAAAGCTTCGGGATCAGGAATGAATTCGCATGCGGCATCATTGTCTTGCCTCCGCGATTTCTCGAATTTCGCGCCCTTGCCGGTCGCCTGCCGCCGGATTGCGCATTCTGGGCAGGCGACCACGCGTTCCGGCGCATGGCGTCCCCATTGCACGGCATGACGACAAGTTTGGCGCGGGGCGCACGAGGCACCGTTGAGTACGTCTGCTGATCTGAGTTTTCGCTGGCGTCGTCGTTATTGTTTTGAGCTTACGACGCTATTGTTCGGCAATTTGGTGGGGGCGCGTCTCAATCGTTGACCGACCATGTTGATGTCTCTTGTGGGTCAAACGCGTCGCGTCCTCACCTTCGCATGGAAGAACTGATCGAAAACCCGACGTGCGGTCAGGCGTCCCACGCCATCCGCGTTACGGCGACGAGCGGGATTTGACCTGCGGGCTGGCGGGCAACGCGATACCCCAAGCAGCGGACTTGGTCGGCGGCGAGGAAATCGTCGCTGATCCCAGACTCCTCGATGTCCGCAAATGTATGACGACGTCGACGAACGAGCGGCACAGAGCTGCCGCTGGCGGGAGTGATCCGAGACCTTTGATGGCTCAGCTACCTACTGATATATAGCCCCCATCGATCACCAGTTCGGTACCGGTAACGAATGATGCCTCGTCGGATGCGAGGTACAGAACGCCATAGGCGACATCCATCACCTCGCCCAAGCGACGCAACGGCGTGACGGCGGTTTTGGAGGCCCGTCCGGCCCCATTCGTATTGTTCAGCATTGGCGGCAGGTAGCCTGGATGGACGGAGTTCACCCGTACACCCGTCGGTCCGAACCGCACTGCAGCGGTCTTGGTGAAGATACGCACCGCGCCCTTCGACGCGCTGTAACCGGGGTGGCTGTCCGCGCCCCCGATGAAACCCATGATCGATGAGATATTGATGATCGAGCCTCCGCCGGTTTTCGCCATTTCGGCCGCCGCGCGTGTGGTGCCCAGGAACACGCTGGTGGCGTTGACGGCCATCAACTTTTC
>JANOHP010000123.1:0-7988 GCA_031406575.1 Hyphomicrobiales bacterium
GTCATCGTTCTCGAGTACACGGTTCGATTCGACCTCTTCGTCGAGCAGGTCGGAGGGCAGTGACAGATGCACCGGTCCCGGACGCCCCGAGGCAGCGATGCGCATCGCCTCCGCCAAGTCTTCGCCCAGACTGTCGGCCGAGCGCGCCATCCACGACGCCTTCGACACCGGCGCGGCCATATCGGCCTGGCGAATCTCCTGGAAACCGCCGCGTCCCAATTCCCAGGTCGCGGCGTGCCCCGACAGCAGCACCATCGGGCTTTCGGCCGACAATGCCGTGAACAGCGCGCCCACCGCGTTCGCGTGCCCCGGCCCGCCCGTCACCATGGCGATGCCGGGCTCCCCGGTCAGCCGGCCCCAGGCGTCGGCCATATGCACGGCGGAGGCCTCGTGGCGCGTATGAATGAGTTCCAGATCGTGATCCAGCGCCGCATCGAAGATCGACATGATGTGATTGCCCGACAACGTGAAGATCGGCCGCCGCCCGAGCCTGGCCAAGCTCTCCGCCACAATGTCGGCCCCCCGAAGCGTAGATTTCATCGGTCAATCCCTCTGCTGCGCCTGCTGCCGCTATCGGTGCCACAGGAGGCAGGGGTTGTCCAATGGGGGGTGGTTTGCACTTGGTGTAGGGGCTCAGTTTGAATTGCCGGAGTGGGCCAGGAGCTGAAACGGTGGGGCGCACGCCGATGCTCACCCCGACAAGCGCAGCGCGACCCAACGTTTACGGCACGCCCAGAACCTTCAAGCATGAGCAAGTGGTGGCGGGCGCAACGGCGACTGGCTGGCCTGCCCCCACATCGCGGCGCCTCGACACGATCACTGGCCCGCACTATTCCGCGCAGACTATGAAGTTGTCTCGGTTGACAGGCTTCCCACTTGGCGGTGTGACGGTTTCGTTAATCGTATCGACCGATATGCGACTGAACCCTGCCAGGGCGAGCAGATCACGAATCTCGCTCTCGGTGTATAACAGGAAGCCATGCTTGAAGACTGGACGCCCCTCAGCACTCCAAGGCGCGAGCGCGCCAAGGACAAGGCGTCCGCCTGACCGAAGGACCCGCCTCAGCTCAGCAAGGTCTTTGTTGGGGTCTTTCCAAAAATAGATGGTGTTGAGCGTAAATCCCTTGTCGAAGCTATTCGATTCGGCGGGAATCGAGCTGCTCAATCCGCAAACAAGCCTTACAATACCTTCATTGACCGAAGTGGCATTGAACTCCTCTGCCTCGGTCACCATCGTCTGCGAAATGTCGACGCCGAAATACGACAGGTTGGCTGCGAGAGACAATACCCTGGGGATCTCTCGACCATTCCCAAAGCCGATCTCAATGACCCGGTCACCATCCTCGATTCCAAGCTTCGCAAACGCTGCCGAATATCCACCGGCATTTGACTGGTTGAGGATCGCGGTGACGGCCTTGCCAATCTCTCCTTCGGGATTGGCGAGATGTTTCGCGAGCGTGGCAGGGTCGAGTTTCGACGTGTCAATTGGCCCACTCATCTGTACCTCCTGCCAAGGACGTTTCAGCGTCGCGCGACGGCACCATCCTTCCAGACAAAGACCAAGGATGCGAGTGGAATAAAAGAGATCTTCGATGGTCAACGAGAACCCCACCGCCCCAACTCCACCACCCCAATCTGCGGCAACACACCAAGCCGCCTCCACCCACCTCTCCGATATTCTCTGAACCCACTCCTATCCGCACGAGCGTTTCAGGTCTTGACCGCCATCATCCCATCTCTGGTTCCCCGGACGGAGCATGGACCCGCAGGGAGCCATGCGCAGATCCGGGGTCTTTCCCGGTTTGGATCCGTCTGCACCGTGTGAAGATCCCGGATCGCCGCGCGCTCGGCGCGCGACCTTGCGGGAAACCGAAGAATTGATTTATTCCGCTCCTCCCCGTAGGTGTCCGGCTTCAGCCTGACACCGGTGCTCCACCACCGCCCCACACCCGAGCCCATGCCCCCCACGCACCCCACAACATCACCCCCTCACTCCCGCGCCGTCCGCCTCTGGCTCGCTGTCGTCGCGCTGATGGTGGCGGCCACAGCGCTCATCGGCGCGGCCACACGCCTGACCGGCAGCGGCTTGTCGATCACCGAGTGGGCGCCGATCATCGGCATTCTCCCACCCCTGAACGAAGTCGACTGGCAAGCAGCCTTCGCAAAATACCAAACCATCCCGCAATACACGCAACTCAATCGCGGCATGAGCCTCGACGCGTTCAAGACGATCTTCTGGTGGGAATGGGGACACCGCCTGATCGCGCGCACGATCGGCCTCGTGTTCCTCATACCCTTCGTCGTCTTTCTCATCCGAGGCGCGATCCCCCGCCCACTGATCCCGCGCATGGTGGTGCTGTTCGCGCTCGGTGGCCTGCAAGGCGCGGTCGGCTGGTACATGGTGCGCTCGGGCCTCGTCGATCGCGTCGATGTCAGCCAGTACCGCCTCGCGCTGCATCTGGGGCTCGCCGTCGTCATCTTCGCGCTCGTCGTGTGGACTTGGCTCGATCTGCGCCCGCAACGCACGCCACCCCTGGCGGCCGCCCACATTACGCCCGGCCAGAAAATCACCGCCAGCCTGCTGCTCGGCCTCGCCTTCCTGCAAATTCTTCTCGGCGCTCTCGTTGCTGGTCTGAAAGCCGGCCGCACCTTCAACACGTGGCCGCTGATGGATGGCGCACTCGTTCCCGCCGGGCTTTTCCAACTCTCGCCGGTCTATCTGAACCTCTTCGAAAACGCAGCGACCGTGCAATTCAACCACCGCCTCGCCGCCTACCTCCTCGTCGCGACCACCCTTGTGCACGCGCTTCTCCTCCTGCGCGCCACCACCGACCCGCGCATCCGCCACACCGCGAACAGTCTCGCCGCCCTCGTCCTCGCGCAAACCGCGCTCGGCATCTGGACGCTGCTCGCCTGGACGCCGCTCTCGCTCGGCCTCGCCCATCAAGCCGGCGCGCTGGCCGTCCTCTTCGCCGCCGTCACCCACCGCCACGCCATCGGCCGCGCCCTGTGACGACGGACGACACGTGCGCGCATTCGCTTGTCGAAAAAAATTTTGCACGAACTTATCCCCGCGCTCTGCCACCGTGATAAACTGCAAAGGCTGCCCTTGTACCCATGTAATCCATTGAAATAAAACAATAAAAAATGACAAAATTGCATTTCGTATTTGACAGCGCAACGCTCCTCCGGTACATTTCGGATATAACCCGAGAGTTGGGCGACGACCCCGCCGGCACCGCAAAACTCAGCGATGGCCCGGCCCCACCGACCCAATCACGGGCACACCCTCACCTCGACGCCGACAGCGCGCCTGTCCTGCTCCCCGCGCACCGCGCACCGCTCCCAGAGCGCCCCCGGCCTCACCGCATCATCCATCCTTTTGCGCAGCGCGACCCCACAGGTCGAGCGCGTCGCCTGGAGCTGTCATGTCCACATCCGCTGCCCCCGATTGGGCCGGCATTCGACGCCGTTACGAAGAAACCGACGCCGCCGTCGCCGACATCTGCACCGAGGCCGGCATCGAGCGCGCAGCCCTCACCGCCGCCGTCCGCAAAGGCGGATGGCGTCGCCAGAAACCACGCCCCTTTCCCCCGCTTCGCATTCCGATCGGGTCGGCAGCCTCCTCCCCTGCCGGCCCCGTCCTCCCCCGCCCGGCCGGCCCTCCCCGGGCGGGGGACCGCGCACGCACCACCGCGCCTGCGAAAGCAAAGCCCACCCGCGTGAGCTCCACCTCCACGGCGCACACTGCCCCGTCCACGAAGCCCCCCACGGCCAAAAAATCCGCTGCGAAACGCACGGCCTCCAAGCCCTCGCGCCCAGCCGCCACCGGCGCGCCGACCCCGCGTCCAGCTCCGCCCAAACTCCTCACCCCCGCCGACCGCCGTCACCTGCTCGACCGGCTGGTCGCCGCCATCTCCCGCAAGCTCGAGCAACTGGAACACCGCATGGCCCTCGACCTCGACGACGCTACCTCGTCCACCGACCACGATCGCGAAACGCGCGCCATTGGCGCCCTCATCGACAACCTCGGCAAAATCACGGAGATGGAAACTGGACTCGCGCGCACTGGAGGAAAATCCGACGCCACCGACATCGCCGGCGATGCGGACCGTTGGCGCCGCGAGCTTGCGGGCCGTCTTGCAAAAATTGTCGGCGCTGCCTCGGGCTCAGCGTAACGCCGCGATCGCAGACATCGACGAGCTCAGCGCGCGCCGGCTCGCGCACGATTGGCAACTGTGGGCGCGCGACGACCAGCTTCCACCCGCCGCCGCCCAAAACGGCGATCCCTGGCGCACCTGGCTCTATCTCGGCGGTCGCGGCTCGGGCAAAACACGCGCGGGCGCCGAATGGGTGCGCGCCGTGGCGCTGGGCCTGTGGCCCGGCGAGCCGCCCGCGCGCCGCATCGCCCTCGTCGGCCCCACACAAGCTCACGTCCGCGCTGTCATGATCGACGGCGTCTCCGGCTTGATGGCGATCCATCCACCCGACGAACGCCCCACGCTCGAAATTTCCAAGGGCCAACTCGTCTGGCCCAACGGCGCCGTCGCGCAACTGTTCTCGGCCGAAGATCCGGAAGGCTTGCGCGGCCCCCAATTCGATGCCGCCTGGTGCGATGAACTCGGCCGCTGGAAACGCGCCCACCGCGCCTGGGACATGCTGCAGTTCGGCCTGCGCATCGGCGACCGGCCGCGCCAAGTGATCAGTACGACGCCGCGCACCAACCAAACCTTGAAGAAAATCATCGCCGATCCCGCGACCGCGCTCACCCGTGCGCGCACCACCGACAACGCGGCCAACCTCGCCGCCTCCTTCATCACCGAGATCACTCGGCTCTACGGCGACACCGCGCTCGGCAAACAAGAACTCGACGGCGAGGTCATCACCGAACGCCCCGATGCGCTGTGGCAGCGCAAGTGGGTGGCCGAATCCCGCATCGCCATCGCACCGGAGATGCGCCGCATCGTCGTCGCGGTCGACCCACCTGTCACCGCCACCGCCAACGCCGACACGTGCGGCATCGTCGTCGCGGGCCTGGGCCCGGACGGCCGCGCCTACGTGCTCGCCGACCGCTCGCTCCAGGGTCGTGATCCCGCCACCTGGGCGCGCGCGGCAATAGCCGCCTACCGCGACTTCGCCGCCGATCGCATCGTCGCCGAAGTCAATCAGGGGGGCGATCTCGTCGTCAACGTCATCAGAGGAGTCGATGCCAATGCGCCGGTCAAAAAAGTCCACGCCTCCCGCGGGAAGTACGCCCGCGCCGAGCCCATCTCCGCCCTCTATGCGGAGGCCCGCGTCGTCCACGTGGGCGAATTCCCCGCCCTGGAAAATCAAATGTGCGATTTCGGTCCCGAAGGTCTATCCGAAGGCCGCTCCCCCGACCGCGTGGACGCCCTCGTGTGGGCCCTGACCGAACTCATGCTCACCCCCGTCCGCAACCCCATGGTGCGGCCGCTGTGATCGGGAAGATCCGTAGGAAAAACCTTAGGGCGCAATAGCGCAGCGTATTGCGCCACCACGCCCTCCACGTTGCCGTTGAGCCTGCGGCTGAGGCCAACGTCCTTCGTCACATTATTTGTCATCCTCGGGCTTGGCCCGAGGACCCAGTCATCCGCTTGCTCGGTCGGTGCGAAACTGACCGGGCCTGCGCCGCCTCTCCCTCTCCCTCTCCCCGTGCCCTGCCCTCGCACGGGGAGAGGGAGAGGGGTGAGGGGCGGCCACGAAACCCACGCCAATCACTGATCGGGATCCACCCATGCCCCCCGCCGCCCCCGAAGCGCGCGGACGCCTCGCCGCGTCCGCAGCGCGCCTCCTCCATGCCGCCCGCGCCACGCTCACTCGTCAGAGACCATCTCCCAAACACATCGTCATCCCCGCGAAGGCGGGGACCCAAGCAACGACCCGCGCGTTCCACGTTGCCGAGGGCGCGCCAAGCCACAGCGCGGGTGCGAAGTGGGCATCCGAAGCGCCAAACAAGAAAGCCTCCGCCACCGGCCCCCTCATCGCCTTCCAATCGCTGCGCCAGCCCGTCTGGACGCCGCGCGATTACCAGGCCTTCGCGCGCGAAGGCTTCATGCAGAACGCCATCGTCTATCGTTGCGTTCGCATGATCGCGGAGGCGGCCGCCAGCGTGCCCCTCCTCCTCTACGCCGGTGACGACGAAATCGCGGAGCACCCGTTGCTGCGCCTCGTCTCCCGGCCCAACCCCCTGCAGGCCGGCCCCGACCACTTCGAGTCTTTCTACGGCCACCTCCTCGTCTCCGGTAACGCCTACCTCGAGGCGGTTGCGATCGACGGCGACGTTCGCGAAGTCCACGCCCTGCGCCCCGACCGCATGAAGGTCATCCCCGGTCCCGACGGCTGGCCCGAAGCCTACGATTACACCGTCGGCGGTCGCACGATCCGCATTGCCACCGACCCCGTCTCGGGCGTGCGCCCGATCCTGCACATGCGCCTTTTCCACCCCGACAACGACCACTATGGGCTCAGCCCGTTCGAGGCCGCAGCCTCGGCCATCGACCTGCACAACACCGCCGCCCAATGGAACAAGGCGCTGCTCGACAACTCCGCGCGGCCCTCGGGCGCCCTCGTCTACACCGCGCGCGACGGCAATCTCTCCGCCGAACATTACGAGCGCCTGAAATCCGAACTCGAAGCCGGCTTCCAAGGCTCCGCCAACGCCGGCCGCCCGCTGCTGCTGGAAGGCGGCCTCGCGCGCCGGATGCGCAGTGGGCATCCGAAGGCGCAAGCAAAAAACCAATCCATGTCGCTGTCGCCCAAGGACATGGACTTCATCGAAGCCCGCCATGTCGCCGCGCGCGAGATCGCCCTCGCCCTGGGCGTGCCACCGATGCTGCTCGGTATCCCCGGCGACAACACCTATGCCAACCTCGCCGAAGCCCAACGCATCTTCTGGCGCCAAACCGTCCTGCCCCTCGTCACCCGCACCGCCACCGCGCCGACCAACTGGCTCGCGCCCACATACGACTCTAACCTACGCCTCGTCCCCGACCTCGACGCCATCGAAGCCCTCAGCCCCGAACGCGAAACCCTCTGGGCCCGCCTCGAAAAAACATCCTTCCTCACCCCCGACGAAAAACGCGCCGCCATCGGTTACGGGCCGACACCTGCGGGCTCCAGGAATAAATTCCACTCCCCAACCCTCACCGACAAGTTCAGCCCCACCCAACCCCGCATCCCCGCCGGCCAACCCGGCGGCGGCCAATGGACCGACGGCGATGGTGATGGCGGCGGTGTTATCAACGACGTCACCGATGTCATCGCCACGGTCCTCGACCAAATCGACATCGAGGACATCGACCTCGGCCCCATCGACGGCGACATCGCCAACCCACGCAACACCATCTTCGACGACACCGAACCCCGTCAGCCGAGCGACCTCGACGATCTGGTACATCCAGTCAACCGCCGACGCGGCACGCCAAGTTCGAATAATTCGCCCGCAGACCTTTTGCGGCTCGACGCGGCCACGAGACAAGCCGAGCTGTCGGCCCGGCGCACGCAAGAACTCGATCCGACATGGCGTGCACCACAGAGCGCATTTACGCGCAATGACCTCGAAGGTAACATTCGCCATCAGGACGCAATCGCACGATCAGCCAACGAACGCTTCTCCGAGATCACCCGCGATGCTATTCCCGGCACGAATCCGTTGTGGGGTGCGAACAGGCTGACGCGGGAAATGTATGAGCAGGGGTATCGCCTCGAGAGGCCAACTGATTCACCAGGCCTGGAATACCGCAACCCCGCAGCGGGCGAGGAATTTCGAATCATGCAGCGACCAGAATGGCGCAACCGCTCGGATCCGCCCGAAAAACACTATTTTGGTAATTACTCACCCCTCGCAGCCGCCGATCAAGCGGAAGCGGCGCTGGTTGGTGCGGCCAGAGCGTCTCGGATGGCGTCGAGCGGGCTCCGGCCGTTGCGGCGGCCGGTTCCGACAATGGAGCAGATGTCGGCGTAGACTT
>JANOHP010000175.1:0-17843 GCA_031406575.1 Hyphomicrobiales bacterium
CATGCTGCGCGACCGGCGGGGCTACACGTCGCTGCCGACCACCAAAACGCCGATGATGAGGCCGTTGAGCAGCGGGTTCGTCCAGAAGGCCGAGACGAGCTGGGGATAAATGATGGCGACGAGAAATCCGACGAGGACCAGAAAAACCAGCATTCCCCGCAAGTAAGGCCCCGGGGAGTTGATCGCTTTATGCAGCGGCTTCGACGCTGGATCGACTACGCGCGCGCGCGCCATGACAGGTTCTCCGCAAACTCGAAGCAGATGACTAGCAACAGAAAATGGCAATTCATGCGCACGATGTCATGTGGCCGGAGAAACGGGGGTCGCTGCGTTTACTATAGTCGAAAGCAATTTGTGAATGTTGGCGTTTCCAACCACGATTCCGCCCGTATCGAGCATCCGCGCGCCGCCGCGCGCGTCGGTCGCCATGCCACCGGCTTCCCGCACGAGGACGAGGCCAGCCGCCATATCCCAGGCCTGGAGGCCGTGTTCGACGTAGCCGTCGAGGCGACCGGCGGCAACCCAGGCGAGGTCCAGTGCTGCAGCACCCGTGCTGCGCATGCCGGCCGTTTCGCGGATGGCCGATCCGCATTCCTGCAGGAATCGCCCTTGGGCCTGGCCCGAGCGTCCGCGCGGGGGAACGCCGATCGAGACGACGGCATCGGAAAGCGTGCGGCGGTTGGCGACGCGAATGCGGCGATCGTTGAGGAAGGCACCTTTGCCTTTCTCCGCCGTATAGAGCTCGTCCATCGCCGGATTATAGATCACGCCCGCGACGATTTCGCCCTCGCGCTCCAAGGCGACGGAGATGGCAAATAGCGGGATTCCATGAAGAAAATTGGTTGTTCCGTCGAGCGGATCGACGATCCAGCGATGTGTCTTGTCACTGCCTTCGACAGCGCCGCGCTCCTCCATCAGAAAGGAATACCCCGTCCGAACCTTGGCCAGTTCGCGATAGAGGATTTCCTCGGCCTTGATGTCGGCCGCCGTCACGAAGTTGGCGGGACCCTTCACGGAGACCTGGAGTTGCGCCACCTCGCCATAATCGCGTGCGAGGCTCCTCCCCGCCTTGCGCACGGCGGCGACCATCACATTCATGAGGGCAGAGGAGGGCATCGAAGGTCTCGCGATTGGGCGCCGCAGCGCCAAGGTCTCGCCCGCAGCGAAGAAGCGTCCAGCGCGGCGGAAGGCGCCCCGCTGGGCCAATCGAGGCATGGGTTGTCGCATCCCCTAGCCCCTCGGACAGCGGGGCGCAAGCGAAGCGACGACGAGAGGGGGCCGCTGAACCCCGTCGGCACGGGCGGGTCGCGGTTCCATTGTGCCTGGAATTGTCGCCACGGAGAACCTTGGTGGTCGCTGTCACCGCAGAGCTGGGGCGCGGACATCCTCTTTCGCCAGGGCAGCGGCATTGCTATACCGGGCATCGCCGAGATCGAAAGGGTCCAGTCCCCATGTCCGACATGAAACTCGCCGTCGTTGGGCCAGCCGGCCGAATGGGCCGCGAACTCGTCCGCGCGATTCACGCCATCGACGGCTGCGTGCTGACCGGCGCGGTGGCCCCGAAGGGGTCGATCGCACTGGGCCAGGACATCGGTCTCCTGGCCGGGCTGGGCAAGCTGACGGTGTATATTACGGACGACCCGCTCGAGATTGCCGCCAAGGTCGATGGCATCCTGGATTTCACCGTGCCGAAAGCCACGATCGAGTACGCGGGCCTAGCCGCCAATGCACGCATCGTGCACGTCATCGGCACGACGGGGTTGTCGGAAGACGACGAGGCGAAGATCAAAGCCGCCGCCCGTCACGCCACCATCATCAAAGCGGGCAACATGAGCCTGGGTGTCAATCTCCTCGCCGCGCTGACGCGCAAGGTGGCCGAGGCGCTGGATGCGGACTTCGACATTGAAATTCTCGAGATGCACCATAGGCACAAAGTCGATGCGCCATCGGGCACAGCGCTCATGCTGGGTGAAGCGGCAGCCGAGGGTCGCGGCATCTCTCTGAAGCAGCACAGTGTGCGATCGCGCGATGGCCATACCGGTGCCCGCACGCGGGGAGACATCGGTTTTGCGACCATGCGGGGTGGCAACGTCGTCGGCGAGCACAACGTGGTGTTTGCAGCCGAAGGGGAGCGCATCGTGCTCTCCCACATCGCGACCGATCGCGGCATCTTTGCCCGGGGCGCCGTCAAAGCGGCTCTGTGGGGTCGCGGCAAGGGGCCGGGCCTTTTCACCATGGCCGACGTTTTGGGTATTTGAAGCGTCGCCGTACACGCCGTAACTGTGCGCATGAGGGCCGCGAGTCGCACCTTCGCGGTTGTTTCCGCTCCATATGAAAATTAGAGGTCGGTCATGAACAATGTGCTCGTGCTCGTTCGCCACGGCGAGAGCGAATGGAACAAGCTCAACTTGTTCACCGGCTGGAAAGACCCCGACCTGACCCAGAAGGGCATCGCCGAAGCCCGCAAGGGCGCGGAACTGCTGCGTGCGGAGGGGCTCCGCTTCGATGTCGCCTTCACCAGCGTGTTGACGCGGGCGCAGCACACCCTCGACATCATCCTCGAGGTTCTGGGTCAAAAAGATCTCGAGACGATCCGCGATCAGGCCCTGAACGAGCGCGATTACGGCGATTTGTCGGGGTTGAACAAAGACGATGCGCGCAAGCGCTGGGGCCAAGACCAGGTGCACATCTGGCGCCGCAGCTACGATATCCCGCCACCGGGGGGCGAAAGTCTGAAAGACACCGCTGTCCGTGTGCTGCCCTATTGGGAGGCGCAGATTTGGCCGCAGCTGAAAGCGGGCCGCAACGTCATCGTCGCGGCCCACGGCAACTCGTTGCGCGCGCTCATCATGAAACTCGAAGGGCTCAGCGGTGAAGCCATCATCAAACGCGAACTGGCCACCGGCGTGCCGATGATCTACCGCTTGAACGAGGATGCGACGGTTGCCGAGCGGCGCGATCTGGTCGGCTGACGCGAATTCCAGGGCGAGCAGGGGGAGAGCCTTTCATGGACGTTACCGAAGTGGCCGAGATCAAGCCGGCCGAAAACCGTCAATCGAAGATGATCGGCGTCTACATCGGTGTGCTGGCAGCGATCCTCGCCATCTGTTCGCTGGGCGGCGACAACGCGTCGAAGGACGCCATGCGTGCCAACATAGATGCGACGAACCTGTGGGCCTTCTTTCAAGCAAAGAACGTGCGGCGCACCGTTTACACGACGGCAGCCGATGATCTGGAACTGGCCGCGTTGGCCAATCCAGGTCTGACGCCCGAGGCGCAGAAGGCGATCACGACGAAGGTGAAAGAGTATCGCGACAGGGTCACGCTCTTCACGAGCGACAAGAAAACCAACGAAGGCCTCGACGAACTTTTCGCCAAAGGCAAAGACATCGAGAAAGAGCGCGACATCGCCTTGCGCAAAGATCCTTATTTCGATGCGGCCCAAGCCATTCTGCAGATCGCCATCGTGCTGGCTTCCGTCGCACTGATCGCCGAGGTGGGCCTGCTCGTCGTCTTCAGTCTCGTGCTCGCGGTGACTGGCACAGGATTGATGATCAACGGCTTTCTGTTGCTCGTCGAACTGCCGTTTTTCGGCTAGTCGGCACGGGCCTCGTGGGGCGCATTTTGGCGGTGCCGCGATTGGGAACGAGGGCACCCAGGGCGGGTGCGGGAACCGCCGTCCCGTAGGGGGCGATCAGTTCCTTGCGCGCCTCCACGATATTGACCCCTGCGAACGCCGGCGAAATGCGTTTGCCGATGCGCTCCAGCGTCAGGGCAGATCGCAAGACGAGGCGTTGGTCGACCGGGGGCAGATACAGCGCGGTGCTCCAATCGATCGGAGTGAAGAGTGCCTCTGCGAGCAGACGCTCGAGCTGATTGGAGCTGTAGGGCCGGCCGTGTCCGAAGGGTGTCGTGTCGAGCCTTGCCCACACACCGCGCCGGTTGGGCACGATGATCATCAGGCGACCTTCGGGTTTGAGAACACGCCAGATTTCACGCAGGAGCAGGCGTGCATTTTCGCTGGCTTCGAGGCAGTGGACCGCCAGGAAATGGTCGACCGAATTGTCTGGCAGGGGTAATTGCTGCTCTTCGACGACGACGCTGCGCACCGGCCCGACATGGGGCCACACGACGCCGCCCTGAGTGAACGACATGAAGGCCATGACGCGCGCTGCCTCGCCGCGAAACGACCCCAGGAGCGGCGTGGGAAAGCCCAGACCCACGAGGGTGGAGCCCGAAAGACGGGGCCAGCGGGTCCTGATCTGATGAGACAGAATGCGTCGCACCACCGCACCCAGCGGCCGTTCGTAAAACTCCATCAGTTCGGTGACGTCGGGCTGCATAGCGGCGAAATCGATCAGTCGTCGTGGAGCGTTGCCCACAGTATGCACCAAATCGACGACAAAAGCCGTAAGTGCAATGTATGACAATCACAGGGTCTGGGGTGGCGAGGGACTGCATCCACGACTCCGGTGGGAATTGGCCTCGGGCGGCAATTGGGGGTAGGGTACGGGCTGGCGGTGCGTCACGGGCCATGAACCGAGTTTGCGCGAAGGAGAAGCCGAAATGGCGAAGCTGGACGTCCATCAGTTCCCCTGCCTCAAGGACAATTACGGCGTCCTCATCCACGATCCCGCCAGCGGGTCGACGGCGTCCATCGATGTGCCGGAAGCCGAACCCGTGCGCCGTGCGCTTCGTGATAAAGGCTGGACGCTGACGCACATTCTGGTCACGCACCACCATGCCGACCACACCCAGGGCATCGAGCCGATCAAGGCGGAAACCGGCGCCAGCGTGATCGGCCCCAAGGCCGAAGCGGCCAAGATCAAAGGCCTCGACAAGACGGTGGGCGAAGGCGACACGTTCGCGTTCGGTGGTTTCGAGGTGCGTGTGCTCGACACGCCGGGCCACACGGCCGGCCACATTACCTTTTGGATTCCCAGCGCCGATGTGGCTTTCGCAGGCGATACGCTGTTTGCCATCGGGTGTGGCCGCGTGATCGAGGGCACCATGGAAATGATGTGGAACTCGCTGTCGAAGCTGGCAGCCTTGCCGCCCCAAACCACAGTCTATTGCGGACACGAATACACCCTCTCCAACGCGCGCTTCGCCCTGTCGATCGAGCCGGAAAACGACGCACTGAAAAAGCGCACAGCTGAAATCGAAAGGCTCGTCGCGGCCGGCAAGCCCACGCTGCCGACCCGGATCGATGTCGAGCTGGCGACCAATCCATTCCTGCGGCCGCACAGTGCCGACATCCGCAAACGGCTGGGGATGGAAAAGGCTGCGGACTGGGAAGTCTTCGGCGAAGTCCGCGACCGCAAAAACCGCAGTTGAGCGTCGGCGCTCATCCCCGTCGTGCTGGCGTCGACGCCGGCATGATGTGGACGGCCTCGCGCAGGATCGACACCCCGACAGTGACGCCGACGGCGAGATCGTTGCGTTCGGCAACGTGCCGCGAGGCGTGAAATGTCAGGGCTCGACCTTCCGAGCCGTCGAGGCGAACCGTCGAGATTGTCGTGTCGCCGAGCGCGACGAATGCGGTGATCGTGCCAGTCACCGGATTTTCTGCTTCACCGCGCGAGGGTCGATCGCGGCGATGCAGCAGGACCCGTGAGGGTGGGATCAACCACGATACGTCCGTTCCCGGCGGCCACTGCGGTTGATGATGCGCTTCCAGACGATAATCTCGCCAGTCGAGGATCGTCGTGTTTTGTGCCGCGTCGTGCCCGATCACGCGGGCCGGGAAAATGTTGCGCTGACCCACGAGGCGAGCAGCGTCCACGGTTGCCGGCCGGTGCACGAGATCGAGAGGCTTGCCGTGTTGCAGGATGCGGCCCCGTTGCAGCAGGCACATGCTGTCGGCCAGCATCAAGGCTTCGTCGAGATCGTGCGTGACCAACACGATCGGCATGGCGAGACGCGTGCGCATGCCCGCAAGCTCCTGGTACAGGCGTCCTCGCGTGAGCTTGTCGACGGCAGAAAACGGCTCGTCGAGGAGGAGCACGTCGGGCTCCCGGGCGAGTGCGCGCGCAACTGCGACGCGTTGCTGTTGGCCCCCGGACAACTCGGCGGGCCGGCGGTTCTCCAGGCCATGCAGATTGACCAGCGCCAGCAGTTCGTCGGCACGTTTCGTTGCCTGGGCGGATGCCCGGTCGCCGAGGGCTGCTTCCACATTGGCGCGGGCCGTCATGTGCGGGAACAACGCATAACTCTGCGGCACGAGGCCGACCCGACGCTGCCACGTCGCGACGTGCGTACCCGAGGCCGTATCCTCCCACACTTGGTCGTCGACCTGGACGCTGGCCCGCACGGGTCGATAGAGCCCGGCGATCGACCGCAGAATCGTCGATTTGCCACTGCCCGAGGGACCCACGAGCGCCAGCATCTCACCGGGCGCGCACGCGAAATCGACCGCCAGCGGAATGGGTGTGTCCTGATGCAGGGATACGCCGAGGCCGCGCATGATCTACCCGAACCGCCGGCCGATTCGACGCGACGCTCCGAACGCCAAAGCGACGGCAACGAGCGAGAGCACTAGCAGGAACGCCGACATTTTCGCCGCCGACGCGTCGTCGAAGGCCTGGACGCGATCATAAATCGAGATGGCGATCGTTCGCGTCTCGCCAGGGATGCTGCCGCCCACCATCAGGACAATGCCGAACTCCCCCAGGGTATGGGCGAAGCTCAGCACCATGGCGGTCATCACGCCGGGCCACGCCAGGGGCAGTTCCACGCGGCGCAAGGATTGCCAAGGCGTCATGCCGCAACAGGCGGCTGCTTCGCGAACGTCGGGTGCAATCGCCTCGAAGCTGCGCTGAATGGGTTGAATGGCGAAGGGAATGTTGAAGATCACGGAGGCCAGCAACAAGCCCTCGAACGAGAACACGAGCTGTCTCCCGAACGCGCCCTGCCACAGGTGCCCGAGCGGGGACGCGGCGCCAAACGTCACCAGCAGATAATACCCGAACACGGTTGGCGGTAGCACGAGAGGGAGCGCGATGGCCGCTTCGATCCACGCTTTGCCCTTGAACGATCGATAGGCCAGCCAACGCCCCACGAGGATGCCGACCGGCAGCAACACGAGGATGGTCAGCTGACCGAGCTTCAGGGAGAGGGTGAGGGCCGTCCAGTCCATCTGAGCCACTTTCTGCAGGACGACGGGTTCACTACGAGATCAGACCATGCAGGAGCAGAATAGCCTGCCCGGAGGCATCATGAAAAGCGTTCCCTCTCATTGGAATGGGCTAATGCGCTGGCACCAGATATCGCCCCGGCGCTCGAGAGGCGCTATAGGAGCCTGGAAAACGAACACCACGAGGCACATGGCGATGGCGAACGAAGCGAGCGAAGCGCTCATCAAAAGATACTACGAGGCCTTCAATCGAGGCGATGCCGACGGCATGCTGGCATGCCTCTCCGCCACGGTCGCCCACGATGTCAATCAGGGTATGCGGCGCACGGGCAAAGACAAGTTCGCCGCGTTCTGCGCGATCATGGCGCGCTGCTACGAAGAAAAGCTGGCGGATATCGTCATCATGACGAGCGATGACGGACGGCGCGCGTCTGCCGAGTTCAATGTCAACGGCCGCTATCTCGAGACCGACGAAGGCATGCCGCCGGCCACCGGGCAGACCTACGCGCTGCCCGGTGGCACCTTTTTCGCCATCGAAGGTGGGCTAATTGTCCGTGTAACCACCTATTACAATCTGACCGATTGGCTGGTGCAGGTCGCGGGAGACGACGCATGACGATCCGCGTTGCGCCGTTGACGGGAGCGGCCATCACCCCGGCGCTACCGGCTTTGGCGCGGTTGCGCATCAGCGTGTTTCGCGACTGGCCCTATCTCTACGACGGCACGATGGCGTACGAGCAGGGTTACCTTGAGAAATTCGCCGGCAGTGATCAGGCCGTGGTCGTGGCGGCCTACGACGACGAACACATCGTCGGTGTGTCTACCGCCGCGCCGATGATCGGCCACGCCGACGCTTTTGCCGAACCGTTTCGCAAAGGTGGCTTCGACGTTTCCCGCATTTTCTATTTCGGCGAGTCGGTGTTGTTGCGTGCGTATCGCGGTCGCGGCATCGGTCGGGCGTTTTTCGATCACCGCGAGACGCACGCGCGACTGATCGGTGGCTATACGCACGCGACATTCTGCGCCGTCGTGCGCCCCGACGATCACCCGGCACGGGACACGAATTACGTGTCGCTCGACGCGTTCTGGCGCAAACGCGGTTTTCTTCCGGTCGATGGCCTCGTGGGCCAATTCAGCTGGCGGGACGTGGGCGATAGCGAGGAGACGGCGAAAGCGATGCAGTTTTGGCTGAAGGCGCTGTGAGCATGGCGACCAGTGTGCATGTCCCGAAAGGCCAGAACCGTCACCGAATGGCGGGCGCCGTAGGTTGGGTCAAGGCCACTGGCCGCGACCCAACATCTCCCGGCACACCGTTGACGTTGGGTCGCGCTGCGCTTGACCCAACCTACGGGTCGAGTGCTCGAGCCTCTGTTCAACCGTCCGTCGTCCGCGTGGCCGCCGCGCAGTATCCCATCGAGCGGCTCCCGAGTTTGCGTGCTGTCCAAGACAAGCTCGCGCGTTGGGTGGCGGATGCGGCCGCCGGTGGCGCCGAGATCGTCGTGTTTCCCGAATACGGTGCGATGGAAATTGCCGGCACGTGCGACGACGCCATCGCTGGCGACCTCGCCCGCACGCTGGCCGCCGTCGCCGATCGGTTGCCGGAGATCGACGCCCACCTCGTAACGCTGGCGGCGCGGCATGCCATCCACATCCTCGCGCCGAGCGGGCCTAGCCGCCGCGCCGATGGTCGATACGTGAATGCTGCGCGGCTCATCGCGCCCAATGGTAAAATCGGCGTGCAGGAAAAGCTCATCATGACGCCGTTCGAGCGGGGTTGGGGAATTGCGCCCGGCGGACCGTTGCGCGTGTTTGAAACGACGCTTGGGCGGATCGGCGTTCTCATCTGCTACGACAGCGAGTTCCCACTCCTTGCTCGCGCTCAGGCGGAGGCCGGCGCGCGCCTGTTGCTCGTGCCCAGCTGTACCGAGCGCGTCTCGGGCTATCATCGCGTGCGTACAGGCGCGCTCGCCCGGGCGCTCGAGAATACGGTGGCGGCCGTCACGTCGCCCACGATTGGCGATGCACCGTGGTCACCGGCTGTCGATCGCAATTCGGGTGCGGCCGGCGTCTATGTGCCGGCCGAAGCGGGCGTGTCCGATACCGGCGTTCTCGCGGAAGGGCGCGTGAATGAGACCATGCTCGTCCATGCAACCGTCGACCTGGGTCGTCTCGACGCCGTGCGCGCCGCAGGGGAGATGCGCAACGCTCTGGACTGGGAGCTGCAACCTGGTGCCGGCGCGGCTCTCCCCAGTCCCGAGCTCGTGGACCTGCGTTGAAGCTTCGTCACCGCCCACAACGATGCTATAGAGCCGGTCGCTCGCGGAGCCCATCGGCTCGGGCCCCGCAGCTTTGGGGGGGCCCGTAGCTCATTGGTTAGAGCCGACGGCTCATAACCGTCTGGTTGGGGGTTCAAGTCCCTCCGGGCCCACCATTTTAAGGAGAATAGTGCGATCTCGCAGTTCTCGACAGAAATCCAGGACTTCTTCGGTGGGCATGACCTATCGATGCTGACGTCCTGTGGTGCCCCTGAACTCCCAGAATCGCCGAACTATTTGGATCAAATGATTTGGAATTTTATCTGCGGGACGAAGTACACAGAAACAGCCTTGCAACATCTGACTGTGACCTTCCTTCGTCGCTCTGACGCTGCTCAGAAATCCTATGTGCTTGCCCGTTCGCATCTGCAAAAATATGTCGACGGGTTGCCAAAGGATACACATTTGGGATTGTACTGGTCGGCGCTGATGCAATTCGAGCATTGCATTGCCGCCACGTGGCAAGCTATCGAGCTTTACCGTGAAATGTCCCTCGTGCTGGTAGGGAATAGAGAAAAAGTGTTCACGCCAGGGGACGGGTCGGACCTCGAGTCGATCAATCATCTAAATAATGTTTTGAAACACTTTAGTTTTGATCAGGCAAAGAAGTCATCAACACCGATGTGGATTACAAACGACGGCCTCGCTTCGGTTGAGAAAAGTGTGAGTTTCGTTGATTTGCAACTCAATGTAATCTCCCTGTCAGAGATGGCGCGAACAATGGCCATCGAACTCCCTCACCAGGCTCGTGAGAGAGCGCGCAATAAGCTTATTGGCCACCCATAAAAGCAGCGCCGCCGGTCGAAACGAAACGGCCGGTTATCAAGTAGTCAGCCCTGCGCGATGCGCTTGCGCACGTCTGGCAGCACCTTCGTCCCCAGCAACTCGAGACCGGCGAGGATGTCGTCCTGCTTCATGCCGGGCCAGCTGACGCGCATCGTGACGTGTGTGATGCCGATGGCATGTTGGCCCAGGATCGTGTCTGCGACTTGGGCGGGCGAGCCGACGGCAAAGCGATCCTTGGCGAGGTTTTTGAGCTGGGCCTCGGGCGCGTCTTCCTTGCGGAATTCGAGCCCTGGCAGTCCCCACGACGCATAAGCAGCATACTTCGCGAGCAGGAATGGCGCCGCGCGCCGCAGGGCCGTTTCCTCGTCGAGGGCGCACGATACTTCGAACAGGCGCACGAGGTGTTTGCTTTCGGGCAGACCTGCGGCGGCGCGCGCTGTCTTGTACATGTTCAGGTGGCGCGCCACTTCGTCGACACGTGTTGTCGGCACCGACGTCCAGCCATCTCCAATTTGGCCGGCCCGCTCGACGGAGGCGTCCACATGCGCGGCGATGATGATGGGCGGGCGCGGCTTGGCCGTCGGCTGCGGCCGGATGGTCAAGTTCTCGAACTGATAATGGCGGCCCTTGTGCGTGACTTTGTCTTCGGTCCACAGGCGCTTGATGATTTCTATGTGCTCGGTGAAGCGCGACACGCGGCTCTTCATGTCGACGCCGAACATGGCGAACTCTTCCGCCCGGTAGCCCAGCCCCACGCCGAGCAGGAACCGGCCGCCGGTGATGACGTCCATGAAGGCTCCGATCTCGGCCAATTCGATCGGATTGTGCAGCGGCAGCAGCACGATATTCGTGCCGATTTCGAGGCCTTCGGCTTCGGCGGAGAGCCTTTGGAGCATCGGCAGCAGGGGATAGTAATGATAGTCGTCGGTGACGTGATGCTCGCCACTCCAGATCGAATCGAAGCCGAGCTTTTTGATCAGCCGGACTTGCTCCACCGTCTCGGCAAAGCGGCGCGCGGGATCGGCGGCGGCTGGATGCTGCGCGTTCAGATAAATGCCGAGCTTCATTGAGGTCTCCCCCTGTTCTGGGGGCAAAGTGCGCGCTCGAAGGGAGGCACGTCAAGCCGGGAGAATCCCGCAGCCTCGTGGGCCATCATCGGCCGGCAGCGTTGGGATTCGTTGACGTTGATGATAGGGCACGGGATGATCCTGCGCAGACTTCGACACAACCATCTTGGGAGCGCGGGCCATGGGACGACTGGACGGCAAGGTCGCCATCATCACAGGAGCGGCACGGGGCATCGGAGCAGCAGCCGCTCGTTTGTTTGCGGCCGAAGGCGCCAAGGTCATGCTGGCGGATGTGCTGGCCGCGCCGCTCGAAGTGCTGGCTGCCGAGATCGGCGCTCACGCCGCCTGTTGCCCGACCGATGTCACCGATGAGCACGCCGTCGCAAAGTTGGTCGACGAGACGCGGGCGCGTTTTGGGCGCGTCGACATTGCCCTGCTGAATGCTGGCATCGAGGGGCAATTGAAACCGATCGGGGACTATCCCGCCGACACGTTCGACAAGGTCATGGCCGTCAATGTACGGGGTGTCTGGCTGGGCCTCAAATACGTGATGAAAGCGATGGAAGCAGACGGTGGTTCGATCGTCGTCACGTCGTCGACGGCCGGCATTCGCGCCGTCCCCAACATGTCCGCCTATATCGCGTCGAAGCATGCCGCCATCGGCCTCATGCGGTCGGCGGCCATCGAAGGCGCAGCCAAAAATATTCGCGTCAATACGATCAATCCCTCGCCGATCGATACGCCGATGATCGCGTCGCTCGAGACGATGCACGGGGTCGCTGGTCGCAACGATCAGCCCCTCGCGCAGGCGACGCCACTGGGGCGCTACGGCAAGCCCGAAGAGGTCGCCAAGCTGATGCTGTTCCTGGCCAGCGACGAGTCGAGCTTTTGCACCGGCGGCGTCTACATGGTCGATGGCGGCGTCTCGGCTGGGCGGCGCTGACGCAGCGCCGCGTCCGCGGCTCGCCTGGGGCGCGGGCCCTGTAATGGCCGAAAGGTGGCGCACGCCGGACCCCGACACGGCGCGTGGCACACCCTGTTGGCGGCCCTCGGGACAAATTCCATGGCCCTGAGGCTGTGACGCCCCCCATTCACCGCCTGAGACGAATGGTCGGCCAAAATCGGAGCCTTGCCATTGATTAGGGGTGAATGACACTTGTCGCCACAACGGCCGCAATCTCAGTGATTTCAGCAGATCTCTATCTTTCAGCCGGGGAATAAGGTGACGCTGTTGTGATTGCACCTGGGGTCCCCTACATTGCGAGTCGCAGGGCTGTGGGGCGCGTCAGGGCACATTTGACCCCTGGGCCTATAAACTCCGCATGGGTGCTGTCTCTGACCGGGCTCGTGGGCCTGGATACATGGTGCCCACCTACACACGTAGGGACCACGCGGGATCAACCCGCTCAACGGCCTTCGCGGCTCTGCACTCCGCTTTTGTGTCGCTGCTCGAGGACGCTCGCCACATGGGTCAGCCGTCGTCCCCCGGTTCGGAACGAGATGCTGCCGTCCTGAAGGCCAAAAACGACCTGCGCGGGACCGCCAAAGCCCGGCGCACGGCGCTGTCGAGCGCTTTTCGGCAGGATGGAGCCGCTAGGCTCGCCGCCCTCGACCTGGTCGCAATCCTGGGGCCGCCACCGCGCATCGTCTCTGCCTTCCACAGCATGGGCGATGAACTGGATACCGGCCCGCTTCTCATGTGTCTGGGTACGCTGGGCTACACACTGGCTCTGCCCGTCATGCAGGGGCGAGGGCTGCCTCTCGTCTTTCGCCAGTGGTCCGTCGGCGACACGATGGCGACGGCGATGTGGGGGATCCAGGAGCCGACAGCCGACAAGGCCGTGCTGCAGCCCGATGTGGTGCTGGCGCCGTTGCTGGCCTTTGATCGGGCCGGATGGCGGTTGGGTTATGGAGGGGGGTTCTACGATCGAACCCTGCGCGGCCTGCGGGAAAAGAAACCAGTCCGCATCATCGGCCTCGCCTTCGCTGAGCAAGAGGTCGACGCCGTTCCCCATCTGGAATATGACGAGCGCCTGGACGCCGTGCTGACGCCGCAGGGCCTCGTCGAATTCATTTAAGGCAACGATCGGGTCGGGATGCGCCTGCTGTTCTTGGGAGATGTCGTCGGTCGCAGCGGCCGCAAAGCGGTGCAGGAGGGCCTGCCGCGACTGATCGAGCGCTTGCGCCTCGATTTCGTGATCGTCAATGCGGAGAACGCGGCGGGTGGGTTCGGGATCACCGAAGCCATCATGCAAGATCTGTTCGACGCGGGCGCCGATGTCCTCACCCTGGGCAACCATGCCTTCGACCAACGCGAGGCGCTCGTCTTCATCGAACGGTATGATCGCCTGCTGCGGCCGCTGAATTATCCCAAAGGCACGCCTGGGCGTGGAGGCGGGCTCTTTCGCGCCCGCAACGGCGCCGACGTCCTCGTGCTGACGGCGATGGGTCGGGTGTTCATGACGGAACTCGATTGTCCGTTCCGGGCGCTCGATGCCGAGGTGACCGCGTGCCCCTTGAAGCAGGGCGCCGACGTGATCTTCGTCGATTTCCACGCCGAGGCCACGAGTGAAAAACAGTCGGCAGCAGCGTTTCTCGATGGCCGCGTGAGCTGCCTCGTCGGCACCCACACGCATGCGCCCACGTCCGATGAGCGCATTCTGCCGGGCGGCACCGCGTTCATGTCGGACGCGGGGATGTGCGGGGATTATAATTCCGTGCTCGGCATGGAAGCCGACGAACCGGTGAACCGGTTTCTCACGCGCATTCCCAGGGGCCGCTTCGAGCCAGCGGCGGGGCCGGCCACGCTTTCGGGGCTCGCGGTCGAAATCGATGATGGAAGCGGTCTTGCCCTGCGGGTTCACCCACTCCGGCTCGGCGGAGTTTTATCTCCGGCCGAGCCGCTGTTCTGGGTGTGAGAGAGCTTTTGGCTCAGGTGTGTCGCAGCGGGCTGATCCACTGCGTTGGTGGTTTGCTGATGTCCTTGACGGGCATCGCGGGTAGTCGGGCCCTGGGCAGGGGCTGGACCACCAAGCAGACGATTCGGCGTCCACAGGAACGATGCTTGCAGAGCATTGGTTAACGAAACGTAAACGCCTGGTGAGCCTTGCGCGGGCCGCTCTGGGGCCTCGGCAACTCTGCATCCAAGGGTGCGATTGAATCCGTCCGGTCCATCGCCTACAACGGCAAAAATGCCGATTTCGGTTCGGCGTCATTCCTCGATATCGACCTACAGAGAGCCGCATGGCAGGCCATTCCCAGTTCAAAAACATCATGCACCGCAAGGGCAAGCAGGATGCTGTCCGCGCGAAACTGTTTGCCAAGCTCGCCCGCGAAATAACGGTGGCTGCAAAGAATGGCGTGCCCGATCCCGAAATGAACGCGCGCCTCCGCCTCGCCATCCAGAATGCGCGTGCCGAAAACATGCCCAAAGACAATATCGAGAGAGCGATCAAAAAAGCCCTGGGAGGCGACGCGGAGATGTTCGAGGCGATCCGCTACGAGGGCTATGGTCCCGGTGGTGTCGCCATCATCGCCGAGGCGCTGACCGACAATCGCAATCGAACCGGCGGCGCCGTGCGCGCCGTGTTCACGAAGCACAACGGCAATCTCGGCGCCACGGGGGCGGTGTCCCATTTATTCCAACGCGTCGGTGAAGTGCACTATGCGGTCACGGCCGCAACGGCTGACGCTATGCTGGAAGCGGCAATCGACGGCGGGGCGGACGATGTGGCGAGCGATGCCAACGGCCATGTCGTGACGACCGGGTTTGAAACACTGGGTGCCGTTGCCGCGGCTCTCGAAACCCGGTTCGGAGCGCCCCTCTCGGTGAAAACCGTTTGGCGGCCCATGACCACGGCCGATGTCGATGAAGAGCGCGCAATCTCCGTGCTGAAGCTCATCGCCGCCCTCGAGGACGATGATGACGTGCAGGCCGTGTTCTCCAACTTCGAAGTCGACGAAGCAACCCTGCAGAACTTGACCCGAAGCTGACGGCCCAATCTTGCGCTGGGCATTGCGCCTGGAGCCCACTCGAGGTGAAGTGGGTGTTCCTGGGTGCATGAGGGGAGCGGGCTCGATGGCTGTCATACTCGGTCAAGGGGATCACAAATATCGCGTCGTCGAGAACTGGGCGAAGCTGCCCGACGGTTGGGAGTTCATGGACGTGGGCGCTGTCGCTTGCGACAGCAAAGACCGCGTCTACGTGTTTTGCCGTGGTGAGCACCCGATGATCGTGTTCGACCGGGACGGCAACTTCATCACGTCCTGGGGCGAAGGCGTCTTCAAGCGCGCGCACGGCCTGCACATCGACAAAAACGACATCCTCTATGCCACCGATGACGGCGACCACACCGTGCGCAAGTGCACGACCGACGGCAAAATCCTGCTGACGTTGGGTGTGCCCGGAAAGCCTGCTCCTTTCATGTCGGGTGAGCCGTTCCATCGCTGCACGCACACGGCGCTGTCGCCCAAGGACGAAATCTACGTGTCCGACGGCTACGGCAACGCCTGCGTGCACAAGTATTCGCCCGACGGCAAGCTGCTGTTGACCTGGGGTGAACCCGGCACCAACCCCGGTCAGTTCAATCTCGTCCACAACATCGTCTCGGACGAGGATGGCTGGGTCTATGTCGCCGATCGCGAGAACCATCGCGTGCAGGTGTTCGACGGCAACGGCAAATACGAAACGCAATGGAACAACCTGCATCGTCCCTGCGGGCTCTATTGCGCGTGCGGTGGCGGCAAGACACCGATGTTCGTCATCGGCGAGTTGGGCCCGTCGCTGCCGGTCAACCTCAAGTACAAAAACCTCGGCCCGCGTCTGTCGATCGTCGATGCGCAGGGCAAGTTGATTTCGCGCCTGGGCGGCGAAGACGGCGGCGGCGTCGAGGTCGGCCGCTTCATGGCCCCACACGGCCTCGCCATGGACAGCGCCGGCTCCATCTACGTCGGCGAAGTCGCCTACACGAATTGGCCACAGAGTTTTCCCGGCCAAACGATGCCGCGGCCGCTACGGTCGCTGCAGAAGTTGGAGCGGGTCGGGTGAGGGAGAAAAGGTAGATGGCCGCAAAAGAGACAAAAAAAGGAGCTGCGCGTCCAAGGCGCAGCAGAGCAGAAACGATGCAGGCTTTCGAGGACATCCGGGAAGAAGTCGAAGCCGCACCCACGGCCGTCGCCAAGTCGACCGAGGTCGGCCTTCAGCGAGAGACCGAGGTCCGTCGATTCGTCGAAGACGTCACCGTGGACACTGTGGTCCAGAAGATCTCCGGCCTCGGGCTCGAGGTGTCACGTGCCCTCGCGGGCATCTCCGAAAAGCTGTCTCAGGAAGTCGAGCTGCTGGCTGGCGTGCGCGAGGCCGTGGCCCTCGAGCGCAAGGAATTGCAGCACCTTCACAAGATCGATGTGGCGGCCACGGCGCTTGATCAACTGGTGCAGGATTACGCGCACGAAAATCAAAAGCTCGAGAGCGAAATCGCAATCCAGCGCAGCGTTTGGGAGGAGGAGACGGCCCAGTTGGCGCGTGAGCGCAAAGAGCAGGAGGAAGCTCAGAAGCGGATGCGCCAGCGTGAGGTCGACGATTACGAGTACAAAAAGACCCTCGACAGAAAGAAGGCGCAAGACAAGTACGAGGAAGAACATCGCGTGCGGGACAAGAAGAACCAGGAGCAGCAGGAAGCTCTGGAAAAGGACTGGCAGAGACGGGAGGCAGCGATCAAGGAGCGGGAAGCTGAAATGGCGCGCCTGGTAAAAGAGGCAGCCGAGTACCCGGCACGGCTCCTAAAGGAAACCGAGACGGCGGCCATGCAGGGGCGCAAGGAGGCGGAAGGCAAACTCGAGCAGGAGATCATCGGGTTGAAGAAGGACGCCGAGACCGAGAAACGGTTGTCCCATCTGCAGGTCAAGACCCTGGAAGATGCTCTTGCCCGTAATGCGACGCAGATTACGGCGCTCGAAAAGCAACTCGCCGATGCCAAACAGCAGGTCCAGGATATTGCGGTAAAGGCCATCGAGGGCGCGTCAGGGGCCAGAGCCCTGTCACATATCAATCAGATCGCGATGGAACAGGCCAAGAACCGACCGCAAGGGTGATGCTACAGCGAGCCGCCAGTCATCGCTTGAGCCGGGGGTGGGCAACTGGGCAACGGTCGATTTGGTAGGGGCGCTTTTCTGATCATGACAAAAAGACGTGTCGGCGAACTCTCAACGCTCGTGGTCGGGGCGACATTTTTCGTCTGCTCACTGTTGATCCTTGCAGAACTCGGAAGCAAGCAGACGTGTGCGGTTGACTGGAAGTGGCTTGGCTGTGCCTTGAATGCACACGAAAACTTAGCCGGAGGTATGATTGGGGGATGCATCACACCGATTGCCGCGTGGATCGCTTGGAACGCGGTACAAGATCAGAAGTGGCCCCACAATTTCGGACGGTGCGGTAGGTGGATTGTCTGCCTGACAGCGCGCAAGGTTGAGCGTGCGGATCAGGAGTGAAGATGACGAAGAGAACCCGCCGGAACCACTCACCGGACTTCAAGGCGAAGGTGG
>JANOHP010000214.1:0-9181 GCA_031406575.1 Hyphomicrobiales bacterium
GGCAAGCTCGTCGAGATACGCACATAGCCGGTCCTCGCTCTCGCGAAGCTGTTGTCTGCCCATTGCTGCCTCCCGCCAAACGAATCAGTCAAATCGCTGATTCCCGGCGGGTGCGGCCCATGACAAACTGACTCAGTACGATTAAACAAAACTGAAAAGACATGCGTCTCGGGCGCGCGGAGACGGATATTTTCACGTTCCATCAACAGTATTGCAGCTTTTCCCATGAGCATTGGAAGTGTCGGCTTCTCTGCGATGTGGGCGGACACCTTCGGACAGCCCGAATGATTCCCGATCAACATCAACCGAGCGCCTTCTGTGCGACGAGGGCTTTGATCTGTCGCCGCGCGTCTGGTCGGGTATGATCGGCATTCGAACAATGCCAACAGACGGGAAGCGCGCCATGTCCGATGTCGTCACATATCACTCCAAGGACGGCGTCGCCGTCATTACCATCAACCGTCCCGAGCGCATGAACCGGCTCGATCAAGCGGTCGTCGATGGCCTGCATGCCGCTTGGGTCCGCTTCGCGGCAACCGGGAGTGACAGGGTTGCCGTGCTGACGGGGGCGGGAGAAAAGGCGTTCTGCGCCGGTGCCGACCTTCAGAACCCGCCTGCCGCCCTCTATCCCGGCATTCCGGGCGTGGGCATCGCGCTCGACAAACCGATCGTGGCCGCGGTGGCCGGTTGGTGTGTGGGCGGCGGCATGGTGCTGACCACGATGTGCGATGTGATGATCGCGGCAGACAATGCGAAGTTCAGCTATCCCGAAGTGAAAGTCGGATTTTCGGGCGGATTGATCACCAATCTGGTGACGCGCATCCCGCACAAGATCGCCATGGAATTGCTGATGTTGGGAGAGGCGATCGATGCCCAGCGCGCCTATGAGGTGGGGTATGCCAACAAGGTGGTGCCCGTCGCAAACCTCGAGGCAACGGCCATGGACTGGGCCCAGCGCATGGCGGCCATGGCGCCGCTGCCCATGCGGGCGCTGAAGCGCTGGACGAACGAGACGCTGCCGAAAGGGCCCACCGAGATCGGTAACATTGCGCGGGCGCGCGTCGACGAGATCGACAATTCCTCGGACTGGATCGAGGGCCGCGACGCGTTCAAAGAGAAGCGGTCGCCGCGCTTCACCGGGCGCTGATTGCACGGACACAGACTGGGCGGGATCAGCTCAAGCGACAACGCCGACGGCCCCCGCCCGCTGCAAGGCAGCGATCTCCGCTTCGGAATATCCCGCGGCCGACAACACCGCCATCGTGTCGGCACCAGCCTCCCTGGGGGCCGTGCCCAGTTCGGGTGCGGTGCGCGAAAAGCGCGGCGCGGGGGCGGGTTGTTGCACGCCCTCTCGCGTCACGAACGCATGGCGCTGTGCGTTGTGAGGATGGGCGGCCACCTCCGAGATCGACAGCACGGGAGCAAAGCACGCGTCGCTGCCCACAAACGCGGTTTCCCATTCGGCGCGCGTGCGCGACTTGAATATTTCGGTGAAGCGAGCCTTCAGGATCGGCCAGCCGTCGCGATCGTGTTGGGCGGGCAGCTTCTGCGTCGTGAGGCCCAGGCGGCCCAAGAGGTCGGCATAGAAACGCGCCTCGATCGAACCGATGGAAACCCATTTGCCGTCTTTGGTCTCGTAGCAGTCGTACCAGGGAGCGCCGGAATCGAGCATGTTGGTGCCACGCTCCTCGCGCCAGATGCCCTCCGACCACATGCCGTGCACCATCGACATGAGGCTTGCCGCCCCATCGACCATCGCCGCATCGACGACCTGGCCCGTGCCGGATCTTTTGGCCTCCAGAATGGCGCACACGACCCCGAAGGCCAGATACATGCCGCCACCGCCATAGTCGCCGACGAGGTTGAGGGGATGGATTGGAGGCTCGCCCGCCCGGCCCAGATGGTTCAACACGCCCGCGAGCGCGATGTAGTTGATATCGTGACCGGCCCGGGCGGCCATGGGACCTTCCTGGCCGAACCCGGTCATGCGACCGAAAACGAGCCGTGGATTGATCGCGGCGAGGTCGCTCGGGCCCAGCCCCAGGCGCTCCATCACGCCGGGACGAAAGCCCTCGATCAGCGCGTCGGCATCGCGGACGAGGCGCTTGACGACCTCAACGGCTGCCGGTGACTTGAGATCGACCGCGATCGAGCGGCGACCCCGGTTCATGACTTCGAAGCGCGCCTCGCGGCCCGGAAGCCCCAAATCGGCTTTCTCGCGGCGATCGACGCGGATCACCTCGGCGCCCATATCGGCCAGCATCATGGCGCAGAACGGCGCGGGTCCGATGCCCGCCATCTCGATGATCCGCAACCCGGCGAGTGGTCCCATGTCACGTGCTCCCCAACGAATTCGGAACTGTGTCCGCGTGATGATTACCGGCGCGATCCGGCCTTTAACACCTCGCTAAGGCTAGATCGAGCCTCCGCACAATTTCCAAGACACTTGTGGTTACATCTATCGCCATGTGGAACCGATATTATTCCAGCATCCTGCGCTTTTTTCGCGTACCGGGAACCTCCATTCGGGCGGCCTGCAATGCTGTCCGGAACGGCCGGGGCGTGGGTGCCAGCGCCACCGAGGCGGAGCAATCTGCTGCGGAGGGCGCCGCTGAACCCGCCGGTCGATCCGAAGCCGCCCGTGAAAACTTGCAGGACGTGCAGTGGCTGACGCGGGCGCGCGACGAGGCGGAAGCGGCCAACCGCGCCAAATCCAGATTCCTCGCCGCCATGAGCCACGAAATCAGAACGCCGATGACCGGCATTCTGGGCATGGCGGCCTTGCTCAGCGAAACCGATCTCAGCGGCGATCAGCGCACGTACGCCTCAGCGATCGAGCAATCCGCCAAATCGTTGCTGTCGATCGTCGACGAGATTCTGGATTTGTCGAAAATCGAAGCGGGGCGGATGGCGCTCAATCCCGCGCCGTTTACGCTGGCGTCCTGCATTCAAGGCGCCGTCGATCTGCTCGCGCCCCGCGCTCGCGAAAAAGGCATTGCGATCGGTTTCACCGTGGACCCCAAAATGCCCCGGTTGGTAGTCGGCGATGAGACGCGCGTTGGCCAGATCGTGCTTAATCTCATCGGTAACGCGATCAAATTCACCGATATCGGGGGGATCGATGTGCGGCTCGCAATCGCGACGCCGCGCGCGCGCGATGTCCATCGCGTCCTCATCGACATCCGCGTGGCGGATACCGGCATCGGCGTCGCAGCGGATCAGATGCGGCTGATGTTTGCCGAATTCGAGCAAGGGCGCAACGTCTTGCCCGCGCGCGGCGGCTCGGGTCTGGGCCTTGCCATCTCGCGGCGCCTCGCCCAGGCCATGGGGGGCGACATCGAGGTCGAAAGTCGTGTCGGCTACGGCTCCGTGTTCACCGCTCGGCTCGCGTTCGAGCGGGTGGCAGACGACGCGGCAGCAGTGCCCCCGGCACGTGCTCGGGCGCGTGCGGTGCCCCTTCCCTCCGCAGGACGTGCCACCGCCGGATCGGCTGGGGAGACCTCAGGCGGCTCGACCACAGACCGGCCCATGATCCAGCGCACTATCCTCCTCGTCGAAGACAACGAGATCAACGCCTTGCTGGCGCGTCGCATGGGCGAGCGGGCGCACTGCCGGATGCTGCACGCCAAGACCGGTCCCGAGGCGTTGCAGGTCTGCGACGCACTGTTGGCGTCTGGCGGACGCGCCACGATCGACATGGTGCTGATGGACATTCATTTGCCGGAGATGGATGGCTTCGAAGTGGCGCGGCGCCTGAGAGCGCGCTATGCCACCGCCGGGCGCAGGGCACCTGCAATCGCGGCTTTGACTGCAAATGCCTTTGACGAGGATCGCCGCAGGTGCATCGAAGAGGGTCTCGACGATTTCCTCGCCAAACCCTTCGAACGCCACGAGTTGGAAGCCCTGCTCGATCATTGGTGTCCGCGGGAGCCAGCGATCGCCACCGGTCATCGTGACGCCAACGTCGCCTGAGGCATCGCACGAGCGCGCGAAATCAACGCTGTCGAGCATAGCCTTCTGCATTGGCATGGCGCTGCCGACGCAGGCGGGCAGTGGCCTTAATTTGGGCGAGATCAACTCCCCCTATCTGCTCTCATTCAGGATCGGTTCAGCGAACGCTTCTGGGCGCGGAGGGTCGTCGACCGACGGGCGCTGCTTGGGACATTCGATCTGAGAGGACGACACACCGATGGATGGCTCTCGCTCCCTCACGGCAATGCTGGCGACAGCGCCCGCTTTCGCCTCCATGGGCGAACCGCTCGAGCATGCCCGTCGCGAGCTTCTGGCCTGGGGACACGAACTGGCCCGCACCGTCGATCCCGCACACGCGGGCGCCGTCGATCAGGCGTTGCGCTATCTCGAGAGCCTGGCTTGCCGCGTCGCTGTGATCGGGCAGGTGAAGGCGGGCAAAAGCTCGTTCATCGGCGCCCTCGTGGGCAAGCCGAATTTGCTGCCCAGCGACGTCAACCCGTGGACCACCGTCGTCACGAACCTGCACTTTTATCAAGCCGACGAGCCAGCCGAGAGCGCGGTGTTCACCCTGTTCGACAACGAGGAGTGGAACCGCATCGCCGAAAGCGGCGGCGCCCTGCGCGAGCTGACCGAACGTTTGGTGCCGGGCTTCAATTCCGACCTGTTGCGCAGCCAGTTGCACTCCATGCGCGCACGCGCGGAACAGCGGCTGGGGCGCGATTTCTCCGCCATCCTGGGTCAGCGCCACAGCTATTCGACGGTCAGTCGCGAACTGCTCGACCGCTACGTGAGCGCGGGCGACGAGCAGCCGAGCCCGGAAGGCGGCCTCTATTCCGACGTCACCAAGACTGCCGATCTGTTCTTTGCCGGCGATCGCCTGGGCTTTCCCGTATCGATCGTCGATACGCCCGGCACCAACGACCCCCTGCTCGTGCGCGACGAGATCACCCGCCAGAGCCTCGCCTCCGCCGACATCTACGTCGTCGTACTCACCGCACAGCAACCGCTGGCCATCGGCGACTTGGCGTTGCTGCGTCTTTTGCGCGGATTGCACAAAGAACGCATCATTATCTTCATCAACCGCATCGATGGGCTACGCGATATCGCCGACGGCACCAACCGGCTGATCGCCCACGTGCAAGAGCGCTTGCGCGCCGAATTCCCCAACGACACCTTCCCCATCATCGTGGGCAGTGCGCGATGGGCAACGGCTGCGCTGACCGCCGATCCCCATGAAATCGACAGCGTCATCACCGGCGCCCTCCAGCATTACGCCCTGCTTCGCGGCTTCGGCGCGCTGGAGCCGACGGCGCCGGGTCGCAGAGCCTCGACGGCACGGCTCGACACCCTCCTCCAGCTCTCCGGCATCCCAGCGGTGACGCGCGCCGTGGGGTCGTTGATGATGGCCAGCAATGCGGCCTACGCCGTGCGCCAACTTGCGACTTTCTTCCACGAGCTGACGCGCTCGGCAGAGACTACGGAGCACGCGCAGGTCCGTTCGCTCGAGCGCGCCCTGGGCGAAGTCCGCCACAGCGCGCCCAGTCAGCGGCGTGAATTGGAAGCGTGGAAGCAGGAACTCGATCAGCTCGAGGCCGTCGGCAACCAGCTCCAGGCCAATTTGTCGATCTATGAGGAGTCTTTGCGCTCGCTGGTGGAACGGTGCGCGAGCGACGTGCATCTCCTGCTCGAGCGCTGCATCGCTCGCTTCACGCAGGGCCAGATCGGGGCGATGAGCGAAGCTTACCGGCGCAATGCCGCGCAGGTCTGGTCGTGCGATTCCGGGCACCTGCGCGACGAGCTGCAGCACGAGTTCGTGCGCGTCTATCGATACTGGGAAGGCAAGCTGCTGCAGGCGGACGATCTCATTCGGGTGCAATTGCGCGCGGTAATGCCGGATGCCTCCGTGCCGGGCGCTGGTCCGACGCTCGAAGCGACGGCGCGGCCGCATTTGCGCTATCCGGACGTCTCTGCGCTGGGTCGCGTGGTGGCCCTCGATCTCGCCCCGCCCTGGTGGATCGCCTGGTGGCGGGGCCGTCCATCCCTGGCGAGCCGGCGCGCTGAACTCGAACGCGTGATCGCTGCCGAGTTCCAGCCGCTGATCGCCGAACTCGCCCAGGCGGCGACGAGTGCGCTCGGGGATCACGCGCAGCATGCGACGCGGCAGGCCCGCGTGGGCACCATCGACATCGTCAACAGCATCCACCGCCGTAGCACCGACCTCGTCAACGAATTGCAGCGGTCGGGTGGCGCAGGCGGGTCGGACCGTCTCGAGCAGCAACTGCGGCAGGCGGAGCACTACCTCACGCGCTGGTCGGAGTTGCGCCTGGGACTGTCCCTCCTGGTGGAGAAATGCGAGCGCATGGCGCAGCATCCCCAGCTCGCAACGCGCGCCTGAGGCGGTAGGGTCCATGACAACGGCTGCTCGGGACCTCGAGGATTTTCCAGCACGCCTGCGCGTGGTGCGCAGCCTGCTGCTCGAACGCTGTGGAACTGCCGAGAAGGGGCGACGCGCCGCCGCCCTGGTGCAGCGGATCGAGGAACGGCTCCAGCGACCGCCGCGGATCGTGCTGTTGGGCGAGGCCAACAGCGGCAAGTCGACCCTGGCCAACCGTCTGTTGCAGCGCGAGCTACTGACCACCGACATTCTGCTCAATACGCGCGTACCCGTTTTGGTGCGTCACGGACCCGTCGCCGGCGTACACATCCGATCGCTCGATGGACCGCGCCACTTGCTCTCGGTCAAGACCGCGCCGCAGGCCCGCCTCGACGACGTCGAGCGGGTGGAGGTGAGTGTTCCGCTGACGGTGTTGCAGGATTTCGAACTGCTGGACCTACCTGGATTGTCGACGGAAGTCGGTGCGATCGATCGCGCTCGACGTCAGTGCGCCACGGCGCATATGGCGATTTGGTGCACGGTCGCCAGCCAAGCCTGGAAGGCGAGCGAATTGGGGCTGTGGCGGGCACTGTCGAAGCGGTTCGGCGGCGCGAGCGTCCTGGCTGTCACGCACGCCGATGGGTTGAGTGTTGCCGATCGCGACAAAGTCATGAAACGGCTCGAGCGCGATGCTGCGCCGCTGTTTCGCAGCATCGTGATGGTGAGCGATGAGTCCAGGTTGAACGAGGGTATCGCGGCAACCGATACCGAGCCGGTCGACGTTCTGGCGGTGGTGCGTGCCGCGGCGGCCGGCATTCAGGCTCAGCGGTACAAACGCGCAGGCGCCGTGGTGCGGAAGTTCGCAGAGCGGATGACACGCGGGGCGCGGGAGCGGCGGGCGGAGAGTGTGCAGACGGTGTGAAGGGGGCGGAACCGGGTTCGGATCTGCAAGGGGCCACAACTTGCCGAGCAAGGTAGCCTGCCGACGACGGTCGGTCCCCAGCCGTCAGCTGTCGATCGGGGAACGAATGGCCAGCTCCGCCACTGGTCGCGTCGCCTGGGCCAATCGGCACCGCCGTCGTTGATCGGCAGAGCCTTGAAAAAGTCAACACGAAGGCTATTTCAGTGCGCGTGGGGCAGTCGCGACGCACTGCCACAGAGATTGGTGATATTAGCAGCGTCATATTCGCGCGATCGAGCACCCACGCGGCATGGGTCGGTAACTCCACTATAGAAGGACCGACCCTATGGTCACCAACAATAGCGATACGCCCCTCATCGAACCCAACCCGTCCGGTGACAGACCGCAGACGGGTATGCGTGCTTTGGAAGTCCGCATTCGGCAGCAAGAGCTCCTCGCAGAACTTGGTGTAAAGGCGCTGCAGGGGGCCTCTTTTGACGAGTTGCTCAGTGAAACAGCTCGATTGACCGCAATCGGCCTTGACGTGGAGTTTTGCAAGGTTCTGGAATATATCCCGTCCAACAATCGGCTGCTGGTTCGTGCAGGCGTTGGCTGGGACGTCGGTGTCGTCGGCGTTGCGAGCGTTGGCGCGGATCTCGAGTCTCCTGCTGGCTTTGCATTGCGGACCGGCAAACCCGTAATCTCAAACCATCTTGAGCATGAAGAACGCTTCCGAACCTCGGATCTGCTCAAGCAGCACGGAATCCGGCGCGCGATGAATGTTATTCTACAAGGCGATGGCAAGCCTTTTGGCGTGCTCGAAGCGGACAGTCGCTCGGATGCTGAATTTCTCGAGCATGATTTAGCTTTCCTGCAGGGCGCAGCAAACATTTTAGGAATGGCAATTGAGCGCGAGCGGCACGAACGAAACCTTACTGCCGCCCTCGATCGACACAAATTTTTGCTCAAAGAAATCAATCATCGCGTCAAGAACAGTCTGGCCATCGTCTCAAGCATGCTAAATCTTCAGGCGCGTGACATTGCGAACCCTGAATTGACAGAGCATCTGAATGAGGCTGCGTATCGCATTGCGGCAATTGGAAAAGCCCATGATCAACTGAGCTATAATTCCAATATCGAGCGGATGGATATCGGGCAATATATCAAGGACATTTGTAATGATTTGGATCGCAGTGTTGCTCACTGCAAAATCGTCGCCGATGCTGTTGATGGGATTATTGTCAAAACCGACAAGGCAATTTCCATTGCCTTGATCGTCAACGAGTTGATCACGAACGCTGCAAAGTACGCCTACAATAATGATGCTGGTGGCACGATTTGGATAAAAGTCAGCCCGCACGACCAAGATACATTTTCGATCACTGTTCGCGACGAAGGCGTCGGCCTGCCAATTGACTTCGATCTTCACAAAGCGAAGGGACTAGGTATGCGGATTATCACGGCCTTCTCCAAGCAGGTGAACGCGACGGTTAAAGTTCATTCCCTTCAGCCGGGGACAGAGTTTGTCCTCTCAATTCCATTATCCGATAGCATCGGTTGAGCGCAGCACCGGCGAAATTGGCCCGCAATGCAGATCTATCCTGCGCGGTTCCGTGCCGAGAGGATTAGCCGCAGGTAGGTGTCGTCATCTTGCGGGAGCAGGTCAACCCATCGCATGGCGCCGCTGTCAGCCGTTCCCGGCGACTTCACAACGCTGATTACTGTAGAGCAACCAATAGCTGACAAAATATGGCCTGCTACACACTTTCGGGGCAGGACTGATCCGGGTCAATGCACAAAGTCGCTGCGCGACAGCCCGCTGTGCGGGATGCAGGAGCCGATGGGCCGGCATCCAGACTGAGCAGTAACCAATTGAGAGAGCAGGCGTAACGGGCGGGGAGCCCCAGCTTGAAGATCGAGGTCTCGACAACCTC
>JANOHP010000199.1:0-6816 GCA_031406575.1 Hyphomicrobiales bacterium
GAGATGTTGCGCACGCCGAACTTCGGCCGCAAGTCGCTCAACGAGATCAAAGAAGTGCTGGCCAGCATGGGCCTGCACCTCGGCATGGAAGTCCCCAACTGGCCGCCGGACAATATCGAAGACTTGGCGAAACGGTATGAGGATCAGTACTGAGGGGGTGAGATGGTGAGTGGTGGGTGGTGAGTGGCGGTTCAGCAACTTGGAACCCTTCTCATCCCTTGACAATCGCTCACCAGCCACCCTGATCTAAATCTACTGCCCACTCACCATCTCACCCAAAAAAAGCGGAGCCATAGAACTCCTGCCATGACAATGTAAGGAACAACGACAATGAAGCACGGCAGTCTCGGCCGGCGGTTCAACCGCGATAGTGGCCATCGGCAGGCGATGTTTTCCAACATGGCCGCCGCACTGATCAAGCACGAGCAGATCGTCACGACGCTGCCCAAGGCCAAGGATTTGGCGCGCGTCGTCGACAAGTACATCACGCTCGCCAAGCGCGGCGATCTCAACTCGCGCCGTCTTGCCGCCTCGCGTATGCGCGACGAGGCGATGACCAAGAAGTTGTTCGACGTTCTGGGCCCCCGCTACAAAGACCGCAACGGCGGTTATACGCGTGTGCTCAAAGCCGGCTTCCGCTACGGCGACAGCGCCCCGCGTGCCGTCATCGAATTGGTCGACCGGGACGAGTCGGTGAAGGGCGCCGAGGACCGCGCCCGTCACGAAGCCGAAGTCGCGGCGCGTGGAACGCCTTCCGAAGGTGGCCCGTTCTGACGACGAGCGTTCGCCGCGTGCTCCCGAGCATCCCAGACTTCGTCCGGGGTGCTCGAATTGTTTTCAGCGCTTGCGCACGCCGGCTCGCGGGCTAGGATTTCAGAGTGGCTCGCGCGCGCCCGTCGAGTCGGGTGTGTGGTGCGGTACGTCCGTAGCGGGCTTCGCAACGGAGTTTTTGCAGATGCGTGGTGTCGCGAGCAGACTGGTCTTGGTTGTGGCGCTGGCCGTGTGCACCCCGCCGGGCGCCGCAGCGCAGCAGCGCGAAGTGCCGCCCTCGCGCGACGCGGTCCGGCTTTCTTATGCTCCGATCGTGAAGCGCACGGCGCCTGCCGTCGTCAATGTGTACGTGCGCGGGCGCGCGCAGGTGCAATCCCAATTCGACGACCCGTTCTTTCGCCGCTTCTTCGGTGAACGGTTCGGCATGCCGCAGGAGCGTTTGCAGAATTCTTTGGGCTCAGGCGTGATCGTCTCGGCTGATGGTATCGTGGTCACGAACACGCACGTCATCAAGACGGGCGGGACGGCGGAGATCCGCGTCGTGCTCTCCGATAAGCGCGAGTTCGACGCCAAAGTCATCCAGCAAGACGACAAGACCGACATTGCCGTGCTTCGCATCACGGGCGGGGATGGACGGTTCGCCTATCTCGAGTTCGAGGACTCCGACAGTCTGGAAGTCGGCGATGTGGTGTTGGCCATCGGCAATCCCTTCGGCGTCGGCCAAACCGTGACGCATGGCATCGTCTCCGCGCTCGCTCGCTCCGAGATCGGCAAGTCGGACGCGTCGGTCTTCATCCAGACCGATGCGGCCATCAATCCCGGCAACTCGGGCGGTGCGCTGGTCGACATGGCGGGCCGGTTGGTCGGCATCAACACGGCGATCTTTTCGCGGTCGGGCGGCTCGCACGGCATCGGTTTCGCCATTCCGTCCAACCTCGTGAAGCTCTATGCGGACAGCGCAGTTTCGGGCCGCAAGGTCGAGCGGCCCTGGCTCGGCGCGCGCCTCGACAGCGTGACGCGCGATGTGGCGGACGGCCTGGGCCTCGAGCGCCCGACAGGAGCCATCGTCACCCGCGTGCATGCAGCCAGTCCCGCTGCGGCCGCGCGGCTCGAGCCGGGCGACGTGATCGTCGCCGTCGACGGGCACGAGATCGGTGATCCGCGCGGGCTGCTGTATCGTCTGGCGACGCGCGGCGTGGGCCATACGGCCACGCTCGACGTGATGCGCAACGCCAAGCGCATGACTGTGGAGGTGCGCCTCGAACCGGCGCCCAAGCCTGGACGCGACGACGTGCGCAATCTGGCCGGGCAACATCCTTTCGATGGCGTTCGCGTCGCGACCTTGATGCCCGCGCTCGCCGATGAACTGGGTCTGGGAGAGGACAGCGGCGTGGTCGTCGTGCAGGTGCGGCCGGGATCGCTCGCGGCGCGACTGGGTTTCCGGCCGGGCGATATCGTGGCGCAAGTCGGCGACAAAGAGGTCGAGACGCTCACCGGATTGGACGAGGTTTTGAAGTCCCGTCCGCGCGAGTGGAAGGTCGCGATCAAGCGCGGCGGCAAGGTTTTGACCCTGCAAGTGCCGGGTGGCTGATCGCGGTCAGATCTCGATGACGATCTTGCCCACGACGCGACGACCTTGGATTTCCTTCAGCGCATCGGCTGCTTCAGCGAGCGGAAACGTCCGCCACACGCGCGGCTTCAAGCTGCCGGCCTGAACTTCGGCGAGCAGGCGTCCCAGGCGTTGGCGCGACTCGTCGGGATAGCGGAAGCTGTGCTCGCCGAAGACGACGCCGATGATCGAGATGTTCTTCACCAGGATGTAATTGGCCGCGATCTTGGGGATATCGCCCGACGCGAAGCCGATGACGAGCAAGCGCCCCTCCCAGGCGAGGCAGCGCACGCTCTGCTCGAACGCGTCTCCACCGACCGGATCGAACACCACGTCCACGCCGCGACCGTCGGTCAACGCGAGCACGCGGTCGCGCAGATTTTCGGCGCGGTAGTCGATCAGCTCGTCGGCGCCGTGTTCGCGCGCGACGGCCAGTTTCTCCAGTCCGCCCGCAGCCGCGATGACGCGCGCGCCCATCATCTTGCCGATCTCGATGGCCGCGATGCCGACACCGCCGGTAGCGCCCAAGACGAGCAGCGTCTCGCCTTTTTTCAAATTACCGCGATAGTCCAGCGCGAAATGCGCGGTGCCGTAAGCGACCGGGAAAGCCGCGGCCGTTGCAAAATCCATTGTGTCCGGGATTGGCGTCACAATCCCAGCTGGCAGAACGATTTCGCTGGCGTAGCCACCGGCCTTGCGCGCGAAGGCAATGACGCGATCGCCGGGTTTGACGTGGGTCACGCCCGCCGCGCACTCCATCACGGTGCCCGCCACCTCGAGACCCGGAATGAAGGGCAACGGCGGTTTCACCTGATATTTGCCCTCGACCATCAGGATGTCGGGAAAATTGACGCCGGCGGCTTTGACGCCGATGCGGACCTCGCCGTCCCCCAGCGACGGAGCCGGCACCTCGCCCAGTTCGAGGTTGTCGATGTCACCGAGGGTGCGGCACAGCATGGCGCGCATGAGTCGTCTCCGCAGTTGGGTGGGCTCGTCTTAGGATTGGCTCGTGCCGCGCGCGGCCAGGGCTTTCAATTCGCGTCGCATCAGTTTCCCGGTCGGTGTCAGCGGTAGCTCGGTCGAAGGCACGATGCGATCGGGGAGTTTGTAGCTCGAGAGACGCTCGCGGCAAAACCGAAGTAAATCGTCGGGCGACAGGTCGGACGCGGGTCGTGGGATCACGAAGGCGATGATGATTTCCCCGCGCGTTTCATCGGGCGCCCCAGTGACGCCCGCCAATGCCACGTCGGGATGCTGTTGCAGCACTTCTTCCACCTCGGCTGGCGAGACGTTGATGCCGGAACGCTTGATCATCTCGGAGCTGCGTCCGGAGTAGACGAGCGTGCCATCGTCGTTCAATCGCCCCAGGTCGCCCGAGCGGAACCAGCCGTCGGCCGTGAAGACATCGCCGTTGTGTTGCGCGCTGTCGAAGAGATAGCCGGGCGTCAGATAGCCAGAAACTTCGATTTGGCCAATTTGTCCCGCTGGCAGAAGCGCGCCGCTCTCGCCATTGCGGATGCGCAGGCTCATGCCGGGCAGCGGCGGGCCTTGGCAATTGGCGCGGCGCTCGAGGGTCCAGTCATGGGGCGTCACGCAGCAATTGCCGTAGGTTTCCGTGCTGCCGTAGATGTTGCAAATCCGGCTGATGCCGAGTTCGGTCGCGGCGCGCACCACATCCTGCGGGCTGCCGATGGTCACGCCCGTGCGCAGCGATTGCGTCCGCGCCGGGGTGAATGTCGGATGCGCCAGGAGCGCGCTCGTCATGGCGGGTAGCGTGTAGATCGCGGTGCATCGGTGCTGTTCGATGAGATCGAGCGCGCCGCCCGGCTCGAAGCGGCTCTGGAGCACGGCCGTTGCGCCGTGGGTCAATGTCGCGGGCAGCGCGTTGGCGGCCCCATAGGACCAGAACAGCGGAATCGACATCAACACTCGGTCATCTGGCCCGAGCCCCTGCCGCTCGCCGATATCGAAGCCGTTCTCCAGTATGGTGGCTTCGACGAGTGGCACCGCCTTGGGTCGGCTCGACGACCCCGACGTGTAGAGCACGACAAAGGGGGCGTCGGCCCGCCGGTCGGGGCGCGGCGCGAGGCCCGCGCTGTCGACGGCATAGCTCGCATAGTCGAGCCAGCCGGGCCGGGCGTTCCCCTCGATCGAGACGATGTGTGTGGCTCGGTCGGCGTCCCTGGCCCAGTCTTCGACGGCCTGGCGCCAATCCTGGCCGCCGAATGTCTGCAGCGTGAAGAGCGCATCGACCCGGCAATCGCCCAGGATGAACGCGAGTTCGTTGGGTGTCGACCATGTGCTGACGGGCACCACGGTGGCGCCGATGCGGCTGGCGGCGACGAACACCTCGAGCCACGCGATTCGATTGTTGCACAGCAGGCCGATGCGACTGTCCGCGCCGAGCCCCCGCGTGCTCATCCCCGCTGCGATCCGTTCCGCCTGCCGGGCGAGGTCGCCATACGTGATCTGCTCGGTGGCGGTGATGGCGGCCAGTTGGCCAGGGTGCGCCCCCGCAACGGCCGAAACGAGCGTGAAAAAGTCGGATCGGGGCGGGATTGGCATGGGCAATGACGGGGTCTCGCGCTGGCGTGCATGAAGATGCCGCGACGATAGCGAGATGCCCCGCCACATGTCCACTTCGGAAGGAGGGCCGGTACGCCCCGTTACTCTACCGGCACGAAGATGGAGCGGCGCAGCTTGTCGCCGATCGATTTCGACAGATGGCCTTTGCCGTGCACGTCCTCGACGAGGATCACCTCACCTGCGCCGATCTCTCGAGCTTGGCCATCGCTGGCTGTAATTTTGACGCCGCCGTCGAGGTTGATGATGTACTGGCGGCGGGGGGCTGGATGCCAATCGAGGTCATAATCGCCCGACGTCTCGCGAAAGATGATGCCAGTGGCAGGAAGGCGCGCCGACATCTTGGAGAAGTTTTTCGCCTCCACCCACTCGACCTCGATATCGCGCCAGTGGCTCTCGCCTTTTTCGTCGGCATAGAGGTTGTGAATGCGCATGACGGCTCTCCCGACAGGGTTGCTTGGATCGGCAGAACGAGTGTGTCGGAACTCGGCGCCTGCGTCCATCACACGGCGATCGAAGCGCGGCTCACGCCCGCCACGTCCAACTCACGTCATCCTCGGACATGTTCCGAGGAACCACCCCGCCGCTCGGACAGCGGGTGCACACGAGGCCATACCCTCACCGACACACCTTCACTCCCCGACGAAATTGCAGCCCGATGGGGTTTCGCGACGAGCGCGAGGATGACACAGGAGGGGGCAAGGACGTGGACGGGCGCGCTCCTGTGCGGGAGCGATTTCGGCGCGCATGTGAAACGACGCCTCGGCAAGAGCATATTTCAGTTGTGCCGCCAAATACTCGCGAGGGCAGTGAAGACTGTATGAGAACGCTAGAGCGGCAACTCCGGCGGCGCACACGCCAGCGGCATCACCACGACGTTTTCCGACTTATCCACAATGTGATTGAAAGGCGCACTGTTTCGCGAGCGTTCGAGCTTGGCTTGCTGTAACAGCCGCATGCAGGAGCTGGTCGGCAAACGACCTCGCGGGGTAGGTTGGCCGGTGGTGACGACCGGACAGAAAATTCTGTCTGTGCGATCCATTGGACGCCGACTAGCTCCTCCCCCACATCATTTTCATTGTTGCGCCCGATCGGGACGCCGGGTCGTGGTCGTGGTTTGTCCCCAACCCTCCGTTTGGCCGTCTGATTTTCTCGCCGACGTTGCCCCGATGGCGCACGCGCAAGGGACGGTGTAGCAACGAGTGGCTTCCCGTACCGCTCTCTGGCAAAGAGCAATCAATCGACAAGGTTGCAAACGCGTGACCCAGGCGCTGAGGCCAGAGCCGGCACCGAGCATCGGTCACGCCGACGTTTTGAAGATTGCGCTGCCGATCACGCTGTCGAATGCGACGGTGCCGCTGATCGGCTTCGTCGATACGGTGGTCATCGGTCAGCTCGGGCAACCGCATTTGATGGGCGGCGTGGCGGTCGGATCGCTTATTTTCACGATGCTGTATTGGACGTTCGGGTTTCTGCGCATGGGCACGACGGGGCTCACGGCGCAGGCGCTGGGCGCGGGGGAGAGTCGCGAGGTTGCAGGTCATTTGTTGCGCGCGCTGATGGTGGCGGGGATCGGCGGGGTGCTGGTCGTGCTGCTGCAATGGCCCATTCGGGTGTCGGCGCTCTGGATCACCGGCGGATCGCCGGATGTGGTGGCAGCGGCGACGCTCTACTTCGACGTGCGCATTTGGGCGGCGCCTGCGGGTCTGGTGAACTTCGCGTTGCTGGGGTGGTTCATCGGCCTGGGGCGTGCGGGCACGGCGTTCGTGCTGCAACTGCTGCTCAACCTCGGCAACGTGGTGCTCGCTATCGTGCTGGTGCTGGGGTTGGGATACGGCGTCGCTGGCGTCGGG
>JANOHP010000241.1:0-25919 GCA_031406575.1 Hyphomicrobiales bacterium
GAGTGAAGGCGATCAACGCTCCGGCAAAATCCAGCCCGAAGTCGAAAGAGCCAAATCTGGCGGCTGTCAGCCAATACTTGACGCTGCTCAATGACTCGATGCAATCCACTGAGGCGTTCGATCAGGCCGTGGCGACGATCCTCGCCGACAAAAAGCAGATGGCGCAGGCCGAGCTGCTGGAGCTGGCGCGGCAGTTCGCCGGTGGCACGCCCGAAAAGTCGACGAAGCCCGCAATAGGGGCCTTCTTGAAAGCCCGACGACTTGAGATGCGTCGTGGCGAAGGACTAGGGGCGACAATTGATCGAATGTTCGGGCGGCATTGATTCTTCCAACGTCTTGGAATCAGGAACCGAATAGTATAAACTCTGTGTACAGTACAGGCAGGGATGCCGATGACCGTCAAGGGCGAGGGGCGGGCGAATAGCTCGCCTTTTGCTTGTCTGGCGCTCGGAAGTTGGCCCGCCCTGCCCTCGCCTGCCTATTGCGATTCTCGTTGGCAGCCTTGGGCGTCAACCGCCGTATGCAGCGAACATCCCCCAAGCTCTGCTCGTAGGCTGCGCAGAACGCGCTCATGCGCTTCTTGATAAGCCCGAGCCGCGCCACATGGCCGGTGTCGGGATGCACCAGATTGGCGACGATGTGAACGTGGGGCCTTCCGGTGTCTGTGTGCGTCACCCACACGGATTGCCGATCCTTCAACCCCATCGCCAGCAATGCCGCTCGAACGGTGTCCGCCAAGTGCTCGCGCGTCAGCCATTCCAGATCGGACGGGTGCCAGCCAAGGACAGCGTGCAACACGGGCCTCTTGGTTTTCGGTCCATGCCGGTTGCCGTCCAGATGCTTGGCCCCGTGGGTGTGCTCCATTTCGGCGGCGGCGTCGCCGATCGGCGGCAAATCTGTCGTCGTCGATGTCCGGGTCATCGCCGCGACGCATCGCGACCTCGCCGCGCGCGTCAAGGACGGTTCGTTTTCGATTTGCAGCAGTTGCCTGCCTTCAAGGGCAAGGTGCAGATGTTCACGCTCTCGCCGCGTGGCGACATCGACGGGCTACTGCTCGTCGATGGCACCGAGGTCAAGCTGCCGCCGCACCTGACGGCTGAAATAGCTGCCGCAGTGAAGGTCGGTGATGCCGTTACGGTACGCGGGCTGAAAGCCGCGTCGCTTCCGTTGATCGCTGCAAGCTCCGTGGCCAACGATGCGACGAACGTCGTCGTCGTCGACAATGGTCCCCAAGGTCGCGGCAAGAAGGATCGCAATGCCGGTGGACCGAAAGGTGGACCGCGCGCGGCCATCGAAGGGACGCCAACCGACCTGCAAGGCCGCGTAAAAGTGGCGTTGCATGGACGCAAGGGCGAGGTCAACGGCGTCCTGCTCGAAGACGGCACGATCTTGAGGTTGCCGCCGCCCGAAGCTGCACGCCTCGCTGCCATGCTGGTGCCCGGTCAATCCATCGCCGTCCGCGGCACGCTCAGAACCACGCCGTACGGGAAGTTTATGGAAGTCCGCGCGCTCGGTGCCACTCTGGACAAGCTGAGCGAAGTCCAGGGGCCGCCTCCAGGAGGAAAGAAGGGCGGGCCAAAGGGACCGAAGGGCTAAGTCCGCGAACACTGCGTGAGGCGACGAGTCCACCATCTGGTGGACTCGTCGCCTCCGACGACCAGTATTGCCACATCGAATTCAGAATGGAGTTTGATCCATGCCCAAGATGCTGATCTTGGCGGTAGCCACATCGAGCGCGCTCGCTGGTGCAGCCGCGACTTACTTTTTGGCGAGTCGGCCAGTCGCGACAGGCAACGCCGATCGCACCACTCCCTGGTTGGATCGTGCTCGTGCCCTGAGCACGAAAGCGAGCGATGCAATGCGTTCCGAAAAATGGCGGAGCCTTCGCGGTTCGAGACCCGTTGACGGCGTGTTCGAGGCCTACTGCTCGGAAGTCTTGAGCCGCTTGGAGCGTCAGAACGCGAAGCTGCACGTTGATATAGGGCGACTTCGCTTAGCCAAGGATAGGGCGGAATTCGACGCAATTCTGGCGGACCACGAACCGATCTCCGGTGGAACACAAGGGCTGGTCGAGGGCATCAACTCCGGTCCCAGCGTTCCCTCGTGAGCCATTGGCAGGGCCGCCCGGTCGGCAACTGAGTAGTTTCCGGCCCTGCTCCAGCGTCACTCGATCACTTAGGCTGGACCCATGGAGAGAGGCAAACAATGCAGACAATCCTTCTGCTTGTTGCATCCAATGTGTTCATGACGGCGGCGTGGTACGGCCATCTCAAGTTCGGCGAAGTGGCTTTGTGGAAAGTGATCCTGTTCAGCTGGGGTATCGCCTTCTTCGAGTATTGCCTCGCTGTTCCCGCGAACCGCTACGGCTACGGGCAGTTCGATGCTGGACAGCTCAAAATTATCCAGGAGGTGGTCACCCTTTTGGTCTTTGCCGGTTTCTCCGTTTTCTATCTCGGTGAGAACCTCAAATGGAATCATGCCGGCGCTTTCGTCTGCATGGTTGGCGCCGCCTGGTTCATGTTTCGCGGCTCATAGAGGTGTCTCACCATGACAAATTTAAAACGCATCTTGACTTTGAGCGTCGGCCTCCTGTGCCTCGTTACCGCTGTTGCCTGGGCATCGCTCGGCGGCATCACCAAAAGACAACCGACACCAAACGCGCCGAAACTAACAGTCCAGGTCGCGGTAGCGGAAGTTAGGGCGACGCCGCAGGTGCTTGAGGCCGTCGGCAAAGTTCTGCCCTCGGCTTCAGTCGAAGTGCGTGCCCAGGTTGGTGGTCTGCTGAAAAGTGTGCTCATCAAGGATGGTGATCGGATTACGCTCGGACAACCCTTGTTCGCAATCGATGCCGAGCCGTTGAAGGCGGTGCTCGCCCAGGCCGAAGCGCAATGGGCGCGCGACAAGGCGCTCGCCGACATTGCTCTCGACACCGAAACGCGGCTGAGACCACTCGCCGAGAAGAAGGTTACCACAGCCAAAGAATTTTCCTCGGCAGTCAATCTGCGAATTTCCCTGCAGGCCGCTGCCGAAGCCAGTCACACACAGATCGATCAAGCGCGGATCTTGCTTGACTATGCCGATATCCGCTCGCCCATTGCCGGTCGGGCCGGAGCCGTGCCTGGTCAAACCCGGCAATCTGCTGATCACGGGGGGGACGTCGCCCCTGCTTGTCATTAATACAATCAGCCCATCGGAACTTGTTTTTGCCGTGCCGCAGCAGGCGCTCGCGTCGCTGCGCGCAGCCAGAGCCGAAGGTACGCTCAAGGTCGAGGCTCGTGACAACCGGACGCAACAATTGCGGGCGACCGGCGAGTTGGCATTTAACGACAACGCTTTCAACGACGCGTCAGGCACGATCAACGTCAAAGCGCGCTTTGAAAACGATGACGAGGCCCTATGGCCCGGCGAAGCGGTCGCCATCCGTGTGATTCTGAGGATCGAGCCTGCCGCAGTCAGTATCCCAGAGCAGGCGTTGCAACAGGGGCAGAGCGGCTCCTACGTCTATCTGGTCGTCGACGGCAAGGCCAGGCTGCAGACCCTGAAGGTCGCACGCATTCTTGATGGACGCGCCGTCGTGACCGAAGGTTTGACCGGCGGCGAGTTCGTCGTGTTGAGCATTCCAAGCAACCTCCGAGATGGCACCGCCGTCGACGTCAAAGTGTCTGAACCATCAGCCGCTATCCCAGTGGTGTCGCGATGAACCTTTCCTCAGTGTTCATCCGCCGCCCCGTATTGACCGTTATCCTGATGAGCGCGCTTGTTGTTTTTGGCGGCTTTGCCTTCCTGAAGCTGCCCGTGAACGAACTTCCCAACGTTGATTTTTCGACGATCACGGTCACAGTCTCATTGCCCGGTGCTGGACCGGAAACCATGGCGAGCGCTGTTGCTACTCCGCTCGAGCGTGCGTTCAGTGCCATCGCTGGTCTGGACGCGATGGCATCGACACGTGCGACCGGGACCACCCGCATCGTCATCCAGTTCAAGCTCGATCGCGATATCGACGCAGCGGCGCAAGACGTGCAGGCCGCAATCTCGCAGACGGCAAAAAAATTACCGCCGAACATCGATCCGCCGGAGATCAAGAAGACCAACCCCAGCGACGCGCCGATCATGCACTTGTCTCTCACGTCGAAGACGATCGCTCTGCCGGCGCTCAACCAGTTCGCCACCGAACGCGTTGCATTACGCATGTCCACGGTTCCCGGCATCGGCCAGATCGATATCAATGGCGGCCAGAAGTATGCTGTGCGCCTCTATCTTGATCCGCAAGCCCTGGCGGCACGCAAGCTGGGTTTTGATCAGGTGGTCACCGCTATTCAAGCAGCCAACAGCAATTCCCCCACAGGGACACTGAGTGCAACCGCCCGTTCCTACACGGTGAAGGCCGACGGACAATTGCGCACCGCTGCGGCCTTCGGCGAACTGGTCGTCGCCTATCAAGGCGGCCAGCCCGTGCGCCTCAAGGACGTGGGCCGGGCCGAGGATAGTGTCGAGAACATTCAATCATCGGCATCCGCCAACGACCAGCGCGCGATCGAGGTCAACCTGAAGCGCCAGCCCGGTGCCAACACGGTTGCCGTGACGCAGGCCGTGCATGCCATTCTCGACGAGGTCCGCGCGAGCTTGCCCGGCGATGCCCAGCTCAAGGTGCTCTACGACCGCGGCGACTATATCAATGCCTCAATCCGCGATGTTGAACTCACACTGGCGATCACACTTGTTCTGGTCATCGCCGTGGTGATGTTGTTTCTGCGTAATCTTTCCGCAACGCTGATTGTCGCCATGGTGCTGCCGACGTCGCTGCTCGGCACCTTCGCCGTCATGAAGCTGCTCGGCTACAGTCTCAACAACATCTCGATGCTGGCGCTGACGCTGTCGGTCGGCATCGTTGTCGATGATGCGATTGTCGTGCTGGAAAACATCGTCCGGCATTTGGGCATGGGCAAGAGCCGACGGGACGCAGCGCTCGATGGCGCGGGCGAGATCGGCTTCACCGTTGCCTCGATCACCGTATCGCTAGCGGCCGTCTTTCTTCCCGTCATCTTTCTCGGCGGCATCGTCGGCCGGTTGTTCGCCGAGTTCGGGGTGACGATGGCCGTCGCCGTTCTGTTGTCGGGCGTGGTGTCGCTGAGTTTGACACCCATGCTGGCCAGCCGGTTCCTGACCACGACGGAGAACAATTTCTTCGTGTTCCGCTGGTTCGAGGCGATGTTCAAGCACACCGAGAACGGCTATCGCGCCAGCCTGACCTGGTGCATGGGGCGCCGCGCGCTGATGCTCGGGGTTTCCGCCGGCATCCTGCTCGGCACCGGTGGCCTCTACGGAATCGTGCAGAAAGGCTTCATTCCGCGCGTCGATTCAGGAAAGATCGACGGCAACACCCGCGTCGCCGAAGGCACAACCTTCGAAGACTTCGTCGTCCGGCACAACGCAGTCGCCAAGATCGTACGGGAGAACCCGAATGTCGATGCGGTGCTGTCCGTGGTCGGTTCCGACGCCACGCAAGGCAACACCGGACGTCTGCTCATCGGGCTGAAGCCGCTGGAGAGCCGCAAGGATTCTGCCGACACCATCTCAATCAGGTGCGCGCACTCACCCAGGCGGTCCAGGGCATCGAGTTCGTCATGCGCAATCCACCTGCGATCGACATCGGTCCGCAGGCGTCGAGCACGGCTGTGCAGTACCTGCTGCAATCAGCCGACACCGCGTCTCTCTATGCGGCCTCGGACACATTCCTGCAGCGACTGGAGAAGATCCCGGAGCTGCGCGACGTGAAAACAAGCCTTCGGCTGCGCAATCCGGAGATCCAGGTCGTCATTGATCGCGATCAGGCGGCAGCACTCGGTGTGTCACCCGCCAGAATCTTGGACACACTGCAGAGTGCCTATGGCGGGCGCCGCATCAGCAGTATTTTCGGCAGCGCGGACCAATACCCGGTCTATGTCGAAGTCGACCGCCGCCTGCAGAAAGATATCAACGTGCTCGGTGCACTGCACCTCTCCGGCAACACCGGAGAGATCGTGCCGCTTGGCGCGGTTGCCAGCATCCGCAGTGGCGTCGGGCCGTTGACGATCGATCACTTCGGCAGTCTTCCAGCCGTCACGCTTTCATTCAATCTGGCGCCCGGTGTGTCTTTGGGCGATGCGACGACCATCGTCAACGCGCTGGCGCAGAGCGAACTCGGTTCGAAGGTCACAGGCCGCTTTACCGGATCGGCACAGGCATTCGAGGGCTCACTCCGTGATCTGCCGTTTCTGCTGCTGGTGACGATCCTTCTGATCTACATGATCATGGCCGTGCTCTACGAGCACTTCGCACATCCCATCACGATTCTTACAGCATTGCCGCTGGCCGGCTTCGGGGCGCTGCTGATGCTGTGGATCTGCCGCGAGGAGCTCAACCTGTTCAGCTTCGTCGGGTTCATTCTCCTGGTCGGACTGGTCAAGAAGAACGGCATCATGATGGTGGATTTTGCCATCGAACTGATGCGTGGCGCCGAAGCAAAGTTCCGGGCGCCGCGCGAGGCAATGCTCGAAGCGAGCCTCGTTCGTTTCCGGCCGATCATGATGACCTCACTGGCGGCTATTCTCGGCACGCTGCCGATCGCCCTTGGCGTGGGCGCTGGTGCAGAGGCCCGCCGACCGCTCGGGATTGCAGTTGTAGGCGGCCTACTGTTTTCGCAGCTACTCACGCTCTACCTGACGCCGGTGTTCTTCGTCAGTATGGACCGAATCGTAGCTTGGTCGACGCAACGCAAGTTGGCGTCGCCAATGGTTGATGAGGTGCAGCGCTAGCCCGGACTATTCACCACAGCAAATCCGCCCGTTCCCGACTCATCGGGACACAGATCATCGACCGCGTTGACGGGCGTTTTGTTCGAGACACTGTGTGACGCGTTAGGGGTTGACGATTGCGGCTCCAGCGGCGTCGTCGCCGCATGCGTCGAAGCGCGCTGGGAATTCATGGGACATGGCTTTCACCAGATCGCGACCCATCTCATCGAAGACCAACGCTCCATGATCGCGCAGACATTGGACACGCTGCGGGCCGCGTGCGGTGTTCGCCCCGTCGGATGGTTGGGGCCAGGGTTGACCGAAACGCTGGAGACGCCCGATCTGCTTGCGGAAGCCGGAATGCGTTATCTGGCCGACTGGGTGGTCGACGACCTGCCGTGCGCGCTCGAAACGAGCCATGGACCGCTGCTGACGATGCCCTATTCGGTTGAACTCAACGACATTCCGATCATGGCCATACAGCATCCCACGGCCGCTGACTTGGCGAACCGCACGATTGCGCAATTCGATCGCCTCGTGGCTGAAGATGAAACATCAAGCGCAAAGGTAATGGGGCTGGCCGTGCATCCTTATCTGACCGGTGTGCCGAACCCTATTGCCGCCTTCGAGCGCGCTCTCGCCAATTTGACGTCCCATCCCGGAGCTGTGTTCATGCAGGGGCGGCAGATCATGGATTGGTATTTGGCCGCATGTGGCGGCGCAGGTCTCGGGATCATGTAGTGGAGAAGGGCACGAGGCCGCAACAGGCGAAGATCCGAAGCCTGGTGGACTCGCAGCGCTGACGGAACCGAGCGCCGGAAACGGAGGAGACCGGAATGGAGATCGATCTGCCCGATGTCATTGCCGAAGTGACGGAAGCGTTCGCGAAATACGAAGCAGCGCTCGTCGGCAATGATGTGGCGACGCTCGATGATCTGTTCCATGTCGATGCGCGCACGCTGCGCTATGGCATCGGGGAAAACCTCCATGGTCATGCGGAGATCGCGGGTTTTCGTGCCGCCCGCTCGCCCGTCGGGTTGGCGCGCACCACCTCCCGCACCATAATAACGGCTTATGGCCGAGATACGGCTGTCGCCTCGACCTTGTTTCATCGTGCGACCTCGGCCGGAAAGGTCGGACGGCAGATGCAGACCTGGGTCCGGTTTGCGCAAGGCTGGCGCATCGTTGCCGCGCACGTCAGCGTCATTGACGAACCGGGCAACCGCGCATGAGCCTCGATCTCGATTTGACCCGGCTGCACGCCGTGTATGCCTCGGGCCTGAGCCCTGAACGTGTTGTCGAAGATGTTCACGCCCGCATCGAAGTGGTCGCCGATCCCGGCATTATCATCGCGCTCGTCGCGTATGCCGATCTCATCGCGGCCTGCCGCGCCCTTCCGCCTTTCGACCCAGTTCTGAACCCTCTCTGGGGAGTGCCCTTCGCGGTGAAGGACAATATCGACGTTGCGGGAATGCAGACGACAGCTGGCTGTCCAGGCTTTGCCATGACGCCCAGCCGCTCCGCGCGGGTCGTCGAACGCCTCTCATCGGCAGGCGCCTTGTTGATCGGAAAGGCGAACCTCGATCAATTCGCGACGGGTCTCGTCGGGGTCCGCATGCCGTATCCCGTGCCGCGCAACGCCATCGGTCCTTCGCTCGTGCCGGGGGCTCGAGTTCGGGCTCAGCCGTCGCCGACGCACAAGGGATCGTCACCTTTGCGCTCGACACGGACACCGCAGGATCGGGCCGCGTTCCCGCTGGGCTCAACGATATCTTGGGCCTGAAACCCTCGGTTGGAGCCGTGTCGTGTCGCGGCGTGCTTCCTGCGTGCCGCACGCTCGATTGCGTGTCGGTGTTTGCCGGCAGCGTCGACGATGCGTGGACGGCTTACGCTGTCATGGCCGGCATGGATGAGGAGGAATCCTACACGCGATCGATCACCCTGGGTCGACCCGGCGCCATGCCCTCCGGCCTGCGGGTCGGGGTACCTCGGGAAGTGGACCTTCGGTTCTTTGGCGATGCTGCTGCGGCCGACGCCTGGCGCGCAGCGGCCTCACTCCTGCGCTCCCTCGCTGTCGGCATCGTCGAGATCGGTATGACACCGTTCTTCGAAACAGCCGCGCTGCTCTACGAGGGCACCTGGGTCGCCGAGCGATATCAGGCGATCAGAGCGTTCATCGAGAGCCACCCGACTGACCTGCACTCCGTGACGCGTGGCATCATTGAGGGCGCACGACGCTAGTCGGCTGCAGACGCATTCGCCGGTTCGTATCGATTGCAGGACTTGAAGCGTGCGACGACGCCCGTCTGGGAACGTATCGATACACCGATGGTGCCGACTGCGCCCCATGCACCGACGCTTGCCGATCTGGCGGCAGAGCCCATCGGCCCGAATTCTGCTTTGGGCCTGTACACCAACTTCGTCAATCTGCTCGATCTCGCGGCTCTGGCGGTGCCGGGACCGTGGCGCACCGATCATCGGGCAGCGGGAGTAACCTTCATCGGACCGCGGGAGTGCGATGCGCTGCTGGCAAGTATCGGGCGCACGTTTCGCAGCGCGTCAGGGGTCGGCATGGGACCCGCGCGCAAGATCTCGGCGCCAATCGCGGCCACCGACACGCCCCTGCCGCACGACGTCATTGAGCTGACCGTGGTCGGCGCACATTTGTCGGGCTTGGCGCTCAATGGGGAACTCACGACACTGGGGGGCCGCTTCGTGCGTTCGGTCGCAACGGAGCCCTGCTATCGCCTCTATGCCCTTCCCGGCGGCCCACCCCACCGTCCAGGATTGCTGCGCGTCCCCGACACCGACGGGCTGGCCATCACCGTCGAGGTCTGGGCTCTCCCGCCAGAGGGGATTGCCCGCTTCGTTTCAAAAATTCCCGCGCCTCTCGGTATCGGCACACTGAAGCTGGCGGACGGCTCGCGCCCGAAAGGGTTCTTGTGCGAACCCGAAGGCGTGCGAACATCGACAGATATCTCGTCCTTCGGCGGTTAGCGCGCCTACCTTGCCGCAGTCGGTTGACGTCGCCCCACGACGACGGTCGACGAAGCCCTGTGGCCAAATCATCTGCTGACCGAAAGGATCGCGTCCCATGGCCGACTTCGAGACATTCCATCTCGGACCGCTGACGTTGCAGCGTGGTTTGACACTTCCCAAAGCACATCTCGCCTACAAGACCTATGGCGCGTTGGCCTCCGACAAGTCGAACGTCATTCTTTACCCCACTTCTTACGGCGCTCAGCACAGCGACATCGACTGGTTGATCGGTCGCGGCCGAGTACTCGATCCAGATCGCTATTTCATTGTCATTCCCAATCAGCTCGGGAATGGCCTGTCGACCTCACCGAGCAACCTCGACGAGCCGTTCGGCTTGGGCCGAAACCCGACGTTCACGCACTGGGACAACGTGCATGCGCAGGAACGGCTGCTTCGCGAGCGGCTCGGCGTCGAGCGACTGGCGCTCGCCTACGGGTGGTCCATGGGCGGCCAGCAGGCACTCCATTGGGGCGCCATCTTCCCCGATCGCGTCGAGCGCATCTGTGCGACGTGTACGTCGGCCCGCACCAGCCCTCACAACAAGGTCTTTCTCGAAGGCATCCGCGCGACGTTGACGGCCGATCCCGCATGGCAGAATGGCCGCTTCACCGAGCGTCCCGTGCGTGGCTTGCGCGCCTTTGCTCGTGTCTATGCCGGGTGGGCCATGAGTCAGGCCTTCTACCGCGAGCGCATGTGGGAGGGTATCGAATACGCTTCGCTCGAGGATTATCTCGTGCGGGCCTGGGAGGGGAATTATTTGCGCCGCGCGGGCGAGGACCTGTTGTCGATGATTGAAACGTGGATGCAATCTGACATCTCGGACAACTCCATCTACAACGGAGATCTGACGAAAGCCCTCGGCTCTATCACGTCGCGGGCGATCATCATGCCATCGACAACCGATTTGTATTTCCCGGTCGTCGACAGCGAAATCGAGACCCGTCTCATGCCCAACGCCGAACTGCGTCCGATCCACTCCATATGGGGTCACCGCGCGGGCAATCCTGTTCAGTGCCCTGAGGATGAGGCCGCACTTCGCAGTGCAGTTCACGATCTTCTGGATCGATAACCTCCGACAGCTTCGATCGATAGCCCGCGATGAACTCCCCAAATTTGTCCGGCGCGTTCGAACGCGAGGTCATGATCTCGTATTGAAGGCTCTCGTACAGGCTAAGCCCATTCATCAAAATGCGAGTAAACCCCTGAAGTCTTCAAACCTACCAGGCTCCTCCTGGTCAGCTGCTTCGTCGTCGGAGCAAGTATGGTGCGCGATTTCTGCTGCTCGGCGGTGCTAGCCGAGAGTATGACCTGCGATGCGCAGAAGGTGGTGGACGGCAGTGGGGATGGGCTCGATGATCGGAATGGAAAACCGTCGAGCCAAACTGCGCGCGGCGACGGCGAGCGGGCCGCCCCCGATGACGACGGCTTCGACATTCTGGGCCTGGATCGCGGCTTCCACGGCGGCAGCGAGAGCGCTTTCGAGGACTGCTGGCGAGGCCGTCAGTGCGATGGGGTCGCCGGGGGTCAGGAAGACACCGGCGTAGCCGGCTGACAGGCCCAACGCTCCGACTTTCGCGTCGATCGCGCGTACGAGGCCAGGCGTGGTCGTGACGACGGCAAAGCGTCGCCCGTCACGGGCTGCTTCGTGCAGCCCTGCCTCGGCAATGCCGACGACCGGCACGGTCAGGAGTGCGCGCAGCTCATCGAGGCCTGGGTCACCGAAGGCCGAAATGATGATGCCCTCGCACGCATCCGGAATGGACGATGCCAAGGCGACGACGGCATCCCGGCTGACGGCCAGGTCCGGCAGCGACGTGATCAGCGGCACGCCGAAGCCTGCGGTCAGGGGCCGTATTTCGATGCCTGGTCCGGCTGCCGCGCGGGCGATGTCGGCCATCTGTGCTGTCGTTGCGGCATTCGTGTTGGGATTGATCAGTATGAACTGGCGGGACATTGGTTCACTGCCTCCATGACGGCACGAATTGCCCGAGGATTGGACTACCACTCTCGCCGTGGGTGCGTATCATGGGTCACCCCCATTGCACGCTTCGATGAGAGAGACTGACATGGCAGCCTTCGACTTGATCATTCGAGGCGGCACGATCGCCACCGCATCGGACACGTTTCACTGCGACATCGGCATCCGCGACGGGCGCATCGTCGCGCTGGGCGAAGACTTGGGGGCCGCAACCGAGGTTGTCGACGCGACCGGTCGGCTCGTCCTGCCGGGCGGCATCGACAGTCATGTGCATCTGTCGCAGCCGAGCGGACCTGGAATCGTCATGGCCGACGACTTCGCGAGCGGCACACGATCGGCTGCATTCGGCGGCAATACGCTGGTTATGCCGTTCTGCGTGCAACCCAAGGGGGAGAGCCTGCGCCCGGCCCTCACGGCGTATCACGCGCTGGCGGAAGGCCAGTGCTATGTCGATGTGAGTTTTCATCTGATCGTCTCTGACCCCACGCCCACCCTCTTGGGCCAGGAGTTGCCGGCCCTCGTCGATGATGGGTACACCTCCTTCAAGGTGTTCATGACGTATCAGGACTTGGCGCTCTCCGACATGGAGATGCTCGAAGTGTTCTCGGCGGCGCGCGAGACGGGTGCTCTCGTCATGGTGCATGCGGAAAATTACGACGCCATCCGTTTCCTGACGGATCGCCTGGAGCGTGCGGGCAAAACCGCGCCGCACTATCACGCGACATCGCGGCCCATCCCCGTCGAACGGGAAGCGACGCACCGGGCGATCAGCTTGGCGGAGTTGATCGACGTGCCGATCATGGTCGTGCACGTCTCCAACGGCGAGGCGATGGAAGAGATCCGGCGCGCGCAATCGCGCGGCCTCAAGGTGATGGGAGAGACGTGTCCGCAATATCTCGTGCTGACGGAGAAAGACCTCGAAGGCCTCAACATGGAAGGAGCCAAGTACGTCTGCAGTCCACCGCCGCGTGACAAGGTTAGCCAAGAGGCCTGCTGGCGCGGCCTCGAGACGGGTATTTTCCAGACCTACTCGTCGGATCACTGTCCCTTTCGCTATGACGATCCTCAGGGCAAGCTCGTGCCGAATGGACGCACGAGTTTCCGGTGGGTGCCGAACGGTATTCCGGGCGTCGAAACGCGGCTGCCGATACTTTTTTCGGAAGGCGTCGTGAAGGAGCGCATTACGCTCAATCAATTCGTGGCGTTGACCTCCACGAACCACGCCAAAGTCTATGGCCTCGCGCCGCGCAAGGGCACGATAGCCGTCGGCTCGGACGCTGATATCGCCATTTGGGACCCCAACCGGAAGGTGCGCATCACGGCTGCTGGACTTCATCAAGGTTCTGACTATACGCCCTACGAGGGGCTCGACGTCGCCGGTTGGCCCGTGACTACCATCGTGCGGGGCGCCATCGTCGTACGCGATGGGGTACTCGTCGGACAGCGCGCGTACGGGCAGCACATGAAGCGGGCGCGCTCGGACTATGCCCGACCGGCGGGTAATCCTGTCACGTCGTTCGTGCCTGCGGGGCAGTGGAACGGTTGATCGTCACTCATTCAGGCCCTTTCCGGGATAGGGATGCGTCGCGATCCAGTGGCGCGCGATGTCGACGCGGCGTGTGATCCAGACATCCTTTTTCTGCATCATGTAGTCGAGCAGGCGCGCTAATGCCACGGCACGCGCGGGGTGCCCGATCAGCCGCATGTGGAGGCCGACCGACATCATTTTCGGGGTCTTGGCGCCCTCGGCATAGAGCATGTCGAAGCCGTCCTTGACGAATTCGAACCACTGACTCGAAGTGCCGACCCAGCCCGCAAATTTCCCATCGTTGTGGGTCAACGTGTACGGCACGACCAAGTGCGGCTTGCCGTCGACCGTTTTCCAGAACGGTAGCTCGTCTCCGTAATAATCGCTGTCGTAGAGAAAGCCGCCCTCTTCCGCGACCAGTCGGCGGGTGTTGATGCTGGGTCCATAGCGGCAATACCAGCCGAGCGGACGTTCCCCGGTCATCTTGGCGATGGCCGCGATGCCTTTGGCGATGTGTTCGCGCTCTTGCGCCTCGGTCAGCTCCCAGTGCTTGATCCAGCGCCAGCCGTGCGAGCACACATCGAAGCCGGCCTTCTTGATGGCGGCAGACGCGGGTGGATGGCGCTCCAGGGCGAGACCACAACCGAAAATGGTCATCGGCAGGCCGCGCTCCTCGAAGAGGCGCATCAGCCGCCAGAAGCCTACGCGGCTGCCGTACTCGAACAGGCTTTCGCCCGCCAAGTCGCGCCCCGTGATGCCTTGTCCCAGCCCGTGCGCTTCCGTCAGCCCGACTTCAGTGTAACCCTCGCCGTCCTGCACGGAGGGCTCCGAGCCCTCCTCGTAGTTCATGACGAAATTGACGGCGATGCGCGCGCCGCCCGGCCATTTTGGATCGGGTGGGTTGGTTCCGTAACCAATCAGATCGCGATCATACGGTGCGCCCATGGACATCACTCCTGTTGCGGGGCTCAGGGATTGAGGTGAACCTGGAACGGCTCGGCGAGCAATACGAACTCTTCGTCGGTTCGACTGCGTTCGAGCCACATGAAAATGGCGAAGCGAATGGGATCACCGATCACACTCAGCGGATGGTGCCAGACATTCATGCCGTAGGTGACACCCTGGCCCGGCTCGGCGACAAAAGCTTCGACGCGGTTTTCATCGGGTCCATCGTTCGCGGCCATGGGCGCAACGATGACGAACCAGCGGCCCGGGTCCATGGGCACGAAGCTCTGCGAGGAGAATTCGTGGCGCTCCATTTGCGTGGCGTGCAGCGGCAGGCTGGCAATGGGTTTCGCAAGCGAGAATGACAAGCTGGGGGCCGCGGTGGGTCGGCCGTTGGCGAGGCGCTGTTCGATATAGGTGCGGCCGAACTCTCGTGGGGCCGCCAGAACCTCGCCATAGGGCGCGAAGGCTTCTGCCGTCAGCGGTCGTGCTGTCATGAGCCGCATGGAGCCTCCTCAACCACTGATCCGTTTCGTCAGACCGACCAACCGGTCGAACACCAGCATGGCGATCAGCACGGCGCCGATCATGACCCCCGAAACGGCAGCCACCCGCACATCGAGTGTGCTCTCCATCATCCCCCACATGCGGATCGGCAGCATATCGGTGCGTGCGTTCGACAGGAATAGGGACACGGGCACATTGTCGAGCGAGGCGACGAAGGCGATGAAGGCCCCGGCGATGACACCCGGCGCGATGATCGGTAGCGTGATCCGGCGGAACGTATAGAAGCGCGATGCCCCCAGGCTGAGGGACCCCTCGAGTAACGCCGGGTCGAGTTGTGACAAGCTCGCCAACGACGTGCGGAAAATAAACGGTGCGATGACGACCAGATGCCCAATCGTCAAGAGCAGCAATGACGGTCGTTGCCCCAGCATCGTGAAGAACATCAGCGTCGCCAAACCGTAGGCGAGCGTCGGCAGAATGAGCGGCGACAGAAAGCCCGCCTCCAAGCCGCGTGCGGTGGGCGATCGGACCTTGGAGATCGACAACGCAGCCAGCACTGCGCCGATCGCGGCAAAGAGCGTCGCCGACCCGGCAACCGTCAAGCTGTTCCACGCGGCTTGATGGATGTGCCGCGAGCGCACGGGATCGAACAGCGCCTCGTACCACTGCATCGACAAGGCCGGCGGCGGGAATTTCAGGGATCGCGATGTCGTGAAGGACGTGAGAAGCACGATGAGGACAGGCAGCAGCAGAATGGTGATCGCGACCAGAGCCAGCCCGCCGATGACGAACGCGTAAGACCTGTCGGCTGCCGATTTGCGCGTGGCCATGGCCCAAGTCCCTATTCCCGACTGATCCACCGACCGATGGCGCCGAGCGCCATGATGCCGGTGAGCACGGATGCGAGCAACATCACCGAAGCGACAGCCGCCGCCGGCCAATTGAAGATCACCATGGCCTGCTGCCAGATCACCGTCGGCAGATAGACGAGCCGCCCTCCGCCGATGACGGATTGCGAAATGAAAGCCGTGGTCGCGCTGGCGAATACCAACGTCGCGCCCGCCACCCATCCGGGCAGGCTCAGGGGGAGGAGCACCTTGAAGAGGGTGCGCCACCGCGAGGCTCCAAGCGCCGTCGACGCCTCGACGAGCGTCGGATCGATCCGCTGCATGACAGCCAGCAAGGGCAGCAGCATCAGCGGCATCTCGATCTGCATGAGGGCGATGACGAGCCCGATTTCGGTTTGCAGCAGCGATAGCGGTGTCGTTGTCAAGCCGAGCGCCAGCAGGGTCTGATTGATGACGCCCTCACGCGCCAGGATCACGATCCACGCGAACGTGCGCACGACGACCGATGTCAACAACGGCAGGATCACGATGAAGAGCAGGGCGCGCCGAACCCGTTCGCCCGATTCATAAAAGATCAGCGCCAAAGGATAGGCAAAAAGGCTCGTCGCCACGACGGCCGTGAGCCCCAGTCGCAACGTTTTCCAGACGACTTCGACATAGAAGGGATCGCCGAGGAATTTTCGCCAACTCCCGAGCCCCATTCGGGTGAGTTCGTTGTCTTCGTAGAAACTGATCCAGAGGAGCAGCAACAGCGGCGCCGCGAAAAAGCACAGGTAGATCCCCCCGAGTGGCGCTGCGAGCGACCACTCGGGACGATCCATTGCGGGCGACGATGGTGATACGGCCGCTGTTGCTGGCATCGATCGGTTACTTCGTCACTTCCTTGTTGAAGCGCTCGATCCAGGCCGCGCGCTGCGGATTGATCTTGGTCCAGTCGTGCGTCACGAACTTCGCCAGCTCTTCGATTTTCTTGACGGGCATGTCCGCCACCAAGGTCACTTCAGAATTGACCGGTATCATGCTCGATGGCGGCTTCATGAGGACGTCCTGGACGCCTGCCGACAGCACCGTGTCGATGTATTTATAGACGTTCTCCTTGTTCTCGGCGCCCTTTGCGATGTGCATCGTTGTGATGAACGTCAGCGCGCCCGTATCGGGTATCGCCAGCTCGATATCGACACCGCGCGACTTCAGCGTCGCGATGTTGTTGGTGTTGGTGTAGGTGATGTCGATCTGGCCCTGTTGGAACAGGCTGGGCAGCGCGGCGGGCGGCGTTACGGCCGCAACCTTGGGCAGGATCTTCTTGATCTCCGCGAAGATCGGTTCGACGTCTGTTTCCGAGCCGCCGAAGATTTTCGCCATTTCAATCAGCGAAATCGTACCGAATGTCGTCTGGAAACCCGTCAGACCGAGACGCGATACCCAGGGATCGGTGAAGAGGTCCTTCCAGCTCGTGGGCTTAGGCAGTTTTTTCGGATTGTAGGCGATGCCCACGACCTGCGCGTTGACGGCGACGCCCCATTGGTCGGAATAGCCGGCCGGCAGCTTGCCGAGGTTCGACAGCTTCTTGGCATCGAATGGCTCGAAAAGGCCGCGCTCGATTGCCGTTGCGCGGGGCCCCGGATCGAGAACGAAGGCATCGAACGGCGGCAAGCCGCGCGCGGCTGCAGCCTTGACGATCTGATCGACGGCAAACAGCGGCTCGAGCGCCAAATCGATATCGTGCGCTTTCTTGAGCGCGGGTATTACCACCGCGCGATAGGCCTCGTCCCACGTACCGGGATAGATGGCGGCCGTGAGATTGCCCTTTGCCGAGGCCTGGCTCGGCAGGAGCGCGCCAGTGGCGAGTGCTGCGCCACCAGCCAACACACTTCGGCGATCGAGCCTGGATCGTGTCATCCGGATTTCTCCTTCGGGTTGTCGGACACAGCGGGGAAAACACTCGGGCGAACGCCTGGCTTGGTTCCACACCAGGCGTCATCGGCAACGTCGGACAGGCGCGCGCCGCGCTGTTCCGTTACTTTGATGGCGGCACGATCACGAAGCTCGAGTTCGCGAATGATGCTGCTGCCGATCGGCACGGACAAGCGGGGCCGGACGGGCCAGCGGTCCTTTGCTCCCTCGGTATAGATGGACAACTGTTCGGGTCGGATGGTCACGACAACGGCTTCTCCGGCGGAAAACGTGCGCTCGGTCGGAATATCGAGCGTGGCGCCTGCCGACAACTCGACCTCGACGCTACCGGGCCGTGCGACGGCGACCGTTCCCCGCAGTTGATTGGTGGTGCCGACAAAGCCGCTGACGAAAAGCGTTTCGGGGCGATCGTAGACCGTGACCGGGCTGTCGACCTGCTCGACGCGGCCACTGTTCATCACGGCGATGCGATCGGCGACGCTCATGGCCTCGTCCTGATCGTGGGTCACGAGGATGGCCGTCAAACCGAACTGCTTCTGCAGGCGGCGCAGCTCAATCTGCATGTCGAGCCGCAGGCTCTTGTCGAGCGCGCTGAAGGGCTCGTCGAGGAGCAGCACACGAGGCTCGACCGCGAGCGCGCGTGCCAGCGCCACACGCTGCTGCTGGCCTCCCGACAATTGGCGCGGCAGTCGATCGGCAAGCCCATTGAGCTGCACGACCTCCAGAAAGCGCTCCACCTTCTCGTGCACTTCGGCCTTTGCGCGCCCACGTGCTTTCAGGCCGTACGCGATATTTTCCCAGACGGTCAGGTGGGGGAAGAGCGCGTAATTCTGGAAAACGATGCCGATCTCGCGTTGATTTGAGGGCAGTGCATCGATCGACTGGCCATCGATGAGGACACGACCTTGCGACTGTGACACGAAGCCGGCGACGATGCGCAGCAACGTCGTCTTGCCACATCCCGATGGTCCCAGCAGTGCCAGGATTTCACCGGCCCGAATGGAGAGCGTGACCTTGTCGACGGCCAACATGCCGCCATAACGATGGGTGATCCCGTCGAGATCGACCGTATGACCCGACTGGCGCGCAGATGCTGCACCGACCGTTGTCGCCGTGGCCGGCCTCGATGCATCATGCGATGTCCGCTTGCCTGTGGTGATCACCCGTTCCCCCAAACATCACGGCATGGTTGGGAGCAAAGTATGTACCAAGTCGGACGCGTGCGCAGAACATACTAATAATGCATTGTTTTACATATACATTTTTCTATTCGTAGAGCCGTCGGCGCTTTGCAACGTCAGTGGTGTCCGCGCGTATTGCCGAAGTCCCAGGCAGTCTGCCGGCGGATCGTGCGCAAAACGGAGGCCGGTGCTCACTTCTGCGGCAGCACGCTCGAGGCATACCGCGCAATATCGATGCGGCGCGCGATCCAGATGCGATCGCGCAGGCTGTCGAGCCGCTGGAGGATATCGCGGACGGCACGAAACCGCGCCGGGCGGCCCGTAATGCGCAGGTGAAAGCCAATATTGAGCAAGCGCGTTTTACCACGTGCGGCCTCATCGAGCAGGCCATCAATGGCGTCATTGACGTAGTCCAACATGTCGCCGGCATGCACGAAGCCATTCGGGTGGAAAAACTTCATGTCGTTGGTGTCGAGCGCATAGGGCAACACCAACAGCTTACCCGCCGATGTATCGCGGTCCCAATAGGGGAGATCGTCATCGAAGGCGTTCGACGTATAGAGGAACCCGCGCTCGACGAGCAGTTCGCGGGTCCAGAGGCTCTCGCTTCCCCGGCAGAAGAAGCCGAAGGGGCGTTCCCCGGTCGCGCCCTCGATGACCGCAATGCATTTGTCCAGATCATCGGCCTCCGCTGCGCGAGAGGCATAGTCTGCGTGGGGCCGCCATCGCCAGCCGTGGCAGGCCGGCTCGTGGCCGCGCGCTGTGATCTCGCGCGCAATTAGCGGCGCGCGCTCGACAGCGCGCCCGCAGCAGAAAAATGTTGCGGGGATGCGGGAGGCTTCGAGTGCGTCGAAGAAGCGCCAGATGCCGGCCCGCATGCCGTAGGCGAAGATCTGCTCCTGCCCCATGTCCCGCGTGCCGGGCTCGACGACGCTGATGACTTCGCCCATCCGCTCCGATAGGGGATCGCCGTCGCCGACCTGCTGTTCGGCCCCTTCCTCGAAATTGACGACGACGGACACCGCGAGGCGTCGGCCGTCCGGCCATGTGAACTCGGGCGGTTGCCCGTTGTAGCCGATGAGATCACGCGTCATGGTTTGTGCATTTCGCTGGGGCCTTCAATCCGTGTGGCGAATGCGAGCGGCAAGGGCCGCCGGCAGCCCGATGGCGTCCTTCGCAGTGGGGCGGCGGAACGTGCCGGTGGTCGTCTTTCGGGTACCGAGCGCCAGGATCGACTCGGTCAGCTTGACGGCGGCCTGCACCTGATCGACGACCGGCACCGAGATGCGGTCTTTGACCTTCTTCGCCAAGCCAGCCAGGGGCGCCCCGCCGAAGATGACGACATCGGCGTCGAGTTCGCTCACCGCACGGTTGGCGAGTTCGACGAGCAGAGCCTCCTTGTCCTCTTGCACATCGCTGATCGATCGAAATGCACCGTCGAGCATCCGAATACCCGCACATCGGCCGCTCATGCCGTGCAGCTCGACGCATTCGCGATACCAGGGACCGAGCGCCGTGGCGAAGGTGACGATGGCGAAGGAGCGGCCGAGCATGCATGCCGCGAGCATGGCCGCTTCCGCCATGCCGATGACGGGAATGTCGAACAACTCGCGCGCCGCGAGTAATCCGGGATCGCCGAAAGCGGCCATGATCGCGGCATCGGCGGTTCGGTGGTGCTCCGCCAGCATTTCGAGCGCGATGGCGCCGCCGATCTGGGCTTCCGTTCGTGTCGCGATGTAGGAAACACCTCGCGGCGCCGTGAGCGGGATCAGTGTGGTTCCGGGTGCGATGACCTCACGGGCGACATCGTACAATCGCTGCGTAATGGCCTGGGTCGTGTTCGGGTTCAGGAGTAGGATGCGGCTCATGCACGGCACCTGCGATAGTCGTTGAACCGAACCAAATGTGCTTCGGCGACAGCGGCCGCCGCCAGCACGCGACGATCCTGTCCGCGTCGGCCGATGATCTGCAATCCGACGGGCAAGCCGTCGCGGCCCTGGCCACAGGGAATGGAGATCGCTGGTACCAGACCATGATTGAAGAGCGGCGTGAAGACCGCGTGCCCGCGCGGCCCGACCTCGACGCCATCGATGCGTTCGGGCCCGAGCCGTGTATGCGGCCAGGCCACGCACGGCGCGGTTGGACAGAGCAGCAAATCGTAATCCTGGAAGAACACACCCACCGTGCGTTTGATATTCTGGCTGGCTTCCAGAGCCTGCGCAACGTCGGCGCCCGTCAGTTTCAATCCGCGTTCGATCTGAGCGCGAATATCGGGATCGAAGGCGTCCGGGTCGCGCTTGAAGGTTTCACCTTGTAGAGCGACCAGACCGGCGGCCTGCATCGGCATGACTGCCGTTTCGCTGAAGCCCGCGGGCCATTGCGGGTCGGCACGCTCGATCGCCCAACCGGCATTGGTGAGCGCGCCGATGGCCACCTCGATCGCGCGCGACACGTCGGGATCGACCGGCACACTGAGGCCCAAGCGAGGGCTGAAGGCGATGCGCCCGCGCAGAGGATGAGCGGGCGGGGTAGGGTCGATCGAAATGCTTTCGGGATCGCGAGGATGAGGCCCGGCGATGGCGTCGAACAGGGCGGCGACGTCCGACACGGTGCGGCCCATGGGGGCAAGCACGGCGATCCCCCAGAACGGTTCGGGGAAGCCCGGACCGTAGGGTATCGCGCCGAACGAGGGCTTGAACCCGACCGTGCCCGTGTGTGCCGAGGGGCGCCGGCCGGAGCCGCCACCGTCCGTTCCGAGCGCGATCGGTGCGAAATCCGCAGCCAGCGCCGCCGCATTGCCACCCGATGAGCCCCCCGGCGTCAGGCGCCCATCGAGGGGATGCAGAGTGGTCCCGTGGAAGGGGCTGTTGGTGACGCCTTTGCTCGCGAATTCCGGGCTGTTGCCGATGCCGATGATGACCGCGCCAGCCTTGCGCAGACGCGCGACACCGATCGCGTCCTCCGGGGCCACATGATCGGCGTAGAGTCGCGAGCCCTGCGCGATGCGGCGGCCGCCCACCCAGACATTGTCCTTCACGACCACGGGCACGCCGGCGAGCGGCATGGCCTCGCCACTCTTGGCGCGCTGGCGAATATCGCGCGCTTCGCGGCGTGCCGTTTCGGGCTCGAAGCGAACGAGCGCGTTCAGCGCCGGATTGGCTGCCTCGATGCAGGCGATGAAGGCCTCGGCCACGTCGACGGCGTCGAGCTTGGACGCAGTCACTGCTGCAGCGATCTCACGGGCGTCCATATGCAGCATCAGATGATCTCCTCGAAGCTTCGGACCAGATGCGTGACGGCCGTTTGGTGGGTGTCAACGGGGCCGAACGACATGCGTCCGATTCTAACAGATCGACGCGTCACTGCTCAACAACAGCGAGGTCATGTTCGCCCGCGATGTGAACCGAGCGTTATCAAAAAATGCCTCGTTTGGTGCTCCGCAAGTTGCCACTGAATTGTCGGGGATCGCAAATCGCATCGGTTCGAGCGGCAGCTTCGCGAGGAAGAGTTGGCAGACCTCGACGTGCAGACAAGGGACTCCGCGCCTGATTGTCGAGCACATTGCCGCTATTTGCATCCAGACCCGAAGGCCATCACGAATCCGCATCGCAAACGATCGCTTCAATATCTGGCGATTGTCCCGGCGATACGATTTCGATTGAAATTGGCACAGCTCTTGCGCTTCAGCTCGGCAGCGCAACATCGCTACTCATCGGCGATAGCTTTCGGGTGGCGTGCCACCCAGGTGTTGCGGAACTCGCGATGATCGCGGTTCTCAGCGACGTAGGACTGGTCGAGCCCGTGCTTCGATGTGTGACCGACGTGTCACCCTTCTCGAAGCACAGAGTTGGCACATTCCCACTGGGCCGCACGGCACGGTTTGACCCTGCTGCCACTCCCTTCATCTCACGCACCGCACCAAGCTGGTCGATACCAGGTCGCGTCTCTGCCGATACCGGCCTAGACGTCTCCTATCCATCGGGCAACTCAACGGAGTGAAAAGCCATGGTTGATCGCATTGATTGCGAACATTTGCCCGAGACGATCCGAAAAGTGGACTTCAGCCGCCGACACACTCTGCGCGGAGCATCGGCCGGCGTCATCACCATGGCGCTCGGTCCAGGAATGAGCGCCGAAGCCATCGCGCAGGCCGCATTGGGCTCGATCAAAGCGACGAAGGGCTCGGGTTTCTGCAACCTCAACTTCTTCCTCAGCCACGCCATGCAATTCGCCAAGGCCGAGGGCGTCGGACTGATGGCGGCCATGGACAAGCGACCAGACGAATTGTCCGGTGGTATGCGTCAGCGCGTTGCGGTGGCGCGCGCCCTCGCCATGCGGCCCAAGGTGCTGCTGATGGACGAACCGTTCGCCACGCTCGACGTGCAGACGCGGGCGCGCATGTAGGATTTCCTGCTCGATGTCTGGCGCGAGAGTGGAACTTCGGTTCTGTTCGTCACACACAAAATCGACGAGGCGATCGCGCTGGCCGACCGAGTGGCCGTGTTCACGGCGCGTCCGGGTCGCGTCAAGACCGTGGTACACGTCGAGCTGCCGCGACCGCGCGATCCCTTCGCGCCGGAGTGCGAGCGATTGCGGCGCGTACTGACGGGCCTGATGCGCGATGAAGTCGAGCGTGCCTTCGCCGATCAAGTGTCCATGTTCGACACCGCATGATGCCCGGCGCCCAGAGTGGCGCCTATGATTTCGATACGACAACAGGAGCCGGACATGGCCAAATCCCTCATTCGCAGTCGGTCCATGATCACCAAGACGATCGATCGGTCGTCGTGGGAAGAGATTGCCGACGGGGCTGTGCTGCAAGAGGATGGCATCATCACCGCGATCGGCACCTACGCGGACCTACATGCGAAAAATCCCGGTGTTCCCGTGGTGGGCTCGGGCAATGACGTCATGCTGCCGGGCTTCGTGAACGGGCATCATCACGTCGGCCTGACGCCCGTGCAGTTGGGCTCACCCGACATGCCACTCGAGCTCTGGTTCATCACGCGTCTCGTCATCCGGCAGCTCGATTTGTATCTCGACACGCTCTATTCCGCCTTCGAGATGATCAGCTCCGGCATCACGACCGTGCAACACATCCACGGTTGGGCGCCCGGCACGCTGTCTGAGATCGAGACGCGCTCGAACCAAGTCGTGAAGGCCTACGAAGACATCGGCATGCGTGTTTCCTACTGCTACGCGTTGCGCGATCAGAACCGGCTCGTCTATCAAGCCGACGATGCCTTTGTCGCGAGCCTGCCGCCCGCGCTGCAGGACCCCATGGCGCGCCATTTCGGGCGGTTCCAGGCCAGTGCAGACGAGATCATGGACCTCTTCCGCTCGCTGTATGAGCGCCACAACGCCAAAAATCGCGTGAAGATCCAGCTCGCCCCGGCCAACCTGCATTGGTGCTCCGACCAGTCGTTGACCGCGCTGTCGGATGCCTCGGCGAAATACAATGTGCCGATCCACATGCACCTGCTCGAGACCGCCTACCAGAAGGAATATGCTTGGCGTCGCGGCAAGTGCACCGCGCTCGAGTACATCGATCGGTTCGGCATGGTGAACGAGCGACTGACGCTCGGGCACGGGGTCTGGTTATCGGAAAGTGATATGGATCGGCTCGCCGCCGCCGGTGGCTGCGTGTGTCACAACTGTTCGTCGAACTTCCGGTTGCGGTCGGGCGTTGCGGCCCTGAACGTTTTCGAAAAAAAGGGCATCAACACTGCGATCGGCTTGGACGAGGCAGGAATCAATGACGACCGCGATATGCTGCAGGAAATGCGCATGGTTCTTCGCGCACACCGTACGCCGGGCATGATCGACGAGGACGTGCCGACGATGGCGCAGGTTCTCCGGATGGCGACGATCGGTGGTGCGAAGACCACGTCGTTCGGAACGACGATCGGCACGCTCGAAGTCGGCAAGGCCGCCGACCTCGTGCTGATCGACTGGCAACACGTTGCCTACCCCTATCTCGATCCGCTGACGCCGACGCTCGACGCCGTCATTCAACGCGCCAAGTCGGGGGGTGTGACATTGACCATGTGCGCGGGTGAAGTTCTCTATCAGGACGGACGGTTCACCAAGGTCGACCGGGAGGCATCGCTGGCGGCGCTGCACGACGACTTGCAGAAGGCGCTGACGAACGACGAGGTGGAGCGGCGCAACCTGTCGAAGGCACTGCTGCCGCATGCCCGAAAATTCTACGCCGACTACATCGATCCCGCCCGCCACGAGCCCTTCTACAAGACGAGTTCGCGCGTGTAGCTTGATTGACGGACCGCAAGCGCTCGGTCCGGTCCGCCATCGAAAGTGCGCGACTTCGCCTGTGAGTTCGCCTCGGCTTGCTGAAACGGGGTGGTGACCGAACCGGTGGAGGCAGGCCCCTTTTCCAGCGCAAGATTGAAACGTAGGAAGTTGAGTTCAACTTGGGGCAGGGCGAGGCTTCGTTTTTCCGGATACCGCGTGATGGGCTCCGGAACGCGAGAAGGAAGCAAAAGGAGCTGTAGCGTTCACCCGCGATGTCTTTTCGTACCGACTGCTTAGACCGCTCTCGAGGTGCTTTGGCGACCAGCCGAAACTCGAACGCCGGCTGATGACGGTGTGGGCTGTAGCGGGCCCTCGCGACCAAGGCATTGCTCACTGCAGACAGATTGCCACAGCGCCAGAGTCGCGAGGTGGGAGAGGTCCTGTTTGCGTTGTGTGACGCGGCGTTTGCACCGCTTGCCGCAGGCCGATGCTATTGGGAATTGCTGCTGATGGAGCTTTCGGGCTATAGGTGACTTTCCGTGGCGACCCGAATAATGCGCTGCCACAGGGACGCCTAGTCAATAGGCTGATATAGATAGATTATGCGGGTGTAGCTCAATGGTAGAGCAACAGCCTTCCAAGCTGATGACGGGGGTTCGATTCCCCCTACCCGCTCCACGACTTAGGTGATTTCTCGCTGTCCTGTTTCCAATCGTATTCCCAATGTTCGTCTTGGCGCGGACCGGTTGCCGACCGCGTCCGCTGTCACGCTGCGCGGTGCAGTTTGGCACCGGTGCGGGCTTGGAGGGCATCGAAGGTGATCTCGGGATTGATGTCGATCACTTCGAAGCCGCGGCTCGAGATGTCGACGACGGCGAGGTTGGTGTAGACCCGTTAGACGACGCCGATGGCGGTGAGTGGCATCGTGCAGGTCTCGAGCAGGCGCGGTTTTCC
>JANOHP010000248.1:0-2248 GCA_031406575.1 Hyphomicrobiales bacterium
CGGCGGCAAGGAGTTGCTCAACAAGCTGTACGCCTCGATCGGCGCCAACGTCGTGTCCTTCCCCTATGGGCCGATGCCGACGCAGCCACTCGGTTGGTTCAAGAAACCGATCACCAAGGTCGACGATCTCAAGGGCGTCAAGTTCCGCACCGTCGGCATCTCCATTGACGTGTTCACCGGTATGGGCGCCGCAGTGAACGCGCTGCCGGGCGGCGAAATCGTCGCGGCGATGGACCGCGGCCTGCTCGATGGCGCGGAGTTCAACAATGCGAGCTCCGACCGGCTGCTCGGCTTTGCCGACGTCTCCAAGGTCTACATGCTGCAGAGCTATCATCAGAACGCGGAGCAGTTCGAGATTTCGTTCAACAAGACGAAGTTCGACGGGCTGCCCGCCAAGATGAGGGCGATCATCGAGAACGCGGTCGAGGCAGCCTCGCAGGACATGTCCTGGAAGGCAGTCGACCGCTACTCGAAGGATTACTCCGAGCTGCAGACCAAGGACAACGTCAAGGTCTACAAGACGCCGGACGCGATCCTCAAGCGCCAGCTCGAAATCTATGACGAAGTGGCGAAGAAGAAGGCGGGAGAAAATCCGCTGTTTAAGGAAATCGTCCTGTCGCAGATCCCATTCGCCAAGCGGGCGGTGCAATGGGAGCAGGATACCGTCGTCAGCCGGAAGATGGCGTTCGATCACTACTTCGGGCCGAACGCGAAGGCTCCGATCTGACGGCACACTGAACTGGCAGGGCACCATCCGGGAGGGCGACCGGATGGTGCTTTGTCGTTCCAGTCCTTCCTCGCATCAGCGACCGCTACAGATGTACGTCCAAAGATTTCTGCATACGATTGACGGCATCAGCACCTGGGTCGGCAAGTTCGCTGCCTGGCTGATCATCGTGCTGATGACTGTGGTCTGCATCGAAGTCTTCAAGCGTTACTTTATGAACATGCCGACGGCGTGGATTTTCGACGCCGAGAACATGCTGTACGGCTCGCTGTTCATGCTCGGCGGCGCCTACACGCTGGCGCAAAACGCCCACGTCCGCGGCGATTTTCTTTACAGTTCGATGCGGCCCCGCACGCAGGCGGGACTCGATCTCGTGCTGTACATCGTATTCTTTATCCCGGGCATCGCCGCGCTCATTTATGCCGGCTACACCTTTGCCATCGAATCCTGGCGGATCGCGGAACACTCCAACGTCACGGCGGATGGGCCGCCGGTGTATCATTTCAAAGCGGTCATTCCGATCGCCGGCGCGCTGATCATGCTGCAGGGTTTCGCCGAGATCGTGCGCTGCGTCGTCTGCCTGCAAACGGCCGAATGGCCAAGCCGGCTGAAGGACGTGACCGAAACCGACGTCATCGAGGAGCAGTTGGCGCACAGCGAGTACGTCGACGAGGAATCGCGTAAGGCCGCGATCGAGGGCGCGCAAAAAATCGACGAGATCGCCCGCCAGCGGGGCAGGGGTGGGGATCTGCAAACATGAGCGATCCGGCACTCGGCCTCTTGATGCTGGCGTTGATCATCGTCGTCATCATGATGGGCTTTGCCACGGCCTTCACGCTGATGGGCCTCGGCATGTTCTTCGGCTTTATCGCATTCTACGTTCCCGGCCAGGCGTGGACCGACAATCGCGTATTCGACCTGATGGTTCAGCGCACTTACGGCGCCATGACCAACGACGTGCTGATCTCGATCCCGCTGTTCGTGCTGATGGGCTACGTCATGGAGCGCGGCGCGCTGGTCGACAAGATGTTCTATTCGATCCAGCTCGCCTTCCGTCGGGTGCCGGCATCGCTCGCCGTCGCGTCGCTCATCGTGTGCACGTTCTGGGGCATCGCCAGCGGTCTCGTCGGCGCGGTCGTCGTGCTGATGGGCGTCATCGCTTACAACCCGATGCTGCGCGCGGGCTACGATGTGAGGCTGGCGTCCGGCGTCATCACGGCAGGCGGCACGCTGGGCATTCTCATTCCGCCGTCGGTCATGATCATCGTTTACGCAGCGGTTGCCGGACAATCGGTCGTCAAGCTCTATGCGGCTGCGATGTTTCCGGGATTTTTCCTGGCGTTTCTCTATCTCGTCTACATTATTGGCTGGGCTCTGATCAACCCGAAGATCGCTCCGAAGTTGTCGGTGGATCAGACCCGGGTTCCGGTGCCCGCATGGCTTGCCAAATTCCAGCAAGCCTACACCCAGAACATGCTGGTAGCGACCCTCAGCGCGCTGCTTTCGCCAGCCCGCGCCAAG
>JANOHP010000258.1:0-23688 GCA_031406575.1 Hyphomicrobiales bacterium
CTTTTGCTCTGCATCGTCTCAGCTCACGTATCCAGGCAGCCCGAAGGCGTTGGGATAACCAAACAAGCCGACCGAGCCGCCCGTGTGCAGGAACACCACAGTCTGCGACGTCTCGAAGTGTCCCTTCGTGATGAGATCGATCAAGCCGGCCATGCCTTTGCCCGAGTAGACGGGGTCGAGCAGAATGCCTTCCTTTTGCGCCAACAGCTTCGTCGCCTCGATCATACCGCGAGTCGGAATACCGTAGCCTTGCCCGACATAGTCGCAATTGGCGACGACATGTTCGCGCTTGACTGCACCCGGCACGCCGACATGGGCGCAGGTCTTTTCGGCCAGAGCAAAGACGCTGGCTTCCTGGCGATCCTTGGGGGCTCGAACGCCGATGCCGAGCACGGGGATCTGGCTGTTGAGCATCGCCAAGCCCGCAACGAGCCCCGCCTGTGTGCCGGCGCTGCCCGTAGCATGCACCACATGATCGATCCGCAGACCGATTTCTGTTGCCTGATTGAGCAGCTCCAGTGCTGCGTTGACATAGCCGAGCGCCCCGATCGGATTGGAGCCACCGCCCGGAATCACATAAGGGTGCCGACCTTTTTTCTGTAGGTCGGCCGCGAGGATCTCCATTTCTTTCTGCATGTCGGTGCCACCCGGGCGCTTCGAGATGGAGGCGCCGTGCAATTGGTCGAGCAACACGTTGCCCGAGAGCGTGTAGGCCTCGTCGGCGTAGCCGGTGCGATCCTCCAGGAGAATATGGCAGGTCATGCCGAGCTTGGCGGCGACGGCGGCGGTCTGGCGGGCGTGGTTGGATTGCGTGGCGCCTTGCGTGATGACGCAATCCGCCTTGTGCGCGATTGCGTCGGCCATCAGGAACTCGAGCTTGCGCGTCTTGTTGCCGCCCGAGGATAAACCAGTGCAGTCGTCGCGTTTGATCCACAAGCTCGGGCCACCGAGGTGCTTCGACAAATTCTGCATCGGCTCGAGCGGAGTCGGGAAGTGGCCGCAGCGGATTCGGGGGAACTTGGCGAGGTTCATGGCGGTCTCCGGTCTAAGAAATGTAAACGCGAGGTCGTCGAGCCGTCTCGATCTCTTCGATAACGATATCGCCGATCGTTGCGCCATCGTCGATGATCAAGCTCGGTGGAATGCCCATGTCGCACAGGCGATCGAGCGCCGTGACGGTCAGCGGTGGTGTACGCGTCGTCGTCATGTCGCGCCATTGCCCGGCCGAAGACGTGGATCCCTCGGCCTCCCGATTGCCGCCCCCTTTCAGGAGTCGCCTCCGCCTTGGCGGCCAGCGCGGACGTCCTGCACACCATCCCTCGTTTCGGCTCGAAGGCCGCAGCCGCGACCCTGCGGACGTCGTGCCGGGTTCGGAGGCCTGCCGAGCTTATCCGTGCTTGACCTTGTTGCTCGGCGTTCCGACCCAACCGGTTTCGGACACGTCGAAATTGACGTTGTCGGGTCCGATATAGCGTACTTCGACGTTGCCATGCCCTGCCGGCGCGCCACCTGCACCCAGCCCGAGCGCGACGTTGATGTCATCGCGCGGCTTCGCCACGGTCTTTCGCAGCTGTGTCGTGGCTTCTTCGAGGTTGTCCACCTGGAATCCGATGTGATGGATGCCGCTCCAGCCCTTGCCACGCTCGGCGCCCGCAAGGGTATCGTTCTTGAAGTTCAGAACGGCGATATTGATGTGATCATCGGTGAGATAATAGCCGGAGATACGGTCGTTCTCTAATTTCTTCACGACTTTGAGGCCGAAGTTCTCGACGTAGAAATCCTTGGTCGCTTCTTCGTCTTGAGTCTGGATCGCGATATGCCGGATGCGTGCCATGGTCGTCGTCCTCCTGGTTTGGGAACGCACCTATGCTACTCCAGATGTAGGGACTTGTGACCCTGTCTGTGGCGACTGTCGACACGCGTCCTGACGCCGCCGCATCCGAGGTCATCATGCCTCATGGATCGCCGCCAACAGGCGCTCGCGCGGCATCGGCTGGCCGTCCGGTGTGGTGTCGGGTGTCGGCACGGACGCACCCGACGCGCAGCTCCCCTGTCGCGTGGCGCCAACTCGAAACCGGCTTGCATGACAACGGGCACCGCCATTGCGGTCCCAGCCTCGGCAGATGTATGCAACCCGACCATTGGACGTCGTGGATGGGCCGAGTGTGTCGGGCATGCGGGGGGATCGCCGGGGATGGCATGTCGGTGGATGATAGCGGCGTTTCGGCTGCCGACGCCTGCGTGATCCATGTCCGACACGCCGACTGGTCAGCGTCGACAGGCGAATTTGGTGGAAAATAATCCAAGGCGCGATGATCGTGGAGCGACAATGTTCTTGAATTCAGCGATGGTCAGGGCGTGGTTCAATGGGCTACGACCTCGCTTGTTGAAGCCTTCACCTTTGCAAGGCGCGGGTGATTGACTACTCAGGTACGAACGAGCGCGGCCAAGCGCACGTTGTAGAAGTCACGACCGGTAGGGGACGATCCGATGTCGAGCATCATACAAGGTTTTGTACACCCGATCGGCGGGATCGATCATGCGCTGGCGATGATTGGATTGGGGATCATTGCCGGCCTCATCGGAGGTCGTGCGCTTTGGCTCGTTCCTGCGGCCTTCGTCACGTTCATGGCCTTGGGCGCCATGATGGGAATTCGCAGGATCGATCTGCCCAACTATGAGACCGGAATTGCACTCTCGGTGGTTGTCATCGGAGCCATCATCGGATTTGGTCGACTGCTGCCGATCGCGGGCGCTGCTGCATTGGCGGCTGTCATTTCCGTTGTCCATGGCTATGCCCACGGTGCCGAGTTGCCATTGGAGACCTCGGTTGCGGGCTATGTCGCCGGCTTCGTCATTGCGACTTTGCTCCTGCACGCGATCGGCATCGGGCTCGCATTGGGGGCGGAGCGGTTCGGAAAGCCAATCTCTTTGCGAGCGCGGCAAGTCGCTGGCATCGGGATGGCCGGGATCGGAATCGCCATACTCGCGGGCTGGCTATGACAGCATTGGACTACGGCGGGACTGAACTGATGTATCAAGAGACTGCGACACAATCGGCAACGTCAGCACAACTTCGAGCCCCCGGGGCGTGCGGTTCGACAAGACGACATCGCCACCGTGCGTGCGTGCAATCGAGCGGGCGACGGTGAGACCGAGGCCATGTCCCCCCGTGTGGCGCCCACGCGAGGGTTCGATCCGATAGAATGGCTCGAACACAGCCTCGAGCTTGTCGGCAGGAATCCCCGGCCCCTCGTCGCAGACAGAAATGCAAATGCTTGGCCCGTCGACAGACAGGGACACGATTGCTGATCCGGCATATTTGACGGCATTCTGGACGAGATTGGTCAGCGCCCGCTTCAACGCCAAGTGCCGCCCAGCGATGACGAGGCTCTGCGGGGAATGAACGTCGACCTTCTGCCCGGCATCAGCCATGTCGGCTGCAATCGTCTGCAGAATGACGGCAAGGTCCACCTGCTCGATCGATTCACTGGCCATATCATCGCGCAAGAACGCCAATGTCGCGTCGATCATGTCCTCCATCTCATCCAGATCGGTCTGAATGCTTGCTCTGATTTCGACATTCGACACCCCTTCTATCCGCAGGCGCAACCGGGTGAGCGGCGTGCGCAGATCATGGCTGACGGCTGCCAGCATCTGTGTGCGGTCGTCCACCAAGCGACGAATTCGGAATTGGAGATCATTGATTGCGGAGGCCAAAGTCCGCACCTCGCGCGTTCCGGTCTCGGCCAACGGAACGGTCTGAGACGTCGGAAAAAGCTGCCGTGCCTCTGCCGCTAGCTGATTGAGCGGGCGCGTCAACCACCCCCCCATCAGGAAGGCCACCAACACGACGCCGAACGCACCCAGCGCTGCAGACAACAACAGACTGGGCGAGGTCGGTCGGGTGGCCTGGACCCGTACCAATGTGACGTTCAGCCAACTGCCATCATCGAGCGGCAGCGAGATGAGCGTCGTGTGCCCATCATCCCGAGGTTTCGCAGGGGCATGCGATGAGTTCTCTGATCGATCCGTGCCGATGATCAGTCCAAGCTCTCCCAGTCTCGGCGTACTCGCCAGCAGGTGGTCACGAAGCAGCAACGTGCTTGCATCGAGATCGCCACCCGCTGTCGCGAGCGGCTCGCGCCCCCAGTGGATCTCGATGGGGCCGCCGGACATTCTGTGGGCAGCTTCCTCGCGTTTGTCTGGCTCGAGTGATGCGATCGAGGCGGTCAAAAGGTTCAGGCGTTCAGCCAGCCTTTCGGTATTGCTCGACGTGACTTCACGTTCGATACCGACTTGATAGAGGTAGTGTGCAAGGGCCAGGATGGAGCCGAGACCCAGCACGAGCACCATGATCGTACGGCCCGCGATAGTGTCGCTGAGCCAGCTCATTTCGTTGCGACCGAAGGGACGAACACGTAACCAGCACCACGCACGGTTTTGATGAAGCCTTCGCTGTCATCGGGAGGGCCGATCTTGCGCCTGAGCCGGCTGATCTGCACGTCGATGCTTCTGTCGAACGCCGTCGAAACCTTGTTGCGAGCCGCATCGAGAAGCTGCTCGCGGGAGAGCACGCGCTGCGGCGCCTCGAGAAAGGCCATCAGAAGATCATACTCACCAGCTGAGAGGTCGATGATCACGCCGGCTGGATTGCGCAGGTCGCGCCTCAAGGTGTCGAGGTGCCAGCCTTCGAATTCGAAGACGCGCTTTTTGTCGGACACAGTGCCTGCTCCAGCCATCCGCGAGCGGCGGAGCAAGGCCTTGATTCGAGCGACGAGCTCGGCGGGGCTGAACGGCTTGCACATGTAATCGTCGGCACCCATTTCGAGGCCGGCGATGCGATCGGTCTCGTTGCCGCGCGCGGTCAGCATCAGGATGGGAACGTTCGACGTTGCACGGAGATCCCTGCAGATTTCCAGGCCGCTTTGGCCGGGTAGCATGAAGTCGAGAACGATCAGATCGACGACGGGTGACAAGCGAAGACGGCGCGCCAATTCCCGACCATCGGATGCCGTTGAAACGGTGTAGTGATGCTCCCGCAGGAAATCGGCGACCAGGCGACGCAATTCGCCATCATCATCGCAGATCAAGACATGTGCATCAGACGGCAATGCCGAGCCATCTGATGCCTGGCCGTCATCGGAGACCGCGCTTGTGTCTTTGTTCGGCATTCAAACCCTTCGACTCACTGTAGCGGCGTCATTCGCGCCTGGAAGCTTTCGCCGGCGACTTTGGTGGTTTTGACAATGACGCGCATACCTTTGCCTCCCGTGAACGGTCCAGCACCCTTCAAAGTGTTGCCGCCGGCAGGAGCCAGTGCAACCGTATAATTCTTGCCGGCAATAAGAACCTGCGCCTCGGCCCTACCGTCCGTGGTATCGACGGGCTTCTCATCCTTGTCCGTCACATAAAGAGTGAGATCGCCGCTGGAAGCGACCAACTCCCAGTGCTGCTTGCCGCCACCGGCATCGACGACATGGCCTCCGTTCGGACCCTTTACGAATTTGCTGTCCTGATGAGCGAGAGCCTGGCCGGCGAAGGTGAGGCTGACAGCGAGCAGCAGATACTTGAGCATGATGGTGTTCCTCTGGTTGGTTGATGAGATGAGTTGGTCAGTAAGCGTGGGCGGCCGCCCCGCCCAGGTCGCTTTCATTGCCCGCTGCGCGAAGTCGCTCGATCGAGTGTTCGCCGTACCTCAGGAATAAGACGGGGGTGAGCAGCGTATCGAGCAGGGTCGAACTGATCAGGCCGCCGAAAATCGTTATGGCCACCGGATGCAGGATTTCCTTACCGGGGGCGTCGGCGCCGATCAACAACGGCAACAGCGCGAGACCGGCGGATAGTGCGGTCATCAACACTGGCGTCAAGCGTTCCAGACTGCCGCGCACGATCATGTCCCGACCGAAACGCTCGCCTTCGAGCAGCACCAGGTTGATATAATGACTGACCTTGAGGATCCCGTTGCGGGCGCTGATCCCTGCCAGGGTGATGAAGCCGATCATGGTCGCGACCGATAGCGGCTGTTCAGCCAACCACAAAGCGACGACGCTGCCGATCAGTGCCAAGGGTACGTTACCCATGATGATCAGCGCCAACACCGCCGACTTGTAGCGAGCGTAGAGCACGGAGAAGATGGCAGCGAGCGACACCAGAGACAGCAACGCGATCAAGCGTGAAGCCTCCTCCTGAGCCTGAAAGGTGCCTTCGAGCGTCGTGACATACCCCTCCGGCATCCGCGCCTCGGCTGCGACCCCGCGCACGGCCGCAATGATCCGCGCCATGTCCGAACCGTCGGTGTTGGCCAGCACCACGATGCGCCGACGCGTATTGTCGCGTTGGATCTGGTTGGGGCCATCCGTCTCGATAACCGAAGCGAAAGCGGAAAGCGGCACACGGCCCGATGGTGTCTCGATCATCAGATGGGTGAGCCCCGCAGTTGTCCGGTCACGCTCGGCCACCCGCAGAACAACGTCGTGGCGCCGACTGCCGTCGATGACCTGCGAGACGACACGTCCGTTGAGCATCGATTCCAACGCCTCCGTCACATGCGCAGGCGTGACGCCGAGCTGGGACGCCTTATCGTAGTCGACCGAAATCTGGACTTGTGGGATGCGCACTTGCCGCTCCACCTGGAGATCGACGATTCCGGGGATTTTCTCCAAACGGGTTCGGAATAGTTCGGCGACGGCGCGAAGCGTATCGAGATCGTCGCCGAAAATCTTCAACGCGATCTGAGCGCGAACGCCCGACAGCATGTGGTCGAGGCGATGGGAGATCGGTTGTCCGATATTGATGTTGGCCGGGAGCATGGCGAGGCGCGCGCGCATGTCTGCAATGATGGCCTCGCGACCACGCCCCGACGACTTCAGATCGACGTCGATCTCCGCGGAGTGCACGCCCTCGGCATGTTCGTCGAGCTCTGCCCGCCCGGTGCGGCGTCCGACGGTCTTGGTCTCCGGGATCTGCAAGATGAGCCGCTCGGCAATCAGCCCGACACGGTGCGACTCAGCCAGTGAGATGCCCGGCCGGAACAGCATCGAAATCGTGAGGGTGCCTTCGTTGAACGGTGGGAGGAAGGAACGCGGCAGAAAGGCGACGCTCGTCGCAGCGATCACGATGGCAAGGACGGCTGCCGACATGATGAACCCCTGCTGCCCGAACGCCCACCCGAGAAGGCGGCGATTGACGGCCTTGAGCCGGCGTACCAGCCAGCTCTCATGTTCGGCATGCGCATGCGTGTCGCGGAGAAGATAGTAGCACAGAACGGGCGTCACCGTGATCGAGGTGACGAGGCTGGCCAGGATCGAGACGATGTAGGCGATGCCGAGGGGTGCGAACAGGCGACCTTCGATCCCCGACAGTGCGAAGAGCGGCACGAACACCAGCACGATGATCGCTGTCGCATAGATGATACCGGATCGTACCTCCTGCGAGGCGCGTGCAATAACGGCAAGGGGGGCGTCGGGCACGGCTTTGGCTCGATTTTCGCGCAGGCGTCGGAACACGTTCTCGACGTCCACGACGGCATCGTCGACGAGTTCGCCGATCGCGATGGCGAGGCCACCCAGGGTCATGGTGTTGATCGTCAGGCCGAATAGCTTGAACACGATCACGGTCATCAGAATTGAGATTGGGATGGCCGTCAGAGAAATCGCGGTGGTGCGCCAGTTGAGCAAGAACATGAACAGCACGATGGCGACGACGAAGAGGGCCTCGACCAGCACGCGCCGGACGTTGTCGACCGAGGCCTCGATGAAGTCGGCCTGCCGGAACAACACGGCCGTGGTGACACCGTTCGGTGTGACACGTTTCAGATCGGCGAGCGCCGCCTCGACGTCCTGGGTCAGTTTCAGGGTATCGCCGCTCGGCTGCTTTTGGACCGAAAGAATGACTGCCGGACGGCCCATATAGCCGGCATCACCACGCTTGACCCGTGCGCCGAAATCGACTTCGGCCACCTGCGACAGACGTATCGAAAGCCCATTGCGATGCACGACAGGCAGATTGCGAAGATCGTCGATCCGTGTGGTCCGGCCAATATTTCGGATGAGGTATTCGCGGGCGTGCTGGTCGACGAAACCGCCAGCCGTGTTCGCTCCGAACTGGCGCAGCGCAGTCTCGATTTCCATGCGCGGCACATTCAGCGCGGTCATCTGGGCGAGGTTGAGCGTGACGCGATACTGGCGTACCTCGCCGCCGATCGGGATGACCTGAGCGACGCCGGGAATCGTCAGAAGGCGTGGCCGGACGACCCAATCGGCAAGCTCACGCAACTCCATTGGGCTTGCCGTTTCGCTCGCCATGGCGACCAGCATGATCTCGCCCATGATCGAGGTCACCGGAGCCATCTGCGGCGTCACACCGCGCGGCAGCTGCTCGCGGACGATATTGAGGCGCTCGGTGACCTGCTGGCGGTTCAAGTAGACGTTCGTTCCCCAATCGAATTCGACATAGACGATCGACAGTCCGACGCCGGAGATCGACCGCACCCGAATGACGCCGGGCATGCCGTTCATTGTCGTCTCAATGGGAAACGTGACGAGCGTTTCGACCTCTTCGGGGGCCAGACCTTCGGCCTCGGTCATGAGCGTGACGGTCGGACGGTTGAGATCGGGAAACACGTCGACGGGCAGCGCGCGCATCGTCAGTGCGCCATAGACCACGAGAATTGCCGCTGTCGCCAGCACGAAGAGGCGATTGCGCAGGCTGCCACGGACCAAAACATTGAACATCGCGGGCAGCTCCTGCTCAGCGGATTTGATTAAGAAGGGTCACGCCGTCGGTCACGATGCGCTGGTCTTCCTTCAACCCGCTTGTCACCACGACGGAGTTGCCGTCGAGCGGTTCGACTTTGACAGTCAACGGCTCGAAGCGCTCGGGCTCTGTCTTGACCCACACGATGGGAAGGCCCGTTTGACCGCGAACGATGGCCGAAGACGGCACGATAAATCCCTCGACCTTGGTTGCCGACTGCAGCACGACCCTGACCGGCATCCCGATCGAGAGGTCTTCGAACCGACCCGAGATTTTGAAAGTGAGGACGGTTGCTTGGTTGCGCAAAGCGTGGCCTCGCCCGGCAAACTCGATTGGAACAGGGGTTATTCCGCCAACGATGGCATGAGCAGCAGTGAGGGTCTGCAATGCCTGAGTTTCTTGTCCGTGACCGTATGCTTCCACCCAGAACTGCGATGGATCGACAATTTCGAACAGCACGTCGCGTGCCTCGACGACCTGGCCGATCGTCGCGTTGGCCACTGAAACAACCCCGCTGATCGGCGCGAGTATCGGCTCGCGGGTACTGGAGCTCGGCAACAGTTCTGCTCTCTTGCGTATCAGCGCCTCGAGCTCGCCGCGAACCTCATCGACTCTCACTTGCGGCACGGCGCCGGGGGAGTTCTCATAACGCGACAGGATCGTGCGATTTTTCGCGATCCGCGCCTCGGTCTCCGCCATCACGCTGTTCATATTGGCGCGATCAGCGGCCTCGACGTAGCTCAAGACATAGCCCAACAACGCGCCCTTCTCGACGCGTTTGCCGATATGGGCGAGGCCGCCGGGCGCCGCTTCGATACGACCGGGACGACCCGGTTGAACACGGCCGAAATTCTCGGGACCGGCAATGATGGTCCCTGTCAGCTCGGCTGTTCGCGCAGCGGCACCCCGTGCTGTCAACATCGTGCGTACCGAGAGAAGGTGCTGCGTCGCCTTCGGTACGAACAACGTCCCATCCGGAGTGCGCTGTGCAAGGTCGGTCGCCATCGTCGCGGGAACTGAGGGCAATTCTTGCGCCGATGGCCCGGCCGCAAACCCATTCGTACCGCTCAAAAGACCAAACACGCAGATGACGGCACTGACACCCATACCTCGCCGCAGTCGCGTGACGCGGCGACTTTCGGACGACGTTTCAATCGCCTGTTGGAGCCGCTCTGCTTCGGGTTCACCGCTCGTTATGGTGTCGCGCCATCTTGCTCGAATACTCGGGATCAACAAGGAAATGAGAACGCCGGCCATCAAGCTTGCCAGAACGAGTATGACGAGTTCAGGCTGTGCTTTCAGCCGTGATATCGCCCGCCAAGACCCGCTCTCGGCGACGACGATCGGTGCGCTGGATGACGCGTTTTGCAAACGTCCCGTCAGCAAATCCTGCGTGCCGTCGCTCAGGGTCAGGGAAAACACGAGATCAATGCCCTCTGCCGTCGCGAGCCACGGCGCCGACAGGGTGAATACGCCCTCGCCGCGCGGTTCGGCTGCCTGATTGTCGGTTCCCGCCGTCACTGACAGTCGCGCGTCCCTGATCGGCTCGTTGGTCGCGAATGAATGCAGGAAGATGGTCAGGCGACCTTGACCCGATGAGACACCAACGAGCTCCAAATCAGGCGTCACGGCCACCACGCGGGGCGCGATGGGCACGTTCAGTGGAGCGGGCTTGTCGTGGTCATGGCCTTCATGGCCGTGAGCAACTGGGGCCCCGAGCGCCGCCAGAAGGCCCACGATTGCCAACAACGATCGTCCAATCATTCCCGAACGTCCCCCATGAGAAATACGAGGCGCATTCGATACCCTGACCGGGCAATATTGCAGGATGATTTCGCAATTGTTTCAGACTGTAACAGCAGACTGCCGGCCACCTCGCCCGACGCCGTGGCCGGGTTATCCAGATGTAGCCGGCCGACGGAGAGTTCGAACGTCACGTCGCGCCGCTGGCTTCCGTCGAAGTCACGCCAGCGAACCGAATATGGTTCGCTTCGTACGTCCGGCCGACGACTGGAATGGGCCGCGAGCGTCGTCGCCGGTTCGATGACGTGACGGGGGAAATATAGGCCTGACACAACAGGTCGCTGCGGGCATGATCACCGCAGATGCCGTAGACTGCTGCCATGAATTTCGATCCGGCGAACCCGGTCGACAGCGACCAGAACGCGGCCCGCGCTCACCTCGAGGGGCAGCTTTGACCGATGGGTCCGGGGTGTCCGCATTTTTCGACCCAGGACGTGACGGCGCTGCATGGCACGTCTTCAAAATGGTCGGTGGAGCCCTCGCCGGGTTGGGTGCGAGTGGCGGTTCTATCCGAACGACTGCGTGAGGATGCTGGGCAACCCAGGCCAAATCGGTCCGGCTGCATCGCCGAGGCTTGCGCGATGGACGTAAAGCATCATGGCTGCGACCAGTGCCGGAATGAGCACGGTGTGCATGAGACCCAGCGACGCCCGGACCCAAGGTGACTGCGTGACGGGTCGGCTGACCCTGAGGATCGAGAGCACGATCATGAGGCTGACAGCCATGTAGATGAACAGGAAGATCCGGTCCGACATCGTGGTGCCGTCCGCGTCGAGCTTCGGCAGAGCGAGGTAGAGCGCCACGGCCGACAACAGCGCGGTGACCTGAATGGTGACGACCGCCTCGAAGTGGGTCAGGGGGATGAAAATCGACATGTAGGCCACGGCCAGGATGAAGGCCAGCGGCACCACGACCCTGAGATAGTAGTCGGTGGTCTGCCGCTTCATGATCCACACGAACGAGGCCTTGTAGAAGGGGACGATGCTCTGCCTGAAAGTCCATGCATCGATGGTTGGAACGAAGTCCTCGTCGTAGCCCACGTATTGGTCCTGCGGGACCCAACCATCGGTGGCGACGGCCTTGTCGCGCAGGCGATGCGGCGGCGGCTGGATAATGAAGGGAGCATCACTCGACTTGGGCTGGATATTGATGGCAAAGCGTTGGGTATCGAACGGGTAGGTGTCGAGGCGGGGTTCGAACGTGAATTTTCCGGACACCAGATAGATGTTCATGTCTTCGGGGTAGATGCCGCTGGGTCCGGCCTCGTGCAGTTTGCGAACGGTGATCTGGCGGTCGTTGGTTTTGGGATCGAGGAAGCCGTTGGCAAACTCGATCTTGCCGATCGAGGCGTTGTTGCCACGCATGGACACATAGAAATCCGCAAAGAAGCTCTTGTCGTTGTCATCCACGCGAAAGGCGCGGATCAAGTCGATGTCGAGGTAGAGCGTATCCATCGGCCGCAGCTTGTCCGACCGGAGCCGCACGAATTGAAGTGGCGCCAGCTGCGAGGCCCCCAGCCCATTGGGACGCATGACGATCAAGGGGGTGCGGTCGGCCGCGCGCGAGCCTGGTCGAAACGACCAGTTCTCGAAGCTGCCCCTGAAGGCGCCACGCCCGGCGGCATAGGTGGTCTTGAGTTGGGCCAGCAGATGGCTGCGCAAGCCCGCTGGTTTGGCTCCCGGTTCCGCCGTCTTGAGAGCGTCGGCCATCAGCGCGACCATGTCGGCATACTGCGTGCCGCGGCCGATTGCCCGCATGTTGCGGCTGTCGAGCACATCGGGCACGACGGTCTCGGGACGCGGTTTGCACGCCCCCGTTTTCCAGCCCGGCGCAGTCGGTATCTTGGCACCTTCGAACACCCACCGATCCAGGCCGTTGCGAACAATGCGCTCGCGCAGGCGGTCGCTGAAAATATCGGGCAGGTCATCCCAGGCGAGTTGGAAGATGTCGCCGGGGTACTCCGGCGCACCCCCTTCAAGAACGGTCTCGATGCGCCCCGTGAGGAAGATCGGGGGCGTCAGACCCGCAGCGACGAATGCGGCCATCACCGGCGCGACCCGAGACGAGCCAATTGCAAGGATCACCAGATCGGGATCCTTCTGCTTCAGATCGGCAACCAGTGCAGCGATTGCGGTCGGATCGAACTCATCCTTCAGCAGCGTCAGCCGATGGTCGGCGATGAGATCCACACCAGTCTCAGCGCTTTTCAAGGCATCACCCAGACTTGCGCTGACCAGTGAGTCTTTGAGCCCGACAAATGCTGGCCGGTGAATACTCCGAGCCCTGATGAACGCGGCCATGACCGGGATGCGCTCGTCGTCTTGCGAGGGGCGCATCGTGAACACGTTGGTTTGCTTCGCGAAGATGCTGTTGAGCGTGATGTCCGACAAGAACGGTATGCCGCTGGCGCCGATTTCGGTCCCGAGCGCATCGAAGGTCGCTTTGGCCCGCGCCGTCTGGGAGAGCCCAATCATGCCCACGGTCTGCGGGTTTGCGAGCGCCGCCCGCACATTGGCGATGGTCTGCTCCGGCTGCTGTTTGTCGTCGAAGAACTGAAGCTGCAGCTTGCGACGGAGGATGCCGCCGGCCGCATTGATCCGATCCTGTTCGGCCGTCGCCAACTGCTTGATCGCGGGCACGATGCCGGCGTCGAAGCACTGGTCGGTGGGGGAGCTGACGAACACCGCGATCGAGAGTGGCGGTTGAGCTGCGGCCGCAGCGTCTGCCTGCGCTTGCGCCGAGACCGCCTGCAGGACCATGCCGATACACATGCAGGCGCCAAGTATCGCAGCCGGCAGCCACCGGGGAGTGAGCCTCGTCTTCGCGCGGGACCCGATAAGGTTCCCGCTCCACTCGAGACCGTTTGCACCCCTCACGGTTCCCCTCCCCCACTCCATAGATTGCTTAGGCTTCATTTTGTAGCAAAGCCAGTCGCGCACTCATAGCATCGGGCAACCGAATTCGTTCACTCGGCAGAACGAGAGTTGTAGTTCGATACCGCGATGCCACACCCGCATCGACGCATTTTGCAACGCTGCCTTGCAACTCGGCGATGCGCGAGCCCAGCAGGATTTGGCGCAACCCCTCGGCATTCTCGAGGCGACGTCATCCAGGCCATCGAGACTGACGAGAAGATCGACGTCTGAAGCGCCCACAGGGGTCCCCAATCGACGGACCGTGTCGGCGCCGATGTTCGCGCAGGGTCGCGCCCCGGCGACCGGCTGATCCAAATTTCGATTTTGATTCTGTCGGAACGGTATAAAACCGGATTATCTGCGTTCCGCATGCGCTTTACATCGACTGAGGGAGCATCGAATGACGACGGCATCCGAAGGCGTCGAACTCACTCGCGTTGGTCCAGGCACCGTGATGGGGGATTTGATGCGGCGCTATTGGATCCCCGCGTGCAAGTCGACCGAACTCGCGTCCGATGGAGACCCCGTGCGTCTGTCGCTACTCGGCGAGAAATTGATCGCGTTTCGCGACACCGCGGGCCGGGTCGGCGTGATGGATCATCGCTGCCCACACCGCTGCGCCTCCCTATTTCTCGGGCGCAACGAGAGGAATGGGATCCGCTGCACCTATCATGGTTGGAAGTTCGATGTCGCGGGAAATTGTGTCGACATGCCCAGTGTCGCGCCTCATCAGGATTTCAAACAGAAGGTCAGGGCGAAAGCGTATCGGGTTGCCGAACGCGCCGGTGTCGTGTGGGTCTACATGGGCCCCGAAGCCACCACACCATCGCTGCCCGCTTTCGAAATACTCGACATGCCCGAGAGCGAAATCAATCTCAGTTTCGTCATGCGACGCTGCAATTATCTGCAGGCCTTGGAGGGTGAAATCGATACCTCCCATTTCGGGTTCCTGCATGCCGGCCACGTCGACATCGACGACGTGCCGGATGACGAGCCACTGAGAAATACGATCGTCAATCGCGCGCCCGAGTACCATGTCGCCGATACGCCCTGGGGCACACAGTACGCCGGCTACCGCACCGTCGCACCGGGCGAGACCTACTGGCGGTTCGGGAATTTCCTGTTTCCGTTCTGGACCCAGGCGCCGAATGGCGAATTCACCAGCCACATGCATGCGCGCGCGTGGGTGCCGCTCGATGACCATCACACCATGTTCGTTTTCATCTGGTGGAAGAAGGCCAAGGCGGCCAATTCCATGCCGACGCCTCGCCTGAAGAATGGCTCCCCGATCGGTGGCGCTGGCCGCGGCAATCAATTGCTGCCGAATACGACGGACTGGCTCGGACGCTGGCGCATGGCTGACGATGAGAGCAATGATTGGGGTATCGATCGAGCCGCCCAGCGCAGTAATGCGATTTACTCCGGCATCGAAGGCATTCATCTGCAAGATCAGGCGATCACGGAGAGTATGGGTCCGCTCACCCCCTTCGAACACGAGCATCTTGCTCCCTCGGACCAAATGATTACGCGAACGCGGCGGCGTCTCCTGATGGCAGCGCGCGCCCTGCGCGAAACCGGCGCCAGCCCACCCGGAGCAGCGGAGAGCAATATCTATCGGGATTCGCGCAGCGGCTATTTTGTCAGTAACGATCACAGCGAATGGCGCGGGGTCTATGAGCGGCAGCTCGCTCAATCGATCCGGCCCAGCGTGCCGGGTTGACAATCTCGAGCGCTCGCTCTCGGCAGAGACGCTCCACGCCGTGGCCTCACCATCCATGTCCAGGCGTTCCGCGTCGAACCGTTCGTGGCCGGTCGCACACCGCAACCTGCCAAGCGCCAGAGCCTTCGTGGTACCCTGGTCCACAATTCGAATAGGGAGGTCGAAAAATGATCGTCAAAAAATCAATTCGCATCTGGAAGGCGTGCTTCTGCGTGTTGATCGCATTGGCGGCCGCTGCCACGGTCGCCCTCGCTGGTGCCCCTGAGGCGAACGCGCAAACCGACTGGCCAAACCGACCCGTGAGGATCGTCATCCCCTATGCGGCGGGCGCCAGCACCGACTCGTTGGTGCGCGGCGTCGCCGAGAAGTTACAAGCGTCACTCAATCAGCCGTTCGTGGTCGAGAATCGCGGCGGTGCGGCCGGCGCCCTGGGGACGGAGATGGTGGCCAGGTCTCCCGCCGATGGCTACACGATGCTGATGACGCCGCAAGCGGCCATCGTCGTGCTGCCGAATCTGCGCTAGTTGAACTACGACCCGCTCAAGGATTTCATTCACGTCGACCGACTCGGCGAGTCGATGGCTGGCATCGCCGTGCATCCCTCGGTTGGCGCCAAGACGCTTGCGGAGTTCATCGCGCTGGCCAAGACGTCTCCCGGCAAGTTCACGTTCGTTTCCGCAGGGGTCGGCACGGTCAATCACCTCCGCGGCGAGATGCTGAAACTGCAGGCGGGCATCGACATGCTGCACATTCCCTACAAGGGAACGGGCGAGGCACTTGCCGACCTCCTCGCCGGTAATGTCAGTTTGATGTTCGAATCGTCGGTATTTCCGCACGTGAAGTCCGGCAAGCTCGCCCTCCTCGCCCTGCTCGATGAGCGCAACCCCGATTTTCCCGAGGTGCCGACCATGAAAGAGGCTGGTTTTCCAGACTTCGATCTCCCGATTTGGACCGGCGCCTACCTTCCGCGCGGCACGCCGCAGGCCATTGTCGAGAAGTTGCACGGTGAGCTGGCGAAAATTCACGGGGACAAAGACCTCGCCGCCAAGCTCGAGGCAGCGGGCATCCGTCTTTATCCGAAGTCGGACAGTCTCGACAGGCTCGCGGCGCGGCTCGCAGACGAAACGGCGCGATTTGCCGAAATCATCAAGCAGGCGAACGTCAAGCTCGACTGAGAGCAACGACTGTCTCAGCACTCATGCAACCCGCCGCCTTACGGTGTCGGGGTCGTGGCACTCGCCCAATGTGGGGACGTGGTCGGCGGAAATCATTTCGTCGCCGACCACGGATCGGTCGACATCCGCGTATTGGATTGGCCCATATGCGGCCGTCAGGCACGCAATCGAGACGTCGAGAGCATCGTTGGATCATGTCGCCACGCTCCATCCTGGTGCCCTGGTCGGTGGTATTGGGGACACGACCGCATCGGTGGACTTCAGCCCTCGCGAATCAGTGATAATTGCACCCTGAAAGCGGGGTGCGGCCATGGAGACGACCCTCTACTTGCCGGTGAAACGATTCCTCGAGGGGTTGGGCTTCGAGGTGAAGGGAGAGGTGTGCGGCTGTGACGTGGTCGCGCTCGATCAGGGTGTTCCTACCGCAGTTGTCATCGCCGAATTGAAGCTGGCTTTCACCCTGGAACTCGTGCTGCAGGCGGTCGACCGTTTACCGGCGTGTGACGAGGTCTGGCTCGCGGTGCGCGCTTCGCGGCGGGGACGTGGACGGGAAGGCGATCCGCGCGTTCGCAAGCTCTGCCGGCTCCTCGGATTCGGACTCGTGTCCGTCCTCGCAAGAGGCAACGTCGAAGTGATCGTGGAGCCGGCGCCTTGGCGACCCCGGCGCGATCCGAATCGGCGCTCGCGCATCGTCGACGAGCACAGGAAGCGAAAAGGCGATCCGGCTCTTGGTGGCAGCACACGTCGCCCGATCATGACGGCCTACCGGCAGCAGGCGCTCGATTGCGCCAAGGCGCTGGCCGCAGCCCCGGGCCGACCGCGCGATCTGAAGGCGACCATGCCCGACGCATCCAAGATCCTGCTGCGCAATGTCTATGGATGGTTCGAGCGGATCGAGCGAGGGCGATACGGCCTCACCAAGGTCGGTCGCGCGGAGCTTGCGCGGTGGACTGCCGAGTGAGCGGAAGCAACCTCGACATTGGTGGCAAAGGATGGCTGCAGCAATCCACCGTCACACTGGGCGACGGGCCCGCCGGTCCGTGACGTTCGCCAGAGTGTCACCGCCTCACATCACGAGGGTCGCCTGGGTCGCGTATCCGATTCCAAGTCGTCTTCATTCCGCAGACATGTGCGCGTATGCGAGGTCGCGCAGCACGCGCGCCTCCAGCTCACTGTCTCGCAATCGGAATTTGACCAGGTCTCCGATACTGACGAGGCCGACAGCTTCGCCCCCGTTTTCGACCAGCAAGTGGCGCACCCGTCGTTCGGTCATGATGCCCAAGGCGTCTTGGATCTTATCGTCGGGCGCGCACGTGGGCGCCGGAGTATCCATGACGTCGGCTGCCGTTGATCTCAGTGCCTCGCTTCCGCGGTGGGCCAAAGCTTTGATGAGCAGTCGATCCGTCACGATCCCCAGCGGCGTGCCGGCAGGACCGATCACGACGACCGACGAAATGTTGCGCTCATCGAAGATCTGCAGAATTTCACTCACCTGCCGGTAAGTATGCACGGTTTCGATACGGCTTCCTTTCGACTTCAAAACGTCCCTGATGATCATATGGGTCTCCAACTCCTTTCGAGACGCCCCCCGCACGTACGATATTGGACGCCAGCACGCCCAACACAAGATCTCTGCCGCCAGGGGTTGCGTTTGCTGTTTGGCGTCACTCGGCCCCTGCTCACCGGCAGATGCCGCACGTCAGTCCCGCGCCGTCAGCTCCCGTAGCGATCGAGTTCTTCGCGTGATTTTCGCCAGTCCTGCAAAAGCTCGAGCCCCCCGATGACAGCAACGCACGCGCCGAGACTCCAATGCGCGGCTCGCAAACCACCGCTGGCGGCATACTCGAAGACAAATGGCGAGGCGACGACCCAAACTCCGAGCATCAATTCGAGAACTTCTTCCCATCGACGAAGGTGCACGAGTTCCAACTGGGCGATCAGGAGTATTGCAAGGCCACTGAATGCGGCATTCACTACGGCCGGGATATTGGCGACCTCTGCGGCGATATACGGCGACAGGCCGATTGTCATGCCGAAGAGTAGGCCCATGCCGTCCTGCCAGGTCCGATGGGTTTTCAAGTAGTCTTTGACTGCCATCGCTCACTCCGCCTTCATGTCGCTGCCATAAACGATCATCGAGCTGCGACCCAGATTGGCCTATTTTCTTTTCGAAAAATACATCTTTCCGAGGTCTTTGGCAGCCAATTGGCGTGTTTCCCAGACTGGCATCGTCGCGCATTCCTGCTTCGGCTCAGCGCTCGATCCGAAATCGCTCTCAGGGCCTGTCGTCAGTTGAGCCATATGACCACGCAGACGAGCAGGACGCCAGCCAGGAAAGTGCTGGCGAGTTTGTCGTAGCGCGTTGCGATGGCGCGATAATTCTTCAAGGTGCAGAAGAAGCGTTCGACGAGATTGCGCTTACGATCAAGGGCGAAGTCGGTCTTGCGCGGCTGCTTGCGGTTGGCCTTGGACGGGATCACCGGCGTGCTATCGCGGTCTTCGAGGACCTCGACCAGCGCGTCGGAGTCGTAGCCCTTGTCTGCAATGAGGGCGTCGGGCTCGACCCGCTCGAGCAGCGGTCCGGCCTGCGTAATATCGGCGGCCTGCCTTGAATTCGTCATCCTCGCGAACATCGAGCAAAACGGCACCGTTCGGGTTCTTCACAGCTGCGAGATACCCATCCATATCGACTGTTTTGACCAATTTTTGGATCTGCAAGACGTATTGGTCGATAGACTCTGGTCAGTTTTCGCTGGCGAGAGCGGCGGTTGCAATTCCAACGACGGTCAAAACTGCAACGACCACATTGAGTTTGCACGACATCATCGGCCATTCGACAAAGAGCTCGTCGAACCAACTTCCGGCTCGCGAAAGGGATCGGCCAAACGCGCTCCGATCCGTATCCCCGGTCGAGCACACGAACCGATCAGCGTCGTACGCTTCATGTGCGAGTGTCGAGCAGAGCGAAGACCTTCGGCCGCGTGAGCACCGAAACTCCATTTTTTCCAGGAGACGCTCGGACGACCTGCCGTCTCGACAACGCAACGACCCGCTCGCGGGGAAGCTCCATAAAAGCTGATGAGAGTTCAGATCGGTGTGTTGGTGTCGGGGCTGTCGCTGAGTACCAAAAATCAACGCATATCACTGATCGGGCATGCTCAGCCATGTCCGAGCCGTCTGTGATGGGACCTGCCGTGTCACTTCGAGCCATTTCTGGCTCGAGGTCAGTCCAGTTTGATGTTTGCGCGGCGGATCAAGTCCGCGAAGCGTTCCGAATCCTTGGCGATGCGGTCGCGCAGTTGTGGCATGGACAGCGCTTCGCGATAGACCAAGTTGCCGCCCGCAAATTGCTTGGTGTGGAACTCGGCATCCGTGTGGATCGTGGCGATTTCCCGGTGCAGCTTTTCCAGGATCGGCACCGGGACGCCGGCCGGAGCATAGGTGCCGAACCAGACGGGCACGTCGAAGTCCGCAAAACCTTGTTCGCGCATGGTCGCCACATCGGGGAATTCAGAATAGCGTTCTGGCGTCAGGACCGCGATCAGCGTGATCTTGCCGGCCTTGGCCGAGGGCAGGACAATGGAATCCACCATCAGATGGATCACGCCACCCAGCAGATCGGGCAGAGCTTCGCCGACGCCCTTGTAGGGGACGTGCAGCAGGTCGATGCCCGCCATCAGCTTCAGCGTCTCCACCCGCAGATGATTGACGGAGCCGACGCCGGCCGTGCCGAAAGAGTATTTGCCAGGGTTGCGCTTCGCCAGCGTCACGAACTCGGTCATCGTCTTGACGCCGACGGAGGGGTGCACCGCGAAACCGGCGATCTGCTCGGACATGCGCCCCACGGCAATGAGATCCGTTTTTGGGTCGTAGGGCAGCTTGCGCAGATGCGGCAGCAATTGAATGGGCGCCTGCGGGGTGAGCAGCAGGGTGTAGCCATCGGGGGTCGATTTGACGACGGCTTCGGCCCCCAGCGCGCCGGCAGCACCGCCGCGAAACTCGAGAACGAACTGCTGCCCCGTCTGTTGCGAGAGCTTCTCGGCGAGGCCACGGGCGATGAAATCCGTGCCGCCACCGGCCGCGTACGGCACGATCATGCGGACGGGACGATTGGGATAATCCGTTGCGGCCTGGCCGTGGGCCGGTCCGGCGAGCCTGTCGAGCGCGGGTGCAACCAGGCCAGCAGCAAGGCCGGCGACGACGTGTCGGCGTTTCATGGCAAGCGTCCTCCCTGTGTTGCGTCGGCTCTGTGGCCGATCGCAATGGGATCATCGTCATCATTAGCCCGAGACGCAATCGCTTTCAGGCGACCTTTTCCCCGCTGACATGCACACGGTCAAGGCACGACATCTCGCCCTTCGAGGCGCCTCCTTCACGGTCTCATGACCCTTGCCGGACCCTGTTCGGGGTCGTCATCGACGGTGCAGCCGAAGCGCTGTCGTGCGGCAGCACGAGGTCGTCGGTCGCCAGCACGCTCACACGAGCCGCGCCAGGACACTCGTTGTTGCGCCGGAGGCCTCGCCGATCCGGACTCCGCCCGTGTAGGTGGCTTCGCGCGCCTGCAACCGCGTCTGCAGGTCGAGCGCATGAGCCGCCTCGGCACGCACCTCTTCGGGACGCAGCACGACCACGCCCGAAGCATCCGCCAGAATGGCATCGCCAGGCAGCACGACGGCGCCGCCGCAGGCGACAGGAATGTTCATCGCCCCCCCGAGGTCATAGGTCCGGCACGTGACCGATGAGAAGCCGCGGCTCCAGACCGGAAAGTCGGCGGCAATGATTTCCGCCTCGTCGGTGGCCGGTCCGTCGATTGCCGCGCCGACGGCACCGGCGATTTTTGCAGCAAGGGTGACGCCGCCGCCCCAGCACGCATGCCGGTTATCGCCGAGCCGGTCGACAATCAGGAAATCACCCGGTCGGATCAGCGCCAGCGCGTGATGCAGCACGGTCGTACACGGCCCTGGGATGGCGATCGTCACCGCGGTGCCGACCACGCGCCGCTTGATCGCCGGGGCGATGGCCCGATCGACGAAGCCGATGTGGCGGTAATGCCCGAACGTCGCCGTCTCGACTTTGGCGAGCGTGGCGAGCACCTCCGGCGCAATCGGGGCCGGCATGGGCCGGATATCATAGGGTGTCATTGGACCTCCGGCCCCTGGCGATCGTCCCGGCATGGCGTGATCAATCTTTCGAAGGACTCCATTTGTAAATCCGCGCCAACGAGCCACCCATGAGCGCCTCTCGGTCGCTCGCCGAGAAACGATCGGAGTTGCGGAACGCATCGACGCCTTGCTTGTAGGTCACCAGAGCGGTGGCGCGTGTCCAATCGGTGCCCCAAAGACAGCGATCGACGTCGAAGGCATCGACGATGCGGCACACGGGGTCCCAGATGTCATCGTAAGGGTAGGCTTGGTGTGACAGTGTGCACGCGCCGCTGATTTTGATGGCGACGTTCTCGAGGTCCGCCAGCGCGATCACCGTGTCGATGTCGGCGAATGGTTTGGCGGGAGCGGGCGGCTCGAAGGGTTGTTGCAGGCCCAGATGATCGATGACGATCTGCGTGTCGGGATTGCGCGCGGCGAGCAGGCCCGCTTGCGCGAGGCGGCCCCAGCACAGAATGTTCACCGGCAGGCCGTGCTTGGCGCCGGCCGCCAGCACCCGATTGAGGCCGGGATCGGCGGGATCGGTCGAGACTGTGGCGTTCATCATGATGCGAATGCCGACTGTGCCCTTGGCGGCCGCCCATTCAGTCACGACGTCGGCGACGGCGGGATCGGTGGTGTCGACCGGCTTGATCAATCCGAAGCGACCGGGATGCTTCGCGTGCACCGCCTGCGCGTAGCTGCCGTCGAAGCGATACATGGCATAGGGCGACACGAGCAGCGCGCCGTCGACACCGACCGCATTCATCGCTTCGACCATGTCGTCGCCGGTGACCTCGGGCGGCCCGTGCAGGACGCCTGCCCACGGCCGACCGGGATGATTGCGCTCATAGGTGTGCACTTGAGAGTCGATGATCGCCATGTTGCGAACTTTCCAATGACGCGATGTCGGTGACATGCGCTGATGCGGCAGCGAACGGATGTGCGGTATCGTCGATGTGTCGGGTTCGCGTCGGATGAACCGACGACGATGCCGACCGACGTTATTGCGGACGACGCCGGGCGGCAAGAACACACACTGCGCCTTATTCCCCTGCTGAAAGACAATGATCTCCGCAGACATGAGAATTTCGGGCCGATGTGCGACACATATTGCGCAGCCGCGCCAAGTGGCAAGCCGGTGATTTCAGCCGGCGTTTTGTCTCAGCCGGGGAATGGGGCTGCGTCTGACGGGGACATGGTGTCATGACGCGAATGATGGAATAGTCAGTGGTTGGCGCGGGGCAGGGGCCGTTTGCATGACACTGGATGTTTTTCTGCTCGTGCTGGCGGCGGCCGCCATGCACGCGGGGTGGAATGCGGTCGTCAAAGGGGGCGCCGATCCGTTCGTCTCGGTCACGCACGTGTCGCTGTTTTCTGGTCTTTCCGCGCTCCTTTGCCTGCCACTCGTATCGGTGCCGATTGCGGCCGCGTGGCCCTGGCTCGTGCTGTCGGCGCTGCTGCACACCCTGTATCGCTTCATGCTGATCGGCGCCTATCGCACGGGCGACATGGCGCAGGTGTATCCGATCATGCGCGGCGCGGCGCCGATGATGACGGCCATCGGTACCGCTCTACTGATCGGCGAGGTGATCAGCCCGACCGGTTTCGCCGCTGTCGGCGCACTGTCATGCGGTGTGTTCCTGATGTCGATGAAGGGCGGTCGCGTCGGCGTGTTCCAAGGGCGCGCGGTGGCGTTCGCCTTGGCCTCGGCGATGGCCACCTGTGGTTATACGCTGGCGGACGGCTTCGGCGCCCGCATCAACGGCTCGGGCCCGAGCTTCGCGCTGTGGATGTTCGTGGGCAACGCGATCACGATGCAGACGGTGGCGCTGATCCTACGCGGCCCTGCCGTCTACTGCGGACTGCGCACATCCTGGCCGCTGACGGCAGGCGGCGGCCTGATGTCGATGACCGCCTATTTCATCGCCATCTGGGCCATGACGCAGGCCCCGATCGCCCTCGTCGCCGCGCTGCGCGAAACGAGCGTGCTGTTTGGCGCGATGATTGCGCTCGTCATCCTGAAAGAACCGCTGACGTAACTGCTCACCCTCAAAGGCCCGCTGATCGGGCGGCAACAGGTCGGTTGAGCGCTTCTCGGATCGCAGCGAGGGCGGTTTGACCGGCGCGTTTTCCCGTGGCGACGACGGAGCAGATGTCGGCGTAGATCTGGGCGC
>JANOHP010000009.1:0-4398 GCA_031406575.1 Hyphomicrobiales bacterium
TCTCGCAGGAAGGGTCACCCCGCGATTTTGACATCACCTAAACCGCTTTCGACGCTTCAGAGGCAGTTCGCTTGCGCTCGTCTCTCTCGACCTTGCCTGCCGGGGATCATAGCCCCGACTTTTCCGCGACGCTCACCACCACGGCTTTTGACCGCAGCGGCTCACGGTAGTTTGGGATCGACGACCTGATCGCCGAACCCGGAGGGCCTACCTCCATCTCCAGTACAGTTGCGCAGCGCCGTTTGGACCGGCGTTTCTCGTGACACAAGACCCATTGCGGCCGGTTGCCCCATCACCAGAAGCGGAAATGCGATTGCTCGAACGATCTGCATTCGTTCACGCGGAGTTCGGCGATAGGCAAGTGGTCGTTGAAGCGTTCAGGTGATCTCGCGCAAGGCAGAAAGTGCAGCGGCCACTACGGCCGATCGACCTGTGGTTCTGGCACTGTCATCACAACGAGGCGATGAATGACGTCTGTCGCCACGGCGGTTGCGACGTTCCAGTTGACAGGCTATGGGATGCTGTTTCTGGACCGTTGGATGATTTCATGGTCCACCATTCTGCCGGTGGTGATTTTGGTGCGCCCATCGTAACGCCGACTGCGATAGCTCGGACCGGCGCCTCAAGTGAAGCTCAATTCGAGGGCATGGTGCTGAAGTGTACGGCGATTGAGGCCATGTCGTTCGCGGTGACACTTCAGACGCACCCGCCGGGCATGCGCGCGGTACGCCGTCCCGATGCCGATATATTGAACGGCGGCTTCAGCTGGCGCGTGATACTGCGATGCCGGGCATTTTGGGCAGTTCGATCACGAGGTTGATATGCGCCAGTCGTTGCTCGTCGGCTTGCTTGCGTTGATATGGGCTGTCGGGACGGCCGGAGCCGCGGCGTCAGACCGCCCAGGCGCGTTACCGGATCTCAGGGTCGCCAAAGGTCGTGGCGTTGTCGCTGAGGCCTGGCTTGCCGATCCGACCCGCCGGTACCAACACTTCGTGCTGGGTTCCGACTATGAGGCGGGCAGCCTCGTCGTGAAGCTCACGAATGGCAGGCTCTTGAAGCTTAAGCTCGGCGAGGACGCCGTGTTCGAAGATCGCCAACCCCGGCTGGCCGATCTCGACGGCGACGGTATCGACGAGATCATCCTGGTGAAATCATATCTGGCACGAGGCGCCGCATTGGCTGTCATCGGCGTTCGCGGCGACAAGTTGGTGACCATAGCCGAAACCCCACCGACGGGCAGTCCCCACACGTGGATCAATCCAGCAGGCATCGCCGACTTCGATGGCGATGGCCGCCTCGATATCGCCTACGTCCAGATGCCGCATGTTCTCGGCTTGTTGAGGTTCTGGACGCTGCGTGACCGCAAGCTTGTAGAAATCGCCCAGATCGCCGGTGTGTCCAATCACGTTGCGGGCTCGCCACACCTCGGGCTGTCGGCGGTCGCCGATTTCGACGGCGACGGTATCGCCGACCTCGCTATCCCATCGAAGGACCGGCGCACTCTGCGAATCCTGACAATCAAGGGCGGCGCAAGGGAAATTGCTCGCCGGCCATTGCCTTCGGAGGCTCGCACGGACTTCATTCTCGAAAAGGCGAACGGTCGGACGTCTGTCGCCGTCGGCCTCTCTGATGGTCGTACCAGTACAGTCGATTTTTGATGTGCATGTCGCCAATGCCACCGGTTGCTGCAACAGCAACCGGTGGCATTGGTCAGGGAATACTGCGGAGCAGGGCAAGTGTTGCCTCGGCTTCGGGACGGACGGTGTAGTCGGGATCAGCGTCGGCTCCGCGGACGATGCCGGCCTTGTCGACGACGAACCGTGACGGCACCGGCAATTCCCAATTCGCATAGCCGGAGTTCTTGGGCAGATCGATGCCGAAGCCCTGATAAACTGCCTTGAGGTCGTCCGGCAGGGTGAACGCGAGGCCGAAAGAGCGGGCGACGCCAAGCCCGGTGTCCTGCACGATCGGGAAGCCAAGCTTCTGCTTGTCGGCCATCCCTTTCGAGACGTCCGCACTTTCAGGCGAAAACACGACGATTTCGCCGCCAACTGCCTTCACGTCAGAATAGATCGATTGCAGAGCATCCAGCTCTGTGCGGCAGTATGGTCACCAATGGCCGCGAAAGAACGAGAGCGCGAGCGGTCCATTGGCGAGGAGAGCAGCCGAGCTGATCGCACGGCCGTCGTGGGCTTTGCCTGCGAACGCCGGCATTTTCTGTCCGACTTTGATGATGCGGTCAAGGATACCGGATGCGCGCAGGTCTGCCGTCGCTCGGTGCATGATCGCCTGCTTGTCGGGCGGAATGCGCTTGCTCGATGCATCGCGGATCGCATCGAGCTTTTCTTTCAATGGCATGGATTGCCTCCTGGTTATCTGACGGAGCCGCCTGAGCACGTCCGTTTGGCAGCACGGACGGATAGTATATCGGTCGACAGCGATCGACGCACTCAGCTTTCAGGCGGGCTTAAGGTGCAACGAGATGTTCGGCAGAGACAACGCACAATCAGGAGATCAAATGTGCATAGATCAGACCCCGCTCGGTGAGCCGAAATCGTCCGTCAGATGGGCAGCCAGGGAACACGGCCGCGACCTCCGACGACTCTCGTCACAGAAGCTTGATCGTGATTGATTTGTCTCCAGCAATGAGCCCTTGCATAACGGTGCCCGTTCACAATCGTCGCGCAATCCGCGCTGTCCGTAGGAAAATCCGATGATCTTCACACGCCGCCATGCACTCGTCGCAGCCACCGCTTTCGGCACCGCTCTCGCCGCCCCCGCGTTCGCGCTGAGCGGCACCAAGTTCACCCCCGCAGCCCTGGCCAACGCTCAAAAGGCCGGCAAGCCCGTGCTCGTCGAAGTAGGCGCGCCATGGTGCCCGGTGTGCAAGGCACAGGCACCGATCCTGGGCAAGCTGCTCGGGTCGGACAAGTTCAAGTCGTTCGTTAAGCTCGACATCGACTATGACAGCCAGAAGGACGACCTCAGGACCCTCAATGTGCAGAAACAGAGTACACTGATTGTCTACAAGGGTGACAAGGAAGTTGGTCGCTCGGTTGGCGATTCCAACCCTGAGTCCATCGAAGCGCTGCTTGCAAAGGCGCTCTGAGGTCGCCGCAAATATTTGCTTCCGCCGAACATGACCGCGCGCGCCCCGCGCGGTCATTTTTGGCTTGGTGCTGGAGAATTTTGGCGCATGTCGCTCGCAACCCACGGCTTGGCGTTCATAGCTGGTGTGCTCTCGACTTTGTCGCCGTGCGTGCTGCCGATCCTGCCGATCGTGATCGGTACGGCGGCGACGCAGCATCGATACGGCCCTGCGGCCCTTGCCGGCGGGTTGGCGATCAGTTTCGTGACCATTGGGCTGTTTATCGCAACAATCGGATTTTCAATCGGGCTCGATGCGACCGTGTTCCGGGCGTTTTCCGCGCTGCTGCTGATCGCAATCGCTATCGTACTGCTGTCCACGTATTTGCAGGAGAAGGTGGCTGGCGCGACGTCGCCGCTGGCGAATTGGGCTGGTCAACGCTTCGGCGGGGGCTCGGGCGAGGGCTTGTGGGGACAGGCTGGCGTCGGCCTTTTGCTCGGCGCGGTTTGGAGCCCGTGTGTGGGGCCGACGCTTGGCGCCGCGTCCGTTCTGGCATCGCAAGGCAAAGACATTCCGCAGGTCGCGCTCACCATGCTGATGTTCGGCCTCGGCGCGGCACTGCCGCTGCTGATCCTCGGCATGCTGTCGCGCGAGGCGATGCTGCGGTTGCGCGGCAAGATGATGTCGGCGGGCACCGGCGCCAAGACGGCGCTCGGCGTCGTGCTGCTGGTGATCGGCCTGCTGGTGTTGTCAGGCTACGACAAACGTGCCGAGGCAGCTCTGCTGGATGTGATGCCGGACTGGGTCGTTGCTCTGACGACCCGGTTTTGAGGGAATTCTGACCAGCGCTTGCTCATGTTCAGCCCAAGCGACCCGTTGGAGTGCCATTCCAGTCGAACGTCGTTTGTTGCTTAGGGCGTGTCGTCAGTTGAGCCATAGGATCACGCAGACGAGCATGATGCCAGCCATGAACGTGGTGGCGAGTTTGTCGAAGCGGGTGGCGATGGCCCTGTAGTGCTTGATCTTGTCGCCATAGCTCGTCGGCACCGCGCTTCATCCGGGTTCATTTCCAGTGGCATTCGCCACTCAATCCGGTGATCGCGTTGCGTTCGAAGACGTCAAGGCTTAGCGGCGTCACGCGCGATTGCGACGAAGATCTCATTGAGCTCGGATGCGACTTTGCGCAGATCCACGCCCGCGCCCTCAAAATACGGCGCGAACACGGCTTCAGGGGTGCGATAGGACAGTGTCGCGGTGCCGTTCGCGTCTTCCGTTACATAGACCCGGATAGGTGCTTCGATCCCGGCCGG
>JANOHP010000029.1:0-28990 GCA_031406575.1 Hyphomicrobiales bacterium
GTAGGAACCGGCCTCAACACGCACGCCCAGTTCAGCGAGCGCGTCGCGGCCGAGGTGGCGCGCATGGCGGGCCTGCCGTTCGCGCCGGCGCCGAACAAGTTCGCGGCGCTGGCCGGCCATGAGGGCCTGGTGTTCGCGCACGGCGCATTGAAGACGCTCGCGGCGGCGCTCATGAAGATAGCGAACGACGTGCGGCTGCTCGCCTCCGGCCCGCGCTCCGGCATCGGCGAGATTTCGCTGCCGGAGAACGAGCCCGGCTCCTCGATCATGCCGGGCAAGGTCAATCCGACCCAGTGCGAAGCTCTGACGATGGTCTGCGTGCAGGTGTTCGGCAACCACGCGGCGCTGACGTTTGCAGGCGCCTCGGGGCATTTCGAGTTGAACGTATTCAACCCGGTGATGGCCTACAACTTCCTGCAGTCGGTGCGCCTGCTGACGGACGCGGCGGTCTCCTTCACCGACAACTGCGTCGTCGGCATCGAGGCGCGCGAGGACAACATCAAAGCAGCCCTCGAGCGCTCGCTGATGCTGGTGACGGCGCTGGCGCCCAAGTACGGCTACGACATGGCCGCCAAGATCGCCAAGACGGCCCACAAGAACGGCACCACGCTGCGCGAGGAAGCACTGAAAGAAGGCATCACCCACGCCGATTTCGATGCCATCGTGCGCCCCGAGAACATGATCGGGCCAGGTTGAGGGGGGAGCGCCAATCGGTCGCCTCCGGATCGCGAGGCACCGCGCCGCCTTGAGGCAAAGCGCGGTCGGCTGTATGGGTGCGCACCCCACGGGCGATGCGACGTCAACGAAAAGGTCGAGGACAATGGCGGTACGACGCGAGGATGGCGCTCTGGTCACGGTCTTCGGTGGCTCGGGGTTCGTCGGCCGGCATGTGGTGCGCGAACTGGCTCGCCAGGGGTACAGGGTGCGCGTCGCGGTTCGCAGGCCCGATCTCGCGGGGCATTTGCAACCCATGGGCGTCGTGGGGCAAATCCATGCGGTGCAGGCGAACCTGCGCTATCCGGAGTCGCTGGCAGCAGCCGTCGATGGCGCCCACGCGGTCATCAATCTGGTCGGCATTCTGGGCAAGACCGGCGCCCAGACCTTCGATAGCGTGCATGCACAGGGCGCCCGTGCGGTCGCACAGGCTGCGAAGCGCGCAGGCGCCAAGCACCTCGTGCAGATCTCCGCCATCGGCGCCGATCCGAAGTCTGCTGGACACTACGGGCGCAGCAAAGCCGCAGGCGAAGCGGGCGTGCTCGCGGAATTTCCCGAGGCCGTCATTTTGCGTCCCTCGATCGTCTTCGGTCCGGAGGATTCGTTCTTCAATCGCTTCGCGCGGCTGGCGCGGCTGGCGCCGTTCCTGCCGCTGATCGGTGGTGGCCGCTCGCGCTTCCAGCCCGTCTATGTCGGCGATCTGGCGCTGGCGATCGTGGCGGCCGTCAATGGGCACGCGCGGCCCGGCACCGTCTATGAACTGGGCGGACCTGAAGTGGTGACGTTCGCGAAGCTGCTCGAGCGCACGCAGGAGTGGGCGGGACGGAATCGCCGCACGATCAACCTGCCGTTCAGCATTGCAAAATTCGTGGCGACCGTGACGGCGATCCTGCCGTCGGGACTGCGGCCACTCACGGTCGATCAGGTGCGCATGCTGCAGGTGGACAACACCGTCAGCCAAGCCGCCGTCAATGATGAGCGCTCGCTCGCCGGACTCGGCATCACGGCGCCGCAGGGCATGGCCGCGATCGTACCGGCCTATCTCGAGCAGTACCGGCCGAAGGGGCAGTATTCGCATTATCGGGGGTGATGAGGATCGGTCGCGGCGCCCGATGCGGTCCGCTCAGAGCGTCAAACCGCCATCGACCACGATCGTCTGCCCCGTTACCATGGCGGCGTTGAAGCCCAAGAACGTGATTACTTCGGCAATGTCGTCGGTGGTGCAGCGCCGTTTCAACGCGGCACTCTCGATGGAGGCACGGCGCTGTTCCTCGGTCCACTCGACCATCCACGTGGAATCGACGGCGCCGGGCGCCACCGCATTGACGCGGACATCGGGTCCGAGGGCACGGGCGAGGTTCTGCGTCAGGCTGACGACGCCTGCTTTCGTGGCGGCATAGGCGAGGCTCGAACCGGCATACCCCAGGCCCGCGATCGACGCCGTGTTGACGATGGCGCCGCGCGCGGCTTTCAGCGCGGGTGCCGCGGCCTTCGCGCCCCGAAAGACACCGATGAGGTTGACCTCGAGCAGCGTGTGCCACAGGTCTTCAGTGATGAGATCGCGCTCGTGCGGTTCGATCTTGCGCTGGGTGCCGGGGGTGCCGGCGTTGGACACGAGGAGGTCGAGACGTCCCAGGCTCTGGATCGCCGTGGCGATCATGCGTTCGGCATCGCCCGCCGCGCCCACATTGCCGGGCGCGGGGATCGCGTCGATGCCCTGGCCCTTCAATTGGTCGATGACCTTCGGGCCGCGCGCATCGTCGGGCAGGAAGTTGATCGCGACTTTGGCACCGTTGCGGCCGAGCATGGCGGCAGTGGCGAGACCTTTGCCGGAGGCGGCACCCGTGACGAGCGCCGTTTTACCTTTCAGATCATAGCGAAGCATGTGCATTCTCCGACGTGCCGGGCAAGGCCTGCCCAGATGAGGGTCGAGCCTCGCGAGACGGGTGCCTGACCTACGGATGCAGGCCAAGCATGCCCAGACCATAGTGGATCGGCGACCAGAAATGGTGGGTTGCACGAGATCGGTCGCTCTCCTTACACTCGGAATATCACTTTCTCAATGCATTGCCATTCATCCCGCGAGTGGAGGAATTTCGGTGGCTGCAAGAATGAAACCCGGATCTGTAGTGGCGGTGTTTTTGGTTCTCTGCGACGTATCACTGTCATTGGCGGCCGAGGTGGTGGCGCTCGGCGCCAGCAATACCGAGGGACGTGGCCGGGGCAGCACACCGGACGGCGTATCGCGAGAACAAGCTTACCCAGCGCAACTTCAGCGGCTACTGGCGTCCAGAGGATGACAGGTGCAAATTACCAATGCCGGAATTGCTGGCGACACTACTTACGGTATGTTGACGCGGCTGTCTGGGGTCATTGCCAAGGATACGCGCGTTGTCATTCTCCAGCCCGGCGGCAATGATGCCCGCCGCGGAGAAGGTGGTGCGACACAATCCAATATTGCCGAAATCCGTCGCCGATTGTCACAGCAGAATATTTCCGTCGTTATCCTGGACCAGTTGGGTAAAATCGCACCCCAGCACCGATTGCCCGACGGCCAACATTTCAGCGCCGCAGGCCATGCCGCGTTCGCGGCCAATCTGGCGCCGCGCGTTACTGCTGCTGGGGCTTGCAAGAGATAGATTGCGGTTATCACGGCCGCTTGGCCCGTTGGAACTCAGCTGCGGCGGACGAGGTCAGCCCACCGAAACGTCCTCATCGAGACGCGATCGCCTGAAGGCTCGACCTCAGGCGACGACGTTGAGTTTCATCTTCTCCGCCACCGTAGTGCCTGCATCGTCCGTCCAGGTAAACGCGAATTCGCCGGGGCCGGGAACTTTGAAGTGGAACGCGAGGTAGGGATTGGCGGCCGTGCCGGGATGCAGGCTGGCCTTGAAGAACTCCTGCCCGTCGAAACTGGCGACGAACGCATGGATGATGTCGCGCGGCACGGTCACGCCATCGGCGCCTCTGCGCTGCCCGGTTTCCATGACGTGCGTGATCAACGTTTTGATCTCGATGACGTCGCCCGCCTTGGCGTTCTCGGGCAGCTTGATGCGCGGCTTGGTCGTCATCGGTTTTTCGCTCCGGGCTCCGGACATGGCTCAGCCTCCACACCCGCCGATGGTCACCTTCACCATGCGACGGCCGATCAGAAATTGCCCGGTCGACAGTTCCGCCACCGCGACCACGGCCTGCGAGCGCGCCAAGCGCATGCGGCTCGAGACCTGAGCTTTTCCGGATGCGGGTGTGAACTGGAACGATGCCACACCGGGGAGTGGATTGCCCGCTGCCAGGATGTGCACTGCCTTGACGTGATCCGCCGCTGTCATGGGACTGTCGACGAGAACCGAGTAGGGCACCGTATTGCCGCTTTCGGCCGTGTCCGGCACCTCGAATTTTATGCGATTTTCCACGGGCTTGGCGTCGCCGAGGATTTTCGCGAGCGCAACGACGAAGCCATTGGGACCGTTGCCTTGGGCGCTGGCGCCGCCGATCCCAAAAAGCCCCAGGATTGCCGCGCCCGACGCCGCACCGACCAGCACGTCGCGGCGGGCAATGACTTGGATGGACCGTAGTGTGCGCATCGCCCCTCCTGTGGAGCCGGCAGGTCATGGGGAGGTTTTATGACTAGGTTACGTTCGCTCGCCCTACCATAGCCACGACCGTCAATTCAAATTACGGTGACGTCATGCGGGATGGATGTGTCATCCGCATGGTCGATTAGGCGCAATGTGATAATATTCCGCTTCGGCACCGCCGGCGGGCGAGCAGATGACCAAAAAAAACGCAAGGGGAAACGAAATGACGACGATATCGCGACGCAATTTCGGCAAGCTTTCGGCAGGGGCCGCGGCTGTTTCTCTCACATCGATGGCCGGGGCCACATTCGCGATCGCGCAAGCCCTACCCAAAGTGGTGATTGTCGGGGGCGGCGCGGGTGGCGCGACGGTCGCGCACTATCTCGTCAAGGACCGCAAGCCGTCCGATCCCAAGCTCGACATTACGGTGATCGAGGCCAATCCGGTTTACTCGACGTCATTCTTCTCCAACCTCTATCTGGGCGGCCTGCGGACACTGGAGAGTCTCGACCACGGCTATGACGGCCTGCGCAAACTGGGCATCCGCGTGGTGCACGATTTCGTCATCGATGTCGATCCAGTGGCGAAGACCGTGAAGACGCGCGGTGGCCGGTCCTTCGCCTACGATCGCCTCGTGCTCTCGCCCGGCATCGACATCAAGCACGACACCGTTCCGGGCTACAGCGCGGCGTTGGAAGCGCAGTTCCCGCACGCCTACACCACGTCAGCCAAAGGCAAACGCGACCTGAAGCGGGTTCTCGATGCGATGCCGGCCGGCGGCACGTTCGCCATGATCATGCCCGCCGGCGCATTCCGCTGCCCGCCTGGACCATACGAGCGCGCCTGCATGATCGCGCACTACCTCAAGACGAAGAAACCCAAATCCAAGCTCGTCATCCTCGACGCCAAGAAAGCGTTCTCGAAACAAGCTGTATTCATGGAAGGCTTCGAGCGGCACTACAAGGACATCGTCGAGATGAACCTGTCGACCGACATCGATGATTATTCGGTGACGGCATTCGACGCCAAGGCGCGTGAGATCACGACGAAAGCGGGCAAGAAGGTGAAGTTCGCTGCCGCCAACGTCATTCCCGGTCAACGCGCGGGCGAAGTCGCCATGAAGGCCGGCGCCACCAAGGGTGATTGGGTGCCAATCAATCCAGAGACGTTTGCGGCGACCGAGCAAAAGGACATCTACGTCGTGGGTGATGCGACGATCGCCGATCCGATGCCGAAATCCGCCTTCTCGGCCAACAGTCAGGCCAAGGTGGTGGCGACCAGCATTCTGGCCGCGCTCGCCAAAGGCGAGACGTTCCCGGCGCGCTATCGCAACACGTGCTGGTCATTGGTGGCGCCCGACGACTGCATCAAAGTGGGCGCCAATTACGCGCCCAAGGACGGCAAGCTCGAAGCCTCCGGCGCATTCGTCTCGCAAAAAGGCGAGGACGCGGCCCTGCGCAAACAGAACTATGCGGAGAGCATCGGTTGGTATGCAGGCATCACGACCGACATGACCGCCAAAGCCGCGCCCTCGCCAACTCCGGCGAAGAAGGCTGGGTGAGAGGTGGCGCGGATGGCGCGACGTAGGGCTAGAGTCGAGGAGTGGAAACGGAGCGCGGTCAACCGATCCCACCACCGCGCCAGTCCTCGAGCCTACCCTACGGTCGGAGTGACGGGACGCGGTCGCCAAAGACGCCATCATTAACGCGATCTTTGCCAACTCGACGTTAAACTGTGACCCAGAATCGAACCTGGCCCAGTCGAGAGCGGTCGACTGCGGCGGAGGGTGGGGCCATGCAGAAATTGCTGGGGTTGGTGTTGTTGAGCGCGGCCGGCAGCATGATGCTGTTGTTGGTGTGGGTCTTCGGCGCGAGCCTGCGGGCAGGAACGTTCTCCCACCGCGACATCGGCCTCGAACCGACGAGCTTCGGGCTCGGCGTGCTGGCGGCGCTGTCGGTGGTGTGGGTGATGCAGCTCCCGTGGAAAGAGACCGCCGTCGCCATTCTCGACTCGCTCAAACGCGGCGGGCGCAACGCGGCGCTGCTGGTGCTGGCGGCCGGGTTTGCCAGCGTTCTGCTGCTGCGCTGAAGCCCGATCTGCCGTCAGGCTGGCACGACGTAGCCGTCGCGGCGCGGATCGCACCCGCCCGTCATGACACCCGTTGCGGGATCGATGGCGATGCCCTGCATGCCGCCGACCTTCATCGTGTAGTCGCCACCCAATTCGATCTCGTGGCCGCGTTTGCGCAGGGCGTCCAGTACGTCGGGCGCGATGCGGGTTTCCGCCGTGACGAGCCGGCCATCCCACAACCGGCCGCGCGGCGCTTCGATGGCGTCCTGAAGGGGCAACCCGAAATCGACATACTGCACCAGCGCCTGCGTCTGCGTCTGCTTGATGCCGTAACTGCCGGGCGTGCCCAACGCCAGCACGGGAGCACCATTGCGCAACGACAAGCTCGGCGACACGCACATCGGCAGTTCGCCGCCGGGTTTGGAGCGGTTGGGGCTGCCTGGCTGTACGTCGGCCCAGAACATGAAGTTGTTGAGGATGAGCCCGGTGCCCGGAACGATGACGGCCGACCCGTAGGGACTGCCGATGCTCTGCGTCACGCACACCACGTTGCCGTCGCGATCGGCACAAGAGAACGATGTCGTGTGATGCTCGCGCTGATCGGGCTGCGGCGCCATCCACTGCTCGGTCGGCCCGGTGATCGGCTTGCCGTCGCGCACGCGCGCGCGCAGCCGCTCGATGGTGGCGTCGGCCAGCAGTTCGGCGAGCTTGGCGGGGTTGGGATTGTTGTGGGCGATGCGCTCGCCCGCCGACAGGCGAATGGCCCGCCACACCGTATCGACGTGCTCGACGCCGTTGCGCTCGAGCGATGCCAAGTCGAAGCCGTCCAGAATGCGCAGCGCCATGAGGAACTGGAAGCCCTCGCACGGCGGCGGCGGCACGTTGACCAGGAGATCGCGATATGTGGCTGTCGCGGGATCGCTCCACTGGGGCTTGACGGCTTCCAGGTCCGCCATGCCGATGCAGCCGCCCGTCGCCTCCAAGTGCGCGACCATCGCGCGACCGAGCGCGCCACCATAGAGATAGCCCGCGCCGTTGCTCGCGATCGCCTCCAGCGTGTCGGCCAACGCTGCTTGTTTCAGCACGAAACCCGGCGCCATGCGGCCCGACCCGTCCGTGTAATTTTTCGCCCACGGCCCCCACAGATCGGGAAAGGCCGCAATCTCGGGTTCCGACGTCGACGTCTCGAAGATCGTGAAGGCGCTGATGGGAAAGCCGTCGCGGGCCAACGCGATGGCCGGCGCGAACGTCTCCTTGAAACTCAGCCGTCCATAGGCGCGCATCATCTCTGCCCAGCCGGCGAGATTGCCGGGCGCGCCGACCGACACCGGACCGCGCGCCAATTGGGTGCGCTGGCTCAGCCGATCGATGGGAAACGTCGCGGGAATGCGCGGCACGAAATTCAGCGTGCGCACGCGCTTTTCCTTGGCGATCCAGCAGGTGGCGAGACCTTGCCCCGCGAGGCTCGACATGAAGGGTTCGACGACGTTGAGAGCAGCAGCCGTCGCCACCGCCGCATCGAACGCCGTGCCGCCCTGGCCCAGAATGCGCGCCCCGGCTGCCGCTGCGTGAGGATGGGCCGCGGCCACGATGCCATTCATCGAAGAAATCGTCGGTCGTTTGCCGTCCATGTGCCAAGGCCCCGTGGTCGCTGGTCCCTTCCGATGCTAAGCGACGGGTCGACGCCCCGCTACAGCAATCGTCGAGGTCGACGAGGGAAACGAACCCTCACCATGTCATCCTCGGGACAAGCTCGAGGATGACAAATAATGGAGTGCAGGTGTCTGGACTTTGGTCAGACACCTCAAAATCGACCCTCCCCGTTTTCCCGGAATATTTTGGGCGCATTGCGCGCACAAAAAATATCCGGGATCTTTACCCTTGGCAGATGGAAGAAACCGTCGAAGCATCGCGCCGCAAACAACGCCCCGCGAAATTGCCGATTCACTCCACCACCACCGGGAAACCAAGAAATTCAAATGACCCGATTTGCCGCCGAGCGCTCACTCACTCCATCCCGTAGACCGCCTTGCGCTTTTCGCGGAATGCGGCCTGCGCTTCTTTGGAGTCGGGATGATCGCCCAGCTCCGTCGTCATGTTCTGCTCGTAGCGATAGCCGTCGCGCAGCGTCATGTCTTCGATGGTGTTGAGGGTGCGTTTGGCCAGTCGGATCGCCGCTGGGCTCTTCGACGCGATGGCGCGCGCGATGCCCATCGCATACTCCATCAGCTCGGCGCGCGGCACACAGGCCTCGACGATGCCGAGGCGATAGAGTTCGTGGCCCGGCACGCGATAACCCGTCAGCATCATGCGCCGTCGCGTCGAATGGCCGAACAGGCGCTGCGTGTGTTTGCCGCCGCCGAGCAGGCCGACGTCGATTTCCGGCAGGCCCATCGAGGCTTCGTCCGCCGCCACCAGAATATCGCACGAGGCCGCCACCGCGAGCCCCGCGCCCAGGGCCGCGCCGTTGATCGCCGCGATCACCGGTTTCGTGCATTCGCGCACCGCGTGATAACTTTCGCGCGCCCGGCGATTGTGCTGCCAGCGCTCACCGGCTTTGGTTCGGTCGGGGCGGGCCTTGAGGTCGGCGCCCGCCGAGAACACTTTGCCCGCGCCCGTCAACACGGCGACGCGCACGTCGGCCCGGTCGCTCAGCATGTCGAACGTCCAGGCCATTTCGATGTTGAACTGTGCGTCCTGTGCGTTGACCGGCGAATGATCCATCACCACCACGGCAATGTGATCGGCGACGGTCGTCTTGATGAGCTTCGTCTCCACGGGGCCTCCTCGGCTGACGGTTTACCTCCAGCCACTTTATGACAGGCTTCCCCTCTTCGCCCAGACCCGGCATGTTCTTTTTCGGGATGGTGCGACACAGAGGGAGAGGCCCCCATGAACAAATGGCTGAAAACGACGGAATGTCTGCGCTTCGAGGTCGTCGATGGCGTCGCTTGGGTGACGCTCGATCGGCCCGACAAACGCAATGCGCTCAACCGCACGCTGCTGCGCGAACTGCGCGAGGCGATGCTGGAGGCCGATGATCGGCGCGCGGTGCATTGCGTCGTGCTGCGCGGTGCGGGCAAGGATTTCTGCGCGGGCTACGACGTGACGCCGGTGCCCGCCGCCAATCAGGAGTACGACGCGAGCCTCTATCGCCAGCCCGGCGCGATTTCCGTCGCCGACGACAGTTGGCGCCTCGAACGCAACCAGTCCGACATCCTGTCGATCTTCGACATGCACAAGCCTGTCATTGCGATGGTGCACGGCAATTGCGTGGCGGGCGGCACGGACCTCGCCTTGTGCTGCGATATGGTGATCGCGGCCAGCAACGCGCGCATCGGGTTTCCCGCGACGCGGGCGATGGGCACACCGCCGATGCATATGTGGCTCTACAGCATCGGGCCGCAGTGGGCCAAGCGCCTGCTGCTGACGGGCGATATGCTGTCGGGCCGAGACGCTGCCAAAGTCGGGCTGGTGATGAAGGCAGTGGCGCCCGACAAGCTCGAGGCCGAGGTGCGCGCGCTCGCCGCCCGCATGGCAATGATCCATCCCGACCTGCTCGCCGGCAACAAACGCATCGTCAACATGGGCCTCGAGCTGATGGGGGCGCGCATCCTGCAACGCTTCGCCGCCGAGACCGACGCGCGCGCCCACCAGTCGGACGCGGTGAAAGAATTCGGCCGCGTCGCCCGCGAAGAGGGCCTGTCCACCGCCTTCCGCAAACGCGACCAACCCTTCGGCGACGGCATGGTGCGACTGGAGGAGGGGGAGTAGGCATCGACCGGCCGGCGCCCCGATCCGTCACGGCGCGCCGGTGTTTTCGGTCGCATTGTAGAGCGCCATGTCCTGAGCCGGGTCCGCTTTGAGGGTCCGCAGCGCTTCCACATGGTGCGTCCAGCGGGTCAACCTGAGCTTGTCGCGGAATTTCATGATCTCGTCGCGCTCCGCCTCGTCGAGAGACTTTGTCTCCGAGAGCCTTTTGACGGCGTCGCTGACCGTCTGGCGTTTCTTGTCCATATCCTCATTCAGGTTGAACAAACTCTGCGGCGCGTAAATGGGTCCCGAGTGGGTCATGCGCTCGAAAACCGAGTCCGATATCACCGCATGCAGGGGGAGTTTGCGAGGCGCATATTCGTAGAGGACGCTCGTCCACTGTCGGAGCTGACCCAACGGGTCGGGGTCGAGGACGATGGATTGTGATGTCGCGGGGTCGTTCGGGGAAAATGCTCCACCGTTGATTGCGTTCGCGTACAATCCCCACGCCTCGTCACCCGGCGTCATGGTCTTGTCGCCCGCGTACCCGCTGGTGACTTGCCGCAACAGGAAATCGAGTGTGATGTCGGCCAGCTTGGTCGTCGCCCAACCCCCACCGACATTGGCGTGATCGCCGCTGAACCAGACCTCGACGACCCGGCCCGGCCTGATCGGATCGGGCTCCATCAGTGTCGGCGCGAAGGAATCGCGTTCCTCGTCGAGAGCAACCATGTGATAGGCCTGTTCGACGTTGTTGGGGATCGAGAGGTCCTTGAAGAGATCGATTTTCTGGAAATCGATGCCGGCGACTTTCTTGGCCAACCCGAACGCGCCGACCGTATCCCAACAGCCCAGTACGGTGATTGGAACCCCGCCGTCGGTTTTCGCGACGGGCTTGGATTTCCAAACCACCCAGTGCCTTCCGAACAGGCGCAGTGTCCACATCGATCGCGGTGCGCCCCGCTTGTCGATCGCTCGCGCGAGGAGGCGTGCTATGGCGGCGCCGCGACTGAAACCAAAAATGTAGACTCTGTCGCCGGGGCTATAGACCCGCATCACGTCGAGATAAGCGCGGTCGACGAGACCTGTTGCACCCATCCCCATGGCTTGGCCGAGAACCTGACCGATCGGACTGTTTTCGAACTGATTGCCGACGCCGATGTAGTAGAAGGCGATCTGCTTGTCCTTGTAGCGTTTGCACATACTGGCGTCGAACGCGCCCCTGGGAAACGCGGCGGTGGGCGCGTCGGACTTCAGAAGCCTGAAAAGCTTGAAAACGTTGGTCTGCGCCAGTTGGCCCAATTCGTACTGATCGGGCGTATTGTTGGTGCCGTCGAAGCAGACGACGATATTTTTGGGCCTTCGCCCCGTCCATTGCGTGGATTGACGAAACAACGTGTAAACGAGTGGCAGCCCAATGAGAATGAACTCCCACTTGAAGATCGTCTGCATCGCGTAAGACTCGACGAAGAGATAGGACCACACGCGATCGTCGAAGTCGTAATAATTGATTGCGATGGCGATGGCGACGAGCAACGCCCCCAGCAGCTTGTTGTAAAGCCCGAAGGGAAGATCAATCAGGTTGCTGCTCGTGTACCGGCGAAGCCGGTGCGACAACAGCAAGGCGACCATCAGTGAGACGAGGAGTATGAAGAGCGTTTCCGTGCTGGGTACGCCATCGGCTCCGTCGGCATCGACAGACGATATTTTTTTGATGTTGGAGCCGACCTTCGACCAGGCGGGTACGGCGATCATGAGGATGAACGAGATCGCAAACCACCGTCCAAACGAACGCCGATAGATGAGACCCGCCATGCCCGGAAGCAGCGAGAACGCGGCGGCCGTCAAGATGGTCCAGCCGACGGTGGCCGCGTGGTTGGGGAGTGTCCCGATGGCTTCGAAAAGATCGGCCAAATACGCTTTTCCAAAAGCCTGCATCAACTCCGAAATCGCAGTCCAACGGCCAATTATTTTCGGATCTGCGCCATCGAACTGATCTGCTTTGGCGGTCAATGTCTTTTTCGATTTGAATTCCGCCTCGATTTTGTCCAACGGTGTTTGCCCGTCCCCGCATTGACCGAGCAGCGTCGTCGGTCGCGGGGTCCTCGTTGGCTTCTTCACATCGCTCGATCCGGCTGCGCGGCTGGGCTCGAGGGCCGGCGCCACTCCCGGCTGCGGAGGTGCCGATCGGGCCGCTTCACAGTAGCGCATGAAAATTCTGGCGATGTCATGGTGCGCCGTATTGGTTTTGGGCACGACATAGGCGAAGACCGCCAAGACGAGAAACAGCAGGGGCACGATCTTGGAGCCGTATTTCACGCCTTCCCGGCCCAGCCCCATCTGCTCCAAAAGCTCTTGCCGAACCTGCGCTCGCGTAATTGTCATGTGAGGCCCCCCCGGGCACCGGCACAGCGTTGCCAGCCGCGCACGATAGCAAAGACCGTCCGGCATAAGAACAGTCCCCCAAGAGATTTAGAGCTTTCCTGTGACGAATCAGTCACTGAACCTAGGCAGTGGTGTCGCCATTCGCGCGCTGTTAGGCTGCGCTTCGAGCCCAGGAGAAACGCATGGCCCCCGTTCCCAAACCTTTCGAATTGCACGTGCCCGATGCCGACATCGCCGATCTGCGTGCGCGGCTGGCGCGAACGCGCTTTCCCGATCAGACGCCGGGCCCCCCGTGGGCCTACGGCGCCGATCTGGCCTATATGCGCACGCTCGTCGAGCACTGGCGCACGGCGTTCGAGTGGCGCAGCTGGGAAGCGCGGTTGAACGCGTTTCCTCAGTTCAAAGTGGCGCTGCACGGCATCGACGTGCACTACCTCGCCGTACCGGGCAAAGGCCCCGATCCCAAGCCGTTGCTGCTGATGCACGGCTGGCCGGGCTCCGTGTTCGAATTCATCGACATCATTCCGATGCTGACGGACCCCGCGCGGTTCGGCGGCAAAGCGGAGGATGCGTTCACGGTCATTGCGCCCTCGCTGCCGGGTTACGGGCTGTCGTTTCAGCCCAACCAGAAACGCTTCACCATTCCCGATATCGCCGACTGCTTCACTGATCTGATGACGAGCGTGCTCGGGTATAAAAAATTCGGCGCGCAGGGTGGCGACTGGGGCGCGTTTACGTGCTCGGCATTGGGTGTGCGGCATGCGGATAAACTCGCCGGCATTCACCTCAACATGCTGTCGGTGCGGCCTGACCAGTCGCCGCCCGCCAACCCGACGCCGGAAGAAAAGCGCTACGCCGAGGAAATCAAACTCTGGGCGAAAGAAGAAACCGGCTACATCCACATTCAAGGCACGCGCCCGCAGACCCTGGCCTATGCGCTGACCGATTCACCGGCGGGGCTCGCCGCGTGGATTGCGGAGAAATTCCACGTCTGGACCGATCACGCCGGCGACTTCGAAACCGCCATTGCGCGCGACCACCTGCTGGCCAACATCTCGCTCTACTGGTTCACGGGCGCCATCGGCTCGTCGTTCTGGCCCTACTACGACCGCCTGCATGGGCCGTGGCCCATCCCCGATGGTCGCACGGTTGACGTGCCCACCGGCTATGCGGCGTTTCCGAAAGAGATCCGCCGCCCACCACGCTCGATCGCGGAGAAGACTTACACCGACATTCGCCAGTGGACGGTGATGCCCAAGGGCGGTCACTTCGCCGCCGCCGAACAACCCAAAGCCTTGGCCGACGACGTGGCGAATTTCTTCCGACCGTTGCTCGCGACGTTCTGACCTTTCGTTTCCTTCTGATCCTCGACCGGAGAACCCCCATGAAATTCGGCGTCAACATACTTTCTCGCGGACCGATGGCGACACGCGAAGGTTATATCGAAGTCGCGGCGGCGGCTGAGAAACTGGGCTTCGGCTTCGTCTCGGTGAACGACCACGTCGTCGTGCCGGGCGACATCGCCTCGCGCTATCCCTACAGCGAGGGCGGTGATTGGGGGAACGCATCGAGCGGGCAATGTCTCGAGCAACTGTCGGCGCTCTCGTTTTTGGCGGCCTGCACGCAGAAGCTCGAGTTGCTCACCTCCGTGATGGTGGTGCCGCATCGCCAGGCCATTCTGGCCGCGAAAATGATCGCGACCGCCGACGTGCTGTCGAACGGACGCGTAATTCTGGGCTGCGGTGCGGGCTGGATGAAGGAAGAGATCGAAGCGCTCGGCGCGCCCTTCGAAGCGCGCGGCAAACTCACCGACGAATACATCCAAGCTTTCCGCGAGCTGTGGACGAAGCCACGGCCCACCTTCAAAGGCGAACACATCGCCTTCGAAAATATGCTGTTCGAGCCCAAACCCGTGCGCAAGCCGCATCCGCCCATCTGGATTGGCGGCGAGAGCAAGGCTGGCATCGAGCGCGCAATCCGGCTGGGCGACGGCTGGTATCCGGGCTCGAGCAATCCCGCCAATCGGCTCGACACGGCCGATCGGGTGGCCAAGGCCATGGCGGACTTCAAGGCGACGGCCAAAGCGAAAGGCCGCGATCCCGCGACGATCAATCTGGCTCACGTCGTGCTGTGGCCCGTATCGTTCGAAGCAGAGGCGGCGATCTCGGGCGGTCGCCGCACGATGACGGGCAGCACAGCGGAGCTGATCGCCGACGCACGCACGTTGGCGGCGACCGGCATCAGTCACGTCAACCTGTCGTTCCACGCCGACAGCGTGCCGGGCATCATCGAGCGCATGCAGAAATTTTCCGGCGACGTATTGGGCAAGGTTGGGTGAGGGTGCGCGCGTCGCCTGCGCGAGCGCTTTCAACGCACGGCGGGAATCGTTGGGTCAAGGCCACTTGGCCGCGACCCAACATTTCCCGGCACACCTTGGATGTTGGGTCGCGCTGCGCTTGACCCAACCTACGGCGATTGCCGTGCGTTGACGGACGTCACCCCCGCGCGCCGCCCGCTATCACTTTCAACCGATGCGCAGGCGCCCGTTCGGCTTCTTCGGCTTCGGCGGCCGCGATGGCTTTGAGCAGCGCCGCACTCAACGCCTTGGCCGACTCCAAGGTCAGCTCTACGGCCGCACGCGCGCCCGGTTCGAGCTGATCGTTGACGAAGTCGATGGTGATGGCGTCGTCGAGCAGGGCGTGTTGGGGATGGTCGTAGCACACGACGGAATGCGTGAGCCCGAACCAACCTTTCACACTTCGCGCCGAGCCTTCAGCGCGGGCAATTTCGACGATCGAGGTGCACATGGGCGGTCCCTCACGCGGCCAGATGCTTCTTGAAGAACGCGAAGATTTTCTCCCAGGCATCGAGCGCCTGTTCGACGCGATACATCGGCCGGTGATAATACGTGAAGCCATGGCCGGCGCCGTCGTAGCGGTGGAACTCGTAATTTTTGCCGTGCTTTTTCAGCTCGGCCTCATGCAGGTCCACTTGCTCGGGGCTGGGCGCGCGATCTTCGTTGCCGAAGATGCCGAGCAACGGGCACGACAGGCTCTTCGTGAATTCGATGGGCGCGACGGGTTGTTTTTCCGACACGTCGTCCATAACCACGCGACCGCCCCACAGCTCGACGGCGGCATCGACGCTCTTGGTATGGCAGGCGTAGTAGAATGTCTGCCGACCGCCCGAGCAACTGCCGATCACACCGACTTTGCCGTTGAGGTAGGGCTGCACCTTGAGCCACTGCACGGCGGCTTCCGTATCGCCGACGACCTGCGCATCAGCGACGCCCCCCTGAGCGCGCGCCTTGGCAGCCACATCGTCCGCACTGCCGGTGCCGACCCGCTCGTAGAGGTTGTGGCTGATGGCGGCATAGCCGTGGTGCGCGAATTTGCGGGTCATCTCGCGGTAATGCTCGCCCCAGCCGGGCAGATGGTGGATCAGCACGACGCCGGGAAACGGCCCCGGGCCCATCGGCCGTGCCGTGTAAGCCGAGATCGCATCATTGTTGTGGCCGCGGATCGTGATCATTTCGGCAATCATGCTTTCATAAGCCATCGTCGCGTTCTCCCTGTGGCTCTGCGCACCCGATTGCAATTGGCGGCACTCCGCAAGGGTTCGTCAAGGGGTCGCGGCAGGCTTTGTTCTCCAGCTTGGCAATGCGGTGGGAGTCGTGGTCAACTCGGCCATTGTCACCCGACCTGTGACACCTGAGGGGTTCAAATGCGAAATGCGCGAATTGAGGTTCAGCCGACGTCGGGGGCGCTCGGCGCCGTCGTTTCGGGTGTCAATCTGGCGGAGGCGCTCGATAAAGACACCGTCTCGGAGATCCGCCAAGCGTTCCGCGATCACGGCGTCATCTTCTTTCGCGACCAACGCCTGACGCCCCAACAGCACATCGCGTTCGCCGAGCGCATGGGCGCGATCAACATCAATCGTTTCTTCAAGACGGCGCCCGACTATCCGCAAATCGCGGAAGTGCGCAAAGAGCCCGCGCAAACCACCAACATCGGCGGCGGCTGGCATACCGATCACAGCTACGATCTCATCCCGGCACTCGGGTCCATACTGCTGGCCCGCGAAGTTCCTCCGCGTGGCGGCGACACCATGTTTGCCTGCATGGGACAAGCCTACGATGCCCTGTCGAGTGGCCTGAAAGAAACGCTCAAGGGCATGCGCGCGGTGCATTCCAGCCGCCACGTTTTCGGCGCGGCGGCACGGCAGAACAATCCCGACCGGCAGGATCGCCTCGTCAATCCGGAGTTGGCGACGCAGGATGCCGTCCATCCCGTGGTTATTCGGCATCCCGACACCGGCCGCCCCACGCTCTACGTCAATGGCGGCTTCACCATCCGGTTCGACGGCTGGACCGAGAAAGAGAGCAAACCCCTGCTCGATTATCTCTATCAGCACGCCGCGCGGCCTGAATTCCAGACCCGCTTCAAATGGGAGGAAGGCTCCATGGCCTTCTGGGACAACCGCGCCACTTGGCACTACGCCCTCAACGATTATCACGGCGAGCGCCGCCTGATGCACCGCATCACCATCGAAGGCGTGGCCCTGGAGGCCGCGCCCTGAGGCGGCGCACGGGACTCTGGTGTAAACGTGCCAGGGTGTCTGGCCTTTGGCCAGATACCCTTCCACGACGGTGCGACGACGGCCGCTGATCGGTGCTGCAGCGGTGTCAGGCCCAAAGGACAGCCACCTGCCTCACCCCCTTTGTTTTTCGGCCGGAGCAGGGCGACAGCACTGCGCAGAGCCGGGACCGCTTCCCGTGGGGGTCGAGTGCGACGGTGGCGCGGGTGCACTTTTCGGGAAGTGGTGGCGATCCGGCCAACACTGCCGCGCGCGATCCCGGATGGGCGCGCCACGGGCGCAACCTCCGGGAAACAGGAGGGGAGACGCCCTCGTGTGGCTGGTCGGTTGGCCTGGGCCGTCGTAGCATGTGACAGTTCCCTGTCACTGCCCGCCGAGGAGACTGCCCCCCATGAAAATCAAGCGCATCGAACATATCGCCATCGCGTGTAAGAACATGGCGGCCATCAAGGCCGTGCTCGAAAACAAGCTCGGCATTGCCATGGAGTACGAGGAGCATTTACCCGAGCACGCGACGAGCCTCGCCATGTATCCGATCGGCGAGACCTACCTCGAGCTATTGCAGTCCGACAAACCCGATACCGGCACCAACCGCTGGATTGCCGAACGCGGCGAGGGACTGTTCCACATCTGCCTCGAGGTCGAGGATATCGACTCCTCGATGGACGAGCTGCGCGGCAAGGGCGTCACGTTCCAAACGGAAACGCCGATGATCGGCCATGGCAACTGCCGCATCGTGTTCCTCGATCCGAAGTCGACCGGCGGTCTCGTCATCGAGCTGGCGGAGCAACCCAAGGGCGGCCACCACGCGCATCCGCAAGCCGCAGAATAACAACCGCTCATGATCCCCTGCGCGTTCGTTATTCCCGGTGACATCGATCTGCCCACGGGTGGCTATACCTACGATCGGCGCGTGCTGGCGCGGCTTCCGGCCTGTGGCGTCGAGGTTGGGCACGTGACACTGCCGGGATCTTTTCCGGCCCCGACGGCGAATGATTTGCGCGCCACCGAGACGACGCTCGCCGCGCTGCCCGCCCACACCACGCTGCTGATCGACGGCTTGGCCTTCGGCGCGATGCCAGGCGACCTCGTGAGTCGCATTCGACAACCCATCCTGGCGCTCTGTCATCATCCGCTGGCGCTCGAAGCGGGGCTGTCGGAAGCGCGACAGCGCGAGCTGCACGCGTCGGAGGTGACGGCGCTGGCCCACGCCCGCCACGTGATCGTCACGAGTTCCACGACCGCGCGCGCCCTGGTCACCGATTTCGGCGTACCGCCCGACAAGGTGACGGTCGCCGAACCCGGCACCGCGCGCGCCGCGCGCGCAGCAGGCACAGGCGCGCCGCTGCACTTGCTCGCGGTCGGATCGGTCGTGCCGCGCAAAGGCTACGACGTTCTGGTCGCCGCGCTCGGGCTGGTGGCGCATCAAGATTGGCGGCTGACCATTGCCGGGTCCGACGATCGCAGCCCGGAAACGACCCAGAGCCTCCACCAAAAAATCGCGCAGTCGGGTCTGGCTTCGCGCATTCGCTTGACCGGAGCTGCGAGCCAAGCCGACCTCGACCAGCTCTATGCCAGCGCCGACATCTTCCTCATGCCGTCGCTGTTCGAGGGCTACGGCATGGTGCTGACCGAAGCGATGGCGCGTGGCTTGCCCATCGTGTGCACGACGGGCGGGGCGGCTGCCGAAACCGTACCCGATGCGGCAGCGCTGAAAGTGCCACCGGGTGATGCGGCAGCTTTCGGTGCGGCGCTGGCGACGCTCATCGCCGACGCGACCCGGCGACGGCGCATGAGCGATGCGGCGTGGGTCGCCGCCCAGATGTTGCCGACATGGGATGACACGGCTCGTATCATCGCCGACGTGATCAGGAAGGGTGCTGCATGAGTGGTTTTTCGCCCGAGTGGCTGGCGCTGCGTGAGCCGGTCGATCATCGCTCGCGCAACGGGGCCTTGGCGGCGCGGCTCACGGCGCAGTTCGCGGGTCACGACGACGTCCGCGTCGTCGACCTGGGCTGCGGCACGGGATCGAACATCCGCGCCACGTCGGCACTGCTGGGGGCCACGCAGTCCTGGACGCTCATCGACTACGATGCGCGCTTGCTCGCGGCGGCGCGGGCGGCATTGACGACGTGGGCGGATCGCGCGGCCGTGTCGGCCGAGACCCTCATCCTGGAAAAGTCCGGCCGCACGCTGCACGTCGCGTTTCGCCAAGCCGATTTGAACGCCGATCTCGATGCGGCCCTGGGTGCCGACGCCGATCTCGTCACGGCCTCGGCGTTCTTCGATCTGTGCTCGGAGAGCTTTCTCCAGTCTCTCGCCGCCGCACTCGCTGCACGACGCGCGCACTTCTACACCGTGCTCACCTACGACGGTGACCAGAGCTGGACGCCCGCGCACCCCGCCGATGCGGCGATGGCGGCCGCCTTCCACGCGCACCAAACGACCGACAAAGGCTTCGGCCGCGCCGCAGGACCCGGCGCGCCTGCCGCCTTGGCGCTCGCCCTGGCCGCGCACGGCTACCGCGTCGAGGACGCCGACAGCCCTTGGGTGCTGGGCGCCGCCGAAGCCGCTCTCATCCGCGATCTGGCCACCGGCTTCGCCGACGCCGTCGCCGAAACCAGCGCCGTATCTGCCGCTACAATTACCGACTGGCGCCACCTGGACCGCACCGGCGCGATCGTGGGGCATACCGATACGTTGGGGGTCTGGGTGGGGCCGTGACCCGACCATCCCATGTCGACCTCGCCCCTCGAGTCATCGGGTGCGTGTCAAGGCCGAGCCCGAGAATGACAAAATCGGGTGGTGCGCCATGAGGCGCTTCAGGATGAGGAGGTCCGCCGGGAAGCACCCAGGTGGGTCAACTCTCGACCAGACTCACGATCAGCGTGCCTTGGGTCACCTGCTGGCCTTCTTGGGAGGCCACTTTCGCGATCGTGCCGGCGCGCGTCGCATGCAGCACGTGTTCCATTTTCATGGCTTCCACGATGGCGATGCGCGCGCCTTTGTCGACCACGTCGCCTTCGGTCACGAAAATGCGCGCGACCTTGCCGTTGATCGGCGCGCGAATGGCGCTGCCGTCCGCCCCGTCATCCACGGCCGACGCATCCCACGTGGGCGCGGCGAGCTCGGTCTGCACGCCATCGACGACCACGAGCAGACGACCCGGTTCCGGGCGATGCTCGAAATACCACGTCGGCGGCGCCGTCGCGCCCGTGTCGCGCTCCGGTAGCGTGGTCAGGGCGCCCTCAGCACTCCACGCGATGCGCGCCTCGACGGCGGCCCCATTGAGGATCACCTTGCGGCGCTCGGCGCGCGGCGGCCCCAACTGAAAGCCATCGCGCGCGCGCCAGGGCGACAAGTTCGAAACACCCGCCGCTTCGTCGGCATCGTCGCCCATCTGCGCCAGGTACGTGCCCATCGCCGCCGACAGCGCATCGGGATAATCGGCGCGGGCCGACAAGCGCGCGAGCTCGCGGCCGATGAGCCCGGTATCCATGCGCCCGTCGCGCACGTCGTCGTTCTCGAGCAGCGCGGCCAGAAAACCCTGGTTGGTGACGGGACCCGCAATCACCGTGCGCCGCAGCGCGGTGATCATCAGATCGGCGGCCGTATCGCGATCGTCGGCCGTCGTAATGAGCTTGGCGATCATCGAGTCGTAATAGGGCGATACGGCATGACCGGCTTCGACGCCCATCTCGACGCGCAATCCCGCCATGTCGTCGGGCGTCTCGAACGCATAAATCTCGCCGATGCTGGGCAAGAATTCTTTCGCGGGGTCTTCGGCGCACAGCCGCGTCTCGATGGCGTGGCCGCTCATCGTGATGTCGTCTTGGTCGAGTGGCAGCGTCTCCCCGCTGGCCACGCGGATCTGCCATTCGACGAGGTCGAGACCTGTGATCTCCTCGGTCACCGGGTGCTCGACTTGCAACCGCGTGTTCATCTCGATGAAGTACAAGCGCGCGTCAGGACCGAGCGTTCCGCCCTCGACCAGAAACTCCACGGTGCCCGCGCCTTCGTAGCCCACGGCGCGGGCCAGCGTCACGGCTGCGGCACACATTTTGGCGCGCAACTGCGGGCTCATGCCGGGGGCCGGCGCTTCCTCGATCACCTTCTGGTTGCGCCGTTGCAGCGTGCAATCGCGCTCGAACAGATGCACCACGTTGCCGTGACTGTCGCCGAACACCTGCACCTCGATGTGGCGCGGCCGCTCGACCAGTTTCTCGATGAGAACAAGGGCATTGCCGAACGCGCCCTGCGCCTCGCGCTGCGCCGACGCCAGCAACTCGGGCAGCTCTGCGCCGCTATCGACGCGGCGCATGCCGCGCCCACCGCCACCGGCGACCGCCTTGATCATCACGGGGAAGCCGATTTTTTTGGCTTCGGCGGTCAGCGTGGTCGCATCCTGTTTGTCGCCCTGATAGCCCGGCACCACGGGCACGCCGGCTTTGATCGCGATGTCTTTCGCGGCGGCTTTGCCTCCGAGCGCGCGCATGGCATCGGCCGAGGGTCCGATGAAGACGAGACCGGCGTCGGCCACCGCCTGCGCGAAATCCGCATTTTCCGCGAGGAACCCATAGCCCGGATGGATCGCATCCGCGCCCGTGCGCAGAGCAGCCGCAATGATCGTGTCGCCCCGCAGATAACTGTCGGTGGCGGGCGACGCGCCGATGTGCACGGCCTCGTCGGCTTGGCCGACATGCAGCGCCTGGGCGTCGGCGTCCGAATAGACGGCGACGGTCGCCACGCCCAGACGGCGCGCGGTGCGGATGATCCGACAGGCGATTTCGCCTCGATTGGCGATCAGGATTTTTTCGAGCATGGGGTACTTATGGCAAATGGTTGGCGGGGCAAGAGGGGAATATGCGAACGGGAGGAGGTTTGTCATCCCGGTGCGTGCCACCGGGATTCAGCCATCGGTTGGGTGCGGAGTGTGCGGATTGTTGGATCCCGCGAATGAGTGCAGGGCCATTCAATTCACGCACTGATCCACCCCTCCACGTCATCCCCGCGACACGCCAGCGAAACGCGCTCGGTCAGCAGAACGATTCACACCGGTATCTCCGATAATCCGGTGATCCGCGAGGCGATGTAGCAACTTCCAATGACCGAACGTGGGTCCCCGCCTGCGCGGGGATGACGTTGAATTTGTGGAGATCGCATCTACCGACAGTCCGACGGATGAATTGGCTCACCCCGCCAACCAGCCACGGGATGACAAGCGCGGGGCTTCACCGAACCTTCAACACATGGTGATGCCGGTTTTTCGTGTACTGGCGCACGTGCGTCGGCCAGCGGCCTTCTTCGGCATACTTGGCCCACTCGGGCGACAGCAGCACGGCGGGACTGTCGATTTCATAGATGGCGGTGTAGCGCGGCCCGTCGTGGGGTTTGTCGATCGTTTTTCCGGCGAGCTGCATTTTGAAGGGCTCGCCTTGCATCCGGCTCGCGCCGCGCACGCCCGGCACCTTGCAGATCAGCGGAATGTGCTCGGTGTCGTAGACCTCGTTGAACAGCGCCTCTTGCTCGGGCTCCACGTCCATGCTGACGACGAACAGATACTTGCTGGCGAAGGGCATTGCGGTCTCCTGTAATTGCGATCCTGGAACCGGGTCGCCTGAAGGTTGGCCGGCTGATGCTAGCAGGCCCTCGCCCGCTCGCCCATGGGTATGCTGATCCAGCCCGCTGCCCCGTCGAAAACACCTTGACCCACGGGTGCCGTCCACACATGACGGACTAAATTGAACGCCCCCCTCGGACGTCCCGTCTTGCGCATCACCGGTGGGCGTGTGAGCCTTCGCGCGGATCCCAACATCCGCGCCGCAGGAGCCCGCCCATGCCCGCCATTCGAGAGATCGCATCTGGACTACAATTCCCGGAAGGCCCCATCGCCATGCCCGACGGCAGCGTGTTGCTCGTCGAAATCGCGCGGGGCACCCTGTCGCGTGTCGACGCCAAGGGCGCCATCACCGTCGTCGCCGAAACCGGCGGCGGGCCCAACGGCGCAGCCATCGGCCCCGATGGCGCGTGCTACATCACCAACAACGGCGGCTTCGAGTGGATCAAGGATGCGCAAGGCCTGCGGCCCCACACGCAGGCGCGCACGTACACGAACGGCAGTATTCAGCGCGTCGACTTGAAAACCGGCAAGGTCGACACGCTCTACACCAAGGGACCCAACCACAAGTTGAACGGCCCCAACGATCTCGTCTTCGACGCGCACGGGGGCTTCTACTTTACCGATCTCGGCAAGCGGCGGGATCGCGAGATGGACACCGGCTGCCTCTATTACGCCAAGGCCGACGGCACGCAGATCAAAGAGATCGCTTTTCCGTTGATGACGCCGAACGGCTGCGGCTTGTCTCCCGATGGCAAGGTGCTCTATGTCGCCGAAACCTGGACGGGTCGCGTCTGGGCCTTCGACATCATGGCGCCGGGTGAACTCGCCAAACAACCCTGGCCCTCGCCGAGCGGTGGCCGCCTGATCGCCGGCGTCGGCGGGTTCAACAATTTCGACTCGCTCGCCGTCGACTCCGCTGGCCACATCTGCGTGGCGACCTTGATGAACCCCGGCATTACGTCGATTGCGCCGGACGGTAAATTCAAGCACGTGCCCATTCCCGGCGATCCCTATTGCACCAACATCTGCTTCGGCGGCCCCGATCTGCGCACGGCGTTCGTGACGCTCTCCATGTCGGGTCGCCTCGTCGCGATGGAGTGGGAACGCCCCGGCGCCAAGCTCAATTATCTCAACACCTGACCGAGGGCTTCCATGCCGCAAGCCAAGTTGCCCGCCGTGTTCATGCGCGGCGGCACGTCGAAAGCCGTGATGTTCCACGCGCGCGATCTGCCCGCCGACCGCGACGCGTGGGCGCCGATCTTTCTGTCGCTGATGGGCTCGCCCGATCCCAGCATGCGCCAGCTCGACGGCATGGGCGGCGGCGTCTCCTCCCTCTCCAAGGTCTGCGTCGTCGGACCACCGACACATCCTGATGGCGATGTCGATTACACGTTCGCGCAAATCCTGATCGACACCCCCCGCGTCGACACCGGCATCAACTGCGGAAACATGTCGTCGGCGATCGGGCCGTTCGCCATCGACGAAGGCCTCGTCGTGCGGCCCAACGGCGGCGACGCCGTCGTGCGCATTCACAACACCAACACGCGAAAAATCATCGTCGCTCGCTTTCCGATGGAGGGCGCGCTCGCCGCCATCGACGGTGACATGGCGATCGACGGCGTCGCCGGAACGGGCGCACCCATTCGCCTCGAGTTCTTGGCACCGGGCGGCGCGCGCACGGGCCGATTGCTCCCCACAGGGCACGCGCGTGACACGCTCGAGGTGCCCGACGCCGGGCCCGTCACCGTCAGCCTCGTCGATGCGGCAAACCCGTGCGTGATGGTCGCCGCTGCTACCCTCGGTGCAACAGCCACGGAAACGCCCGCGCAAATCGAAGCCGACAAACCCCTCATGGCGAAGCTCGAAGCGATCCGCCGATCGGCGTCGGTGACCATGGGAATTGCGCCAAACATCGACGCCGCCGCCAACATGAGCGCGCCCTTCATCGCCATGCTCGCCCAACCCACAGCGATGACGACGCTGTCGGGACGCACGCTGTCACCCGCCGACATGGACATCGTGGTGCGCGTCATCTCGAGCGGCCAACCCCATCGCGCCACGCCGCTGACGGGCGCCCTATGCTTTGCCGTCGCCACCCGCATCGAGGGCAGCCTCGCGGCCGCCATGGCGCGGGGCCTCGCCCCCGACGCTTCCCAAATTCGCATCGCCCACCCGTCGGGCGTCATCGTCGTCGACGCGCGCGTGCGGCCTGCGGCCAACGCCACCGCACAACCGCATGCCGAATACGCCGCCGTCTACCGCACCGCGCGGCGTTTGTTCGAAGGCCGTGTGCTCTATCGCGCCTGAGCGAGGACCCCAGATGACCAAGCCGCTGCGCATCGTCCAGGTTTCCGACACGCACCTCTCGCGCCGACGCGCCTACTTCCACGATAACTGGGAGGTCTTCCTGGCCGAGATCGCCGCCAACCCGCCCGACCTGATCGTGGCGAGCGGTGATCTGTCCTTCGACGGCGCGGCCGAAGACGATGATCTGGACTTCGCCAGACTCGAGCACGACAAACTGGCCGCGCCCTGGATCGCCATTCCCGGCAATCACGACATCGGCGAGTCCGCGCTCGCCGTCCGCCTCGACCAACCGATCGATGACGCGCGCATCGCCCGTTGGCGGCGGCATATCGGTCCGCAATGGTGGTGTCGCGACATGGGCGCGTGGCGGCTCGTCGGCATCGATACGGCCCTGCTCGGCAGCGGTCGGCCGGAAGACGTCGAACAGAACGCTTTCCTCGCGCGCTCCCTTGCCGAACGCGGCGACCGACCGGTGCTTCTCTTCCAGCACATGCCGCCTTTCCTGCATGCGCCCGACGACGCCACCTTCACGTCGCTGGCCATTCCCCATGCCGTGCGCGGACACCTGCTCGACACCTGCGTCGCGGGCGGCGTGCATACGATCGCCTGCGGCCACGTCCACGTCCATAACCGGGCGACTTATCGAGGCATCGACATCGTCTGGGCGCCGGCCACGAGCTTCTTCAACATCATCGAACGCCAACACGCCGGCTTCGGCATTCCCCGCCCCGGCTACCTCGAATGGATCCTCGACGGCCCCACCCTCTCATGGCGTCTCATCGAACCCCCACTCATGCTCACTCACGACGTCGCCCTCTGGAACAAAGCCCACGGCTCCACCACGAAAATGCCGGAGCGAAGGTTGCGGTAGTGTGCTTTTCGCGTAGGCCCGTCATAAGGTTGGGTCAAGCGCAGCGCGACCCAACGTTTACGGCACACCAAGTCGTTGGGTTAGCGCGGCGGATCGGGCTGTTATATCATTCATGGCTCGGCACCATCGTCGAGACTGCATGACTCGCAAATGCACGGCAGTCACAACTTGGGTCAAGGCCATCGGCCGCGACCCGACAGTTCCGAGTCAGCCGTGGATGTCGGGTGCGCGGCGATAGCAATTCATATCGACTAAAAAGCGCTCGACGCCTGCGACGAGCGCAACGCACTCAGCACCCGGATACCACGCATGCCGCAACTCGCTTCGCAATATCTCTTCACGATAACCGCCACCGTTTCGCAACTGCACGATGTCGGCGCCGTGCCCGGTGGCACGCGCCATATCGATCTGATCGGTACCGGCACGTTCGAGGGGCCGCGGCTGAGAGGTGACCTGTTGCCGGGCGGTATGGACATGAAGACGCTGCGGGCCGACGGTTCGATGGTGCCGAACGTGCGCTTGGTTCTGCGAACGGACGATGGCGCGCTGATCTTCATGCACTACACCGGCGTGCGCCACGGAAGCCCCGAGGTGATGGCCCGCATCGCAGCCGGCGAGGTCGTAGCGCCGACTGAATATTATCTCAGGAACACGCCCTACTTCGAAACCTCGGCCCCGAAATACGACTGGCTCAACCGCATCGTCGCCGTCGGCGTCGGACGTCGCATGCCCGATCATGCCGCTTACGACGTGTTCGAGATTTTGTGAGGCGCGTAGACACGCCCCGTCACGCCAAGCCCCACATCCCCAAAATCGCGCCTTGGATCAGCAGGACGCCGAGCCAGTGGGCGCCGTCGATGGCCGTCAAGGCGGATTTCTGCATTTGGAATTGATGATTGACGACGAGGGGGGCCAGCACGAAGCCGAACCACGCCAAGGCGGCGGTGATCATGCCGCTACGCAGGGTGGCGGGAATGCCGGCGCGCGTCAGGTGCAAGATGAGCCCCGCCAGTACCCACGCCATGACGAGTTGCGCAAGGAAGGTGATGATGAACGGCACCGGCGAGGGTCCGCCGCCGCTTTTGATCTCGTCTTCCGTCCGTCCCAGCGCTGCCATCCACTGACGCGACAGCAGCCCATACCAAATTCCGCCGAACGCAAAACTGAGCACGGCTGCCAGCGGCAGCATCCACACGTTCAGGCCAGCGAAGAGCTTCATGGTGCCTCCAGAGCGCAAGACCGGTGCATGCCTGACCATCCAGTCGGGCGACGGGCTCATCTCAACATTGCGCCCGAATGTGGCCGAATCGGATGTTGCCGCAGTGTCTGCCAGCTGTCGATGCGATCGTCGACCCAACGTGAGGCCGGGTCAGGGTCATTCACTGCTTCCATCATCCTGGCCGAGGAGCGGCGCATTCTGAGCGCTTCAGTTGCCCACTTCGCAACCGCGCGCCGCGACGAGCGGGATGACGGGAAGGAGAATTGAAGTGCCATGAGGCCCCCCATTCCTCGGCTGAGACGAATAGTCGGCCAACGTCAGTGCCTTGCCATCGGTTAGGGGTGAATAACGCTTGTCGTGACACGGCCGCCAATTCAGTGATTTCGGGAGAACTCTATCTTTCAGCCGGGGAATAAGGAGGTCGGGTCGCCCTTGGCCGGAGCCAGCAGAACGCCTAGGTTGGCGCCATGAGCAACGAACATCGCGAGCGATATGCGGGCGTCGTACTGGCGGGTGGCCTGTCCCGGCGCATGGGGGGGGGCGACAAGGGCCTGCTCGATCTCCAGGGGCAGTCGATGCTGGCCCACGTCATCGCGGCAGTGGAGCCGCAGGTCGGCCATCTCGTGTTGAACGCCAATGGGGAGCCCGCGCGGTTCGCCAGCTTCGGCTTGCCCGTCGTCCCAGATACGATCGAGGGGTTCGTCGGACCGCTGGCAGGTGTGCTCGCGGGGCTGCGGTGGGCGGCTGTAAACGCCCCCGCGGCGACTCATGTGGCGAGCGTGTCGGCCGATGCGCCGTTCCTGCCCGCCGATCTCGTGCGCCGCCTCGCCGACGCCAGTTCGGGCCGGCCGAACGCCATCGCCATGGCGCGCTCGGGAGGCGAGCTGCATCCCGTCATTGGCCTATGGCCCGTTCCTCTCGCCGACGACCTCGAGGTGGCGTTGCGTGCGGGCACGCGCAAAGTCCTGGCCTGGACCGACCGACACGGCACCATTGGCGTCGATTTCCCTTTCCTCGCTGTCGGCACGGAGCGGGTAGACCCGTTTTTCAACGCCAATACGCCATCGGAGATGGACGAGGCGCGCCGCCTTCTGGCATTGATGCGCGCATGACCGTGACCCGACCCGATTTGTCTTCCGCGCTGACTGGCCGGCACGGCACCCCCGTGATCGGCATCGCCGGCTGGAAGAAATCCGGCAAGACGACGCTCACGGTGCGTCTCGTCGAGGAATTCACGCGCCGCGGCTACACGGTGTCGACGATCAAACATGCCCACCACAAGTTCGACATCGACTCGTCGGATGCCGACAGCGCGCGCCATCGCCGAGCCGGCGCGGGGCAGGTGGCCGTGGTCTCGCCGCAGCGGTGGGCGCTGATCAAGGAATTGGGCACCGCCCCCGAACCCGATTTCGTGGACGTCGTGGCGCTGCTCGACCCGTGCGATCTCATCATCGTGGAAGGCTACAAATCGGCGCCGATCGCCAAGATCGAGGCCCGCCGCACCGCCTCCTTCACGAACGGACCCATTGCGCCGGGCGATCCCCGTGTCATCGCCATTGCCTCCGATCACCCCACCGATGCCGGTGGACTGCCGCTGTACGCCCTCGATGACGTCACGGGTCTGGCGGACTTGGTCGAGCGGACGTTCGGATTGAGGCGAAGGGGGTGAGTGGTGAATGGTCAGATGGTGAGTGGTGAGATATCGGATGTTGCGTCCGACGACTGAGGGCATCGCCAGAGGTCCAATTCCCAAGTAAATCACCCAATCATCTGCCTCTTTCAGCGACGACACTCACCACTTCTCACTTCTCACTTCTCACTTCTCACTTCTCACTTCTCACTTCTCACTTCTCACTTCTCACTTCTCACTTCTCACT
>JANOHP010000037.1:0-10353 GCA_031406575.1 Hyphomicrobiales bacterium
CGCCTCTGGCGCTCCATCAGCAGCCAGTGCCGCCAGTGCGGTGTCAGAGACCCATGTTTCGACGTCCTCTGACGGCATGGCGCATTACGAACACCGATCAGTCGGAGATTGATCCTGGGCCTCGATAACAGAGCATTATCAAGGGCCAGCAGGCCCTGAGCTTCCGGGACGGGAAGCCTTGTCGAGGTGCTAGACGGTCCCTGCTGATCCTCCCACGTCGTCGGCCAATCAGCGTCGCGTTTGTGCCTCGGGCCAATAGGGGCCACGCCCCTGCTTAGCGTGAGCGACCATAAAGTTCGGCATCGCAGAGATAGCGGAAGTCGAGACCCGTATGCGTCAGTGCAGTGACCAAGAAAAACGCGCGGTCGCCCCACGTCCGACAGCGGACGTCCCTGTCGTCCGGCCGGCCAGCGCTCCATTATCCCGTCGGCCGCCAAGCCGTCTGGGTCGCGCGCAGAAAGCGCTTCTTGCCGCAACGGGTTTTCGAACAGTTCACAGCGCGGCTGTTTCCGTGATCACGATTGGCCACGACCGTGGCTTGGCGAACGCGGATCATCGCTCGCCGGGCTGGCTGAAATTGCTTGCGATCCAGGCGGTGGCGCTGGCGCGGGTCAATTTGTAGGAGGGCGCCACCCGCACCTGCGCGAGGAGCTCGCCTGCACTATCACGCGCGGAGAGCTGGCCGTGAGGGTCGTCGTCATCCGGGACAATGTCGAGGCTCACCACAACAGATGCTGAGCGAGATGCTAACGGCCCACCCATATCCCGACTGATCTCGATGCTCTGGTGCAGCTGCGCGTGTCGTTGTTGCTCGTGGCGGCGGATATACTCGGTGGCCGTCTTGACCAGCGTGATGAACGCTTGGCTGTCCAGGGGTTTCGGGTTCCTCTTATCCCGCCCCATCGTCCACGGCCCGACCAATGCTGGCTCAGGCTCGCCATCCTTGATCATGGCGACGGCCCAGCCGTCATCATCCTCGTTCTTGATCACTTGCGCCGTCCAACCGTCATCGGCCCAGAGCGTCGGTTCATGGATGGGGATTTGGGTCATGCAAGAGGGTCCGTCCTGAAGGGGCCGCCATAAAGGGTAACTTCACCTGACCGGACATCCAGTTGCTAGCGAAGAATGATCGAGGGGTTCGGCGACGTGGCGTCGGTCTGATCCGCTGTCCTTTCACAGGCGTCCTAACGTCATACCAAGCCATCCAGTCACGTCCCTGTTTTGCGTTGGTAATTTGTCATCGACATGCCGAAGGCGTGAGCAGCGTACTGGCGAGACGCGCGTGGTATCATCTCGCCATCGCGAATCACTCTGCATGGCCGTTACCACGATGAAAGTCAAAGCACTGCCCCCGGCGATCCAAACCGATTTGCTCGGGCACGTCGCACTCGACCGGTTGTTCGCACCGATCGACAAGGATGCAGAGATCCCTCTCGATCCGCCGCCGTATTGGGGGCGCAAGTACGGCAATTGGTTGAGTTGGGCGGAGCTGATCGACAAGCCGCGCGTCGTGCTGCTGGCCGAAGCAGGGTGCGGCAAGACCGCGGAGTTCGAGGCGAGGACGGTGATCCTGCAGCAAGCCGGACGGTTCGCCGTGTTCGTGCGTGTCGAGGACCTCGCGGACGACGGTCTCGAGGCCTGCCTTAGCACCGAGCAGGCGGCGCTGCTCGTAGCCTGGAAAGCCGGTGGCGAGCGGGGGTACTTCTTTCTGGATTCGGTCGATGAGGCACGGCTCAACCGGCGCCGGTTCGACAAGGCGCTGCACCGGCTGGCGCGCGAACTCGACGGCGCCCTCGGCCGAGCTCATGTCTATGTGTCGTGCCGCATCAGCGATTGGCGCGGACGCGAGGACTTCGACACGGTGAGCCGTCTCCTGAAGGCTCCGGCGCCCCCAAAAGGCGAGATCGAGGACCCCGAAGGCCAGCTGCTCGATCCGGTCTTCAAGCAGGAGAGAACGCGCCCGGCTGTGGCGGCCAATGACGACGTGCCACAATCGTTGACCGTCGTGCGGCTCCCTGCGTTGAACGACGCCGAGCATCGGGCACTGGCGCAAGGGCGCGGAGTGACCGATGTCGATCGGTTCTTGAGCTCGATCGAACAGCATGGCCTGGGCGCGCTGACGGAGCGGCCGGCAGATCTTCTCGAGCTCGCCGAGTATTGGAAGAGCAAGGGGCGGTTCGCATCGCTCGCCCTGATGACTGAGCACGCAGTGGCCGTAAAGCTGAGCGAGCGGCAGCGGGACAGGGCGGACAGCGGTGTGCTCACGGCCGAGAAGGCGCGGCACGGTGCCGAGCGGCTCGCGGCGGCGCTGACCTTTGGCCATAGCTTCACATTGCGTGCGGCCGCACAGGAGGCCGATCCGGCGCTGGCGGCCTCGGCGATCGATCCCGTGGTCGTGTTGCCCGACTGGACCGACGAGGAGCGCGGCACGTTGCTGCGCAGGCCGATATTCGCGCCGGCGACCTACGGGCGAATACGTTTCCACCATCGCGGAACACAGGACTATCTGACGGCGTGCTGGCTCCGGCGACTCCGGGAACGAGGGTGTCCGCGTCAGCGCATCGAGCGCCTCCTGCTCGCAGAGCGGTTCGGCGTAGCCACAGTCGTCCCGGCACTGCGCCCGGTCGCGGCGTGGCTGGCGCTTAAGGACAATGACCTGTGCAATGCGATCATCGCGCGTGAGCCGATGATCCTGATCCAGCGCGGTGATCCCGGATCGCTGCCGATGGCCGCGCGCCGCGCCGTGTTGCTCCGGCTCGCCGAGCGGCATCGCGATGGCGACATGTACGAGGATCGTGTCGACGACCGGGCGATCTGGCTGTTCGCGCACAAGGACCTGTCCAACGAAATCACAGCGGCGTGGGAGCTGAACCCGCGCGAGGAATTTCGCGGCTGCCTGTTGCGAATGATCCGGGAGGGACAGATCGCGGCCTGTCAGCCGCTGTGGCGCGAAGTGCTGGAAGCAGGTTGGGCATCGAGCTGGCTCGCGATTACGGCGCTGGAAGCTGCAGTTGCCTGCAGCGACAATGCAGCGTTGGCCGAACTCGCGGAACTACTGATGCGGGTGCCGGGGGCAATCAAGGAAAGCCAAGCCGCTCATCTGGCGACAGGGCTCTTCCCCGACCATCTCGACGTCGCGGGTCTCAAGACCTTGATCGAAGGCTGCGTGCCCCTCTCCAAGAATGCCGTCGGTGGGTTCGCCGAGCGGCTCTCGGACCTCAGCGTTGCCTGCCATACCCCAGAGCAGCGGCTGGCCTTGATCGAGGTGATCGCCGATCTCGCGCTGCAGAAGCCGCACCGGAGCGAGCACGAGCCGTTGTCGCGACGGCATTGGCGTCTGGCCGAGCCACTGGTGCCGGTGGTGCTGGGAGCGATGCGTACTCTGGCCCACGGAGCAGCGCCGGACGCAGTCATCCGCGCACTGTTGGCGATAGAGCGCTGCGATCACTATCATCGCCATGACGAGCTGCCCGACCTGAGCGCGGCGGTGAACGTCGCGCCGGCGGTCAAGCGGCGTCTGCTGTGGGCGTCGTTGGACGCGGCCGAGGCCGAGATCGGCGAACGGCCGAGCGAGTTTTATCACGTGCGCCGCCATTCCCTGAATTGGGGGTGCAGCGAGGGCGACGTGGCGTGGCTGATCGACGACGTCAGCACGCTGTCCTGCCCGAGTGATCGCATGATCGCCTTGCAGCTCGCGGCCGGCGTGCTTCGCCAAGCCGACCGCTTGCACGAGCACCAGCGCGAGCTCGAGGCCGCCATCTCGGGCGATCCCGCATTGACCGCCGAGCTGACGATCTGGCTTTCGCCGCCGCCGTTGCCGGCCGAGGAACTCACCTGGCGGCGGCAGGACAAGGAGAGGCAGGCAAAGCACGCTCGGGAACAGGAGAAAGCAAAGCAGTCGTGGCGGGAGTTCCGCGCGCATCTGCAGGCCGATCCCAGCCGGATCAGCGATGCGGACCATCTGACCCATCTGCACAATCACGGCTTCGGCGATCTGATCTACCTGACGCGCTGGCTGTGCGGACGCACCGGTACCAGTGCCGAGGAGGAAGCCGCGCTGCACTGGCGGGCACTGGCGCCGGTGTTCGGTGAGGCGGTGGCGGACGCGTATCGAGCGGGCCTGCAGCGGCTGTGGCGCGTTGCTCCGCTGAAATGGCCCAAGCACACGAGCGGTAACGGCATCACGACCTATCGGTCGACCGAGCTCGCCTATGCTGGCATGTGCGTGGAGGCCGCGGAGGACCGTGATTGGGCGGCGCGGTTGACCTCAGCGGAAGCCCGGCGCGCGGCGATTTTGGGCCTCAGGTCAGAGAAGAGCTACGCGCGCTGGCTCGACGATCTGCTTGCCTCGCACCCGAAAGAGACGCTGGCCGAACTGCGGCGCGGCCTGCGTACCGAATGGCAAGACACCGGAACGCGGCAGCAGACCGTGCTCCATCATCTCGAGCACGGCGGGAGCGTGCCCGCGGTCGCGACCCCGGCTGTGATTGACCGGCTGCTCGGCATCGACACGCTTAACCCCCACACTGCAGAACGCGGAGTTCGTATCATCTATCGGCTGTCGGCCGAGATTGATCCCAAGCGCTTGCGGCGTGTTGCGTGCCAGCGCGTTACGACCGCCATGGCACTAGGCGAAGGCCGGCGCGTGGTCGCCGGTCTTGCGCTGCTTTATCTGGTGGATGCACAAGCAGCCATGGCGGCGCTGAAGCGCTGGATCGGGTCGGCCCCGGCGAGCGAGCGCAAGGCGCGCGCGGAGAGCACGCTGGCAGGATTGTTCGGCCGCGACCGGGCCCTCGCCAACGGCAGCCTCACCGCGATGGAGGTGCCGGCGTTGGGCGAGCTGTGCCGGCTGACCTACATCGAGATCAACGCGCTCGAGGATGCGCAGCACGAGGGAAGCTACGAGCCGGGCGTGAGGGACAACGCGGAATCGGCGCGCAACGCAATCCTATCGGCACTGATCGAGCGGCCCGGTCGTTCGGCGTTCGAGATACTGTCGGCGATCGGTGCATCCGGCATCGCAGGCATCCGCCCTATCCGATTTCGCGAGCTCGTGCATCACATGGCCGAGCAAGCGGCGGAGCTGCCGACGTGGACACCGGGCGAGGTCCGCGATCTGGAGAGCCGCTACCTGATGCCGATGAAGAGCGGCGGCGACGTGATCGAGCTCGTAAGCGAAACGCTCGATGCGATCGTATATGACCTTGTGCACGAGGACGCCTCGGCACGACGCGCTTACCAGCGCGCCGAGGACGAGGCCGAGGTCCAGGAATGGCTGGCAGCCGATCTGAAGGCGCGGTTGCGCGACCGCTGTCATGTGCACCGCGAGCCACAGGTCGCGGCCAAGAAGAAGCCGGACATCGTCGTGTCGGCGCTTTCGATCGCGAGCGAGGTCGCCATCGAGATCAAGCACGGCAACAAGAGGTGGACATTTCGCCAGCTTGAGCACGCGCTCACGACGCAGCTCGCGGGCCGCTACCTGCGACCGACGAGCCGGCGACACGGTGTGCTGGTGATCACGCTGCACCAAGCGAGGACCTGGCAGGCCCCCGAGGGCGGCAAGCGCTTGTCGTTCGAGGAGGTGATCGCACGACTCCAGGCGCGAGCCGCAGAACTCGTCAGCAATGCAACGGGTGAGGTGACGGTGCGCGTCGTCGGCCTGAAACTGTGCTGACGCCCGAGCGAGTGCCGCAGGACAGGAAAGGACCATGACGAGCGGAATCCTAGGGTTGCGGCATCTGTCGCTGAACGGCTTGTTCCTGCCTGCCAACCTGGCGGTTCAGCAGACGCGGCGCACTTGCGTGTCGTTGCATATCGTGAACGACGACCCGGACTGGCCCGTGAGCAATCGAGGAACAGCTTTTTTGTATTGGTACAGGGGGCGGCGGTTCGGTGTATTCTCGTGGCATCAGGTCTAGGATCGTGATCCCGAGAAGATCTGCGTCCAGCTCACGAACGAGGGGGGGCGTCTATTCAGCGGCTGCCGCATCACCCGGTTTAGAGCAAGAGACAGCGATATCGAGGAGCACGATCTGTGCGCCATCGAGTTCCCGGCATCGATACCGGTGGACCCGGCAGGACCGCTGTTCTTCAACGCGCGCACGACAACACCGCCCGGAGATGGCGAGACCGAGGAGTGCTTCTGCATCGGGTATCCGAGCACGCTCACCGAGATGGCAGGCGACTATCGTGTCGAGGCGATGTCGGTCGCACAGGTGCTCGTGTGGGCCGACGAGGTGAGCCGGCCCGCGAAGGGGCTCCACATGCTGCGGCTCGGTGGCGAGAGTCAGGTCATGCGACCAAGGTGTCAGGGCAATTACGACGGCTTCAGCGGTGGTCCCGTGTTCGCCGCGAGCACAATCAGCCGAGCCATTGAGTTTCGCGGGACGATCCTACGTGGCGGCCATGATCGTCTGTTCTATGTGCCGGCGCCGTGGATCGACAGGCTGTGCGATATCGCGTTGCGGGAAGAACCGCTCAACAGCATGGCGGCTTAGTTGGGATCAGACAGTGTCGATTTCCCTGAACCGGCCGCTGCACGCATGCGGTGATAGTGATCGCATGCCAGACGGGATCGGCGCACAAGCGCGTTCGCGATGCCTCCGATTCCGGACGTGACTGGGTCCAGGATCGGTGAGGGCGTGGACGGTAACTGGATGTCTCCTTCTGGGATGATGCGCTTCGCGCACTGTGTAATCCGCCAACCTAGATTTCAGAGTTCTTTGGCGGTTCGCATGAGACAAGCATTGTCGCGTAGTGGCTTATGCGCATGATGGCCGCTACCGTCTTGCATGTAGGCGGCGAGCGTCGATGATCGATGTGACGTAGGCCAGCAACGCCGCAGTTATCAATGCCGCCGCCGCGAGCAACGAAGCGGCGCGTAAACTGCCCGAGGTCTCAGACAAGAGACCAGCGATAGCGGGGCCGATCATCTGGCCAAGCCCAAAGGTCGCTGTCGTCAGGCCGATCGCCCGTTGTGGCCGGCTGCCGGATAGCTCACGTGCGCTCATCAATCCCAACGCGGTCAGCCCCATGAAGGTGCCACCGAGCAGAACGGCCGATAGGCAAATGCCAGCGATGCTAGACCACTCCACACTCAGGGCAACCCCGACCGCCTCCACAAGGCACGCTACCGCGTAGGCTTTCAGCAATCCGATCCGCTGACCGAGGCGTTGCCAGAGCGGCACGGAAGGAATAGTCGCGACGCCGACCAGCACCCATATCCAAGGCTCCAACGGCCTTATCGCCGCCGTCTCACGCACGATGGTGACGAGGAAGGTGGCGGTGATGACATACCCAAAACCGAACAGGCCATGAGCCGCCGCTAACCCGGCAAGTGTAACGCGAGCCGGTTGTGTTGCGGTCGGGCGCGCTGCACTTTGTGAATGCTCTGCTGCTGGAATGAGGGCCAACGCGATCAATGCTGCGACCGCTGCGGCGATGCCTGATGCCAGCCACAGGGTTCGCCAGTCACCGCCCAACTCGCTGATCGACGAGACGATGATCGCCGATGCGATGATGCCCACGCCAACGCCACCAAAATGGATGGCAGCCAGCCCGCTACGACCGGCGGTCGCGAGCCGCTCGAGCACGAGCGTCGAGGAACAAATGATGACGAAAGCGCTTGCCACACCGCCCACGAATCGCAAGCCCAGAAGTAAGGGGAGGTTCTCCGACAGCGCCATCCCGGCCGTAGTCGCCACGCTGGTCGCAAGCGCCACTAGCAGCCACGCCCTTGGCCTTGCCGTAAAGGCCGGTCGTCCGACGACGAACGCGCCGATCATATACCCGAGGAAATTTGCGGATGCGACGAGACCAGCGTCGAGTTTGCTCCACTCGAGCGCACTGATCATTGCAGGAAGGATCGGGGTGTAGACAAACCGCCCGATTCCCATGCCGGCCGCCATGGCAAGCAGTCCGCCGACAGCCAGCCACGCAGGATGCTTCAGATTCATGTCGTTGCTGCCGGTTGCCCCTAATTTCGCGTGTCACGGCGGTAGGGAATGAATGCGCAAAAAATGTGTGTCTTTACATATCATCGCAGCGGCGTCGACGATGCCATCGAAATCGTGGAGAAGATCGACACCTGAAGGTCCGACGCAAGATCCCAGTTAACGGACGTGGTCGGTGGCGAGCAATTCGCCACCGATCGTATATCGGTCCACGTCCGCAAACGTATGGCTGGGCCGAAAGTTTCCCTGATGCTATTCTGGCGGCGGGCTGATCACTTGCACGACGGGTGGCCTAGGAACTCACGAGCGGTTTTCATGCAATGAGAACGGAGCGTCTCGAAGATCTGCCTTTCATCGTCATCGGCGGTGGTATTGGCGGTGTTGCAGTAGCGCTAGGTCTCTCGCGCAAAGGCAAGCGCGTCGTCGTGCTCGAGCAAGCTGCCGACCTCACCGAGATCGGGGCGGGCATCCAGATGCCACCCAATGCCTTCAAGGCCTTCGCCACGCTAGGCGTTCTCGACGCCGTACAAAGCGTCGCGGCCTACCCGGAGCACTTGATCCTCGGCGATATGCTGGCCGGAACGGTTGTCTATCGGGCGCCTATTGGCGAGGCATTCATCGAGCGGTTCGGCTATCGCTATGCCCTGATGCATCGCGGTGATCTCCTCCAGATCCTTGTTTCAGCGTGCATGGCGAGCGACCGCATCACGTTCAAGACCTGCACCCGTGCAACGGGCTTCAACGATCTCGGAGACCGAGTCGTCGTGAGCGCGGCAGACGGCGAGACTTATGAAGGGCAGGCGATGATCGCCGCGGATGGCTTGTGGTCAATGACGCGGGCAGCACTTTTCGGCGCCGAGCCACCGCGAACCGACAGCTACATTGTCTGTCGCGGAGTGGTGCCGGTCGCCGAGCTGCCCGATGCCCTCTATTCGCAGTCGGTCACGATGTGGGGCGGGCCCGAGCTCGATCTCTTCCACTATCCGCTTCGCCGCGGCGAAATCTACAATATCGGAGCCAGTTACCGCGACCCGAACGCAGCCACTGGCACGGGAAGTCCCAAAGGCGATCGAGACGTGCTAGTCGCCCGTTTTCGCGACGCGTGCCCGCACGTCAAGGCGCTGCTTCCCTACATTGATGTCTCGAGGGCCTGGGTTCTCTACGACCGGCCACCCTTACGGAACTGGGCAAGGGGAAGAATAGCGCTTCTCGGCGACGCCGCGCATCCGACATACATTTACATTTCACAGGGCGCCTGCATGGCGATAGAGGATGCCGTCGTGCTGGCCGATTTGGTCAGCAGGATCGACGACGTACCGAAAGCTTTCCTCGCGTACGAGGACAGCCGCTACCTACGGACAGCTCGCGTCCAACTGACGTCGCGGCAATTCGGTGAAGTCTATCACGCTGTGGGTGTTCAGCGCGATCTACGCAACGCTCTACTGGCAAATACACGTCCAGAGGCGCTCTACGACACGCTCGGCTGGGTATTTGGGCCTGCTGGAGCCGACTGTCTTGCGACATCGGCGGTCGTCGGTTGATCTGCTAAGCAGCTCATCAGCGACTGTGTCGGCTTTCGAACACCGGCCCCAGTGCGCGTGGCCGGCCTCGTGATGGGCCAGCATCCGAAACCCGTCATAGTCGCAACCGGCACTGATTGTCGGCTGTCAGGGCGCAGCCGCCATCGCGGTCGGAAAATTCGACAGCAAGAGTTGCGGGCTACGGATCGCTTCACGCTGCCGATGGTCGAAACACCTTCAGCTGCCGAGATACTTTCGTCGTCGAAAATTTCCCGTGTTTTCGGCCGTCGTGGGCGAGCGCCTTAACGAGGCAAACGGCTTTGCCTGCGAAATTCATAGGTTGGACGGCTGGCCCTACAGCAAAGCCGAGACGGCGTTGCCGATGAACAGCTCCCCGTCCCGGACGTAGCCGGACGACATGGCGTCTCGCGCATGTCCGGTCTGCTGAGCGGTCTCCCATTCGGACTGTGCCTGGGCGGGGCGAGCCCAGCGCGGAGCCGGCGGTACGCACGTTGCGTCGGCTTCGCCAGACTGGGCGATCTTACAGTCGGGTCTGTTCGCCTTCGGGAGTCACAATGCAGTTAATTGCACTGAACAACGATCAGTCGCGGCCAGTCCTGAGGTATGATAAGTGAAGCTTATCAGAGGTCAGGCTGTAACGGACCCACGTCAGCGATGCTTTGGGCAGCGATCAATCAACACTGACACAATACAACGGTGGGTCACTACTTGCTGCGAGAGCTGACCCTGGGCCTCAACGTACCTGGGATCGGTAGTTCACTGCGGCAGCGAGTTGATCAGAGCTCGCCGTGGTCACTGCGTATGCGGCTTGTGCCACCACCGGTCGTCGATCCCGAAGCGGCTCCACTGCTCGCGCGGGA